>VBOJ01000195.1:0-6048 GCA_005877775.1 Nitrospirota bacterium | reverse complement strand
TAGATCACCACAGTCGGACCCTGTTCGCAAGGTCCGAGACAACTGGAACTGGTCACCAGCACTTGCCCGGGCTGGTACCCTCGCTCCATCAGCCCCATGTTGAACGCCATCATGACGCCGGGTGATCCGGCGGCCCCGCAAGAGGGTTTGGGATGGCCCGGTGGACGCGAGTTTGTGCACACGACAATGTGGTATTTGGGCTTTGGCATGCTTTCTCCTTTGGCGTTGAGGAGCTGATGGCTGATGACGAATGGCTCTCAGGTGAAAACTGACCATTAGCAATACGCTATCTGCTATAGGCTCCTTGGATTAGCGCGGCATGAATGACTGCCACTTCTCGACACATTCACTTGGAAGTTTCCAATGTCTGACGCCCTTGAGGACCCATTCGAGATAGTGCTCCTTGGGTTTGAACTTCCCGATCGGCGTCGCGGCGTGCGTCGTCACAAGCATTTTTTCACCTTCCTCGGTGACGACAGTGACTGGGAGATGCCGGAAGGCCCCTGCCGGCACCTCGTCTTCGAACTCGTCCAGCAGCTTGAGGTCTTCTTCCGTGATCTCCACCACGATGCCCCACACCCGTTCGCCTGGTGACGGAGCCACGCTCCCCAGACCGCATCGCCATTGGGAGGACCAGCGGCAGAACTGGACCGTATGGTCCTCCAGGTAGGCCTTGCAAACGAACTGGTGTTCCGGTGCCCGCCGTTTCAATTGCGTCGGATTCAGGCAGTCAGAATAAATAAAGAATTTCATGGCCTTACAAATCGCTCAGTTGGCGGGTAGTTGTATCACATCGGGTTCCATTGCTGTCAAGTGCGTCACGTTGTGGCTCGTTGACTTTTCTTCCTCCCAGCGACTATGCTGTTAGTATGAGAGTCCATCGTGGGGCATATGCACGAGGCCTCTCGGCCGTGGCATTCCTGCTCGGGATTGCCAGTTCCCCCTCTGCAGTCTTCCCAGGCGAGTTTTACAGTTGGATTGATGCCTCCGGCACGATGGTCATCACTGATGATTCCGGCCGAATTCCCCCTTCTACCCAGCGAAGCCCGATTGCCGTTCATCGTTTTGACGGAAAGGCGACAACTTCCTCGAAGCCTGGTGATCATCTTCCCATAGCCCGTGCCTCTGACCCTGCGCCACCGGCCCAGGCACCGTCAGAAAATCTGAGAGTGGCCCAGGAAGAGAAGCCTGCATCCCAGCCTAACGCGATCAATCCTGCAGACCTCGATCTGCCCCAGATCCTGCTCGATGCGCCTGACCAGATGGTGAGAACCCAGTACGATTGGGTGCCTCTCCTGTCCCCGATTTTTTCGGGGTTCTGGTGCCGCCGAGACGTGCATTCCCCGGTGGACGCGTTCAAGCAGTTCCTCAGGCACCAGCAGCACCAATTGCAGAGCGGACAGGTGGTCGCGGGAGGAAGGCATGGGCGAAACGCCGGTTCCACGAACGGTCCGCCATCGTCATCGAGACCCATCTATAATTCAGGAAACTATGTCTATGACCAGATCATGCGTGAGCGACAGGCTCTGAACGAGCGCATCGCTTCCCAGTTCCAGCCGGTCACACAGACATCGCCTCAATGCTGCGGAAAGGGAGTCTCACGCGTAGGCAGTGGTCCAAGTGGCTCCAAGCAATAATCCTCCTTCTCCGGCCAATCCCCCAACACCCAGCCAAGCAGAGAGTTCTACATCGGTGGTCAAGCTTCTCCATTACTTGGTTGTCGGCCTTTTCCTGCTCGGGGGGCTGGCTTACTGGCTTCTGAAACCACCTACCCTCAATCCGATGGCTGATGCCCAGGCTGCCGAAGCCATGGCGCTGGTCCAGACTCACAAGGCACAGCGGGCACCGACCCTGCGGCAGGCACTCACCGATCGCGTCCAGGCCATCGCCGCTCGTGGTCAAGGAGTCCGGCTAGGAGAATGGCGGGTGGAACAGGAGCAAGGGGATCTGTATCTCGTGAAAATCCATTTGAGAGAACAGGGCACGACGCAGTGGTTCGAGCGAGAATATACCTGGCGTGTGGATCTGGGCACCAAGTCGGTTGTCGCGCTGACGCTCCCGGCCGCCGATCTGATGCCAGCCGAGTCGAGCACTCTGTCACGATAAATTCCCTCATGACTCAAGCGGGACTGAGACCTGGATCAAGTCCCCTGTCACCTGAACCTGATAACAGGTGACTTTAATCTCGGGGTTCCCCAGTTTTTCACCAGTCCTGACGTTGTACCGCCATCCATGCCACGGACACTCCACGACCTCACCCGCGAGCGTGCCTTCGCCCAATGGTCCTCCAGCATGTGGACAGGTATTCTCCAACGCATAGATCATGCCGTTTACGTTAAAGAGCGCCACGCCAACCCCTCCCGCCTCGACGGACAGGCAAGCCCCTGGCTCGAGATCTGCGACTTTGGCGACAGTGATACACTTGGTCATCGCCCCTTGTCCCTCGGTGTGACCGACAGAGATAGGGCATTAGCTTACTGAGGTCGCGACGTGAATTCAAGGACACGCTTCGAGCGCCTATGGCGAGTGAATGGCTTGATTTCATAGAGTGAATATGGCATACATATTCAAAACAGGCGACAGAGCCTCAGAGAACAGGTAGGCTCTAGTCAACAGCACAACAGGGGAAGAGTGCATGGAACTGACACTGTTACTCAACTCCACCTACGAACCGCTTCGAGTCGTCCACTGGCAGAAAGCCATTACCCTGCTGTGGCAGGGGAAAGTGGAGGTCCTGGAAGTATACGACCGCGATATTAAGGGAGTCTCCATCACGATCAAGCTGCCGGCCGTGATGCGTTTGCTTAAAATGGTACGGCTGAAGGATAGCCATCGGGCAGTGAAGTTCTCGCGCATCAATATTTTCACTCGTGATGGCTATACCTGTCAGTATTGCAACCATAAGTTTAAGTCTGAGGACCTCACGTTCGATCATGTCATGCCGATCGCCAAAGGCGGGCGAAAGACCTGGGAAAATATCGTCACTGCCTGCTGGCGCTGCAATAATCGGAAGAGCGGCCACACGCCGGAAGAGGCTGGCCTGAAACTGGTCCGGAAGCCGGTGAAGCCGCGTTGGAACCCTGTCATTACCATCACCATCGGGATCAGGAACGCCCCGGAAAGCTGGCGCGACTATCTGTACTGGAACATGGAGCTGGATAGCGACCTGCCGGAGCCGTAATCCCGTCAGCGATGAGTTTTGAGTGATGAGTGCTGAGTTGAAGACGGAGGAGCTTCTCAACTCATAACCCAGCACTCAGGACTCAGACCTGTCGTTCAGTACGCCTTGTCGATCGTGATCTCTAGATCGCGGCCACCCACCAGAGTGGGATTCCTGTCGAATCGCCCTTCCAGATCGCCAGGCTGAGGTGGTCCTGCTCGTCCGTCCTTATCCAGCCGCACCACCAGTTCAACCATTCCTTTCAGTTCAGATCCCTCCACCATCACATCGTCGTTGGTAATCTCGAATGAGACCGGAAAGCGCGGCTGATCAATCCGCTTGACGGCGATCGGCCTCGGTGGCCCCTGTGGGCGCCGGACGATGATGAACAGCACATCCGTCGGACTCACCCGTGAGGCCAAGGCCGGAGTAATCTTCACCTGCCCAGCAATCACGCCCTGGCCTTTCGGCTCTTCGCAGCCATGAGCCAGCCCCATCCAGGCCGCGATGCCCGCCAGCACGATCACCCCTCCCGCCATGCTGACAACCTTCATCATATCCTTCGCCACAACCATCTCCCTCAGGTGTATTTTTCAACTTTGATTTGTTGGGGCTTATACCCCAGCGCGACCAGGGCATTGGTCACATCCTTCACCATCGGCACCACACCACAGACAAACACGAGCTTCCCGTTTGGCTCCGGGACGTAGCCGGCAAGTTTGGTTTGCACATATCCCACCTCGCCCATCCACTCAGCCGATTTTGGGCGGCTGATTGTGGGAATAAAATGAAAGCTCGGGTAGGCGGTCTCCAACCGGCGCCAGTCCGCAAGGTATAGAATCTCGTCCTCATGTCGGACGCCGAAGATAAGCCAGACGTTCCGCGAACACCCTCGCTGAAAGAGAGTCAGCAGCATGCTTCTGATGGGAGCCACGCCGGTGCCGGTCGCCACGAAGACGAGGTCAGAGGCGCCCGGATCCTTGACGACGAACCGACCAGCCGCTCCCTCAATCGTCAGCTTTTCTCCACCTCGCATCCCGTGGAGCAAGGTGGAGACATAGCCACCGGGGACCAGCGTGATGGCCAGCTCGAGGTGATCTGTTGGAGATTGAGAGGGAGGAGAGGCGATCGAATAGGGCTTCTTGATCAACCGGCCTTCGCGCTCGATCAGAACATAGGCGAACTGCCCCGCGACGAATTCAATGGGGCGGTCGAGTTTCAGGTGCAGCGCTCTGACGCGAGGTGTAAGCGCCTCGACCCGGCTGACAAGGGCCTCGTATCGCTGTGGGCTCGGCATGGCCTGCATTATACAAGGGGATCAGCCGAAAGGGGAGGCGACGTTTACGGGAGCGTCGTCCTGTTGTATGATACGCAGCGGCGTATCAATGGAGGAGGGACGATGCCTGCGAATCCTGGTTTTCAACTCTCCCTGGACGTGAAAGGCCGGACTTGCTTGGTCCTCGGTGGGGGAGACGAAGCAGCTGAAAAAGCGCGCCGCCTCCTGGAAGCCGGTGCCAAGGTTACCGTCATTCATCCGACCCTGAACGACACGCTCCGGAAACTGACGGCAACAGCCAAGGTGCTTCACCGTGGGCGCCTCTTCAGGGCAGCCGACACGGAAGGAGTGCTCCTGGTGATCAACACGCTGCGAGGCGACTTGGACTTTTCTACGTCGCTGCTTGAACTCGCGAAGAAGGAGCGGTTTCTGCTCTGGTCAATGGATCAACCGGAATGGTCCACAGTCAGCATGCCGGCCGTCGTCAGTCGTGGGCATCTGCGTCTTGCAATCAGCACCAGCGGTGTCGCCCCCGCCTTGGCGAGCCGGCTTCGGCAAGAGCTCGAGCAGGTGTTTGACGACGAGTTTGCGGCGTTCCTGGAAGGGTTGGCAGCGATTCGGGATGAGACCAAGGCAACCGAGCCGGACCTCGAACAGCGGCGTGCCCTGTTGCGGGACACTGTGAACGAATTCAGGCTCACCGGCAGAGTGGAGTACCCCAAGGCTTGGCGGGAGCAACGGCAGCAAACGTAAGGCGTGAGGTGTGCGGCGAAGGGCTTTCCTCTCACGTGTGACGCCTCACGCCTGACGGATGACGGGAGGAACCATGGTCCTGCTGGAGTTCAGCATGTCCCCGCTCGGGAAAGGGGAGAGTGTTGGGAAATATGTCTCTCGCTCACTAGACATCATCGATCGGAGCGGGGTGGACTATCGGCTGAATCCGATGGGAACCGTCTTGGAAGGGGACTGGGACGAAGTGCTCTCTGTGGTCCGCCAATGTTTTGAGCGGATGCGCAAGGATTGCAACCGGATCTCCTGCACGATCAAAATGGACTATCGGAAAGGGTACTCCGGCCGGCTGTCCAGCAAGGTGGCCAGCGTTGAGAAACACTTGAAGCGGAAGCTGAAGGGTTAGTTGGAGAAGAGCGTGACCGAACCTCCCTTCGTGCTGGCGCACCGCGCACACAACATCAATCATAGGGGCTTTTAAATAACGAATACTCTCCCGAGCTTTTTCAGAACGTCCTTGCAAGATTGGCTATGGGAATGTTACAGAAGGGTCGATTATGCAGTTGAACGCTCCCGAATCTATGCCCTCTCGGGAATTCGGTCTGGCTCTTGGCCTGATCCTGGGCCGATTCTGCCTTAAGATGGACGACCTCCATTACGGATTTTGGACAGAAAACCTACCAGTTGAGCTTCAAAATCTCCCTAAGGCGCAGGCGCAGTACACTGACTTCTTGTTGTCGCACATTCCAGAAGGTGTCGAGACCATTCTGGACGTTGGATGCGGCGCTGGAAATACAGCTCGCAAGTTGCTCGATCGCGGCTACCGGGTGGACTGCGTCTCTCCCAACCCGTTCCTCAGCAAATGGGCTCGTGAGACTCTTGG
>VBOJ01000187.1 GCA_005877775.1 Nitrospirota bacterium | reverse complement strand
ACAACAACCCTCCAGATATTCTTTTCGAGGGTTGGTTCTCTCTTCTCCAGCTCGAGCGCTTGACTGTACAAATGGATCGCCTGTTTGTAATCTCGCTTGAGATAGGCAGCGCTCCCCTGACTGACATGCTGCAGGGTCTCTTTCGCAAGTTTCTCCGTTGAAGTCGTCTCAGCCTGCAACGAAAGAGTCACGCCAAACAACACAGTGAATGTGACGAGCATGGCAACTACTGTTTTCATGTCCCTCTCCTCTACGATGAGTTGGTTTCAGAAGTCTATCAGAACTAGGGGGATCAGAGTGCAATTTCGGAGGAGCGGTTCATCCTTTTGAGGTGTCTGTAAAATCCGGGCCGGCTCGCGTCACTGCGGCTTGAGCCGGCGGACAAACGAAATCGGATACGCCGCTGAACGCGCCGCGATCATCGGATCGGCCGCCTCGATGCCGGGAAGCACCGCCCCCGGCAGGAAAAGCAGTTTGTCTGCAGTGTGACTCTCTTTCGTAGCTGTGGTGATCATGATCGTTCCCAATTCGACCTTCTTGCGAGTGTCTGGCCATGCAATCGAGGGGTCGTCGATCTTGTCGCCCTGCTCGGCCACTTGGAGCATCAGTTTGAACTTGATGGGGCCGCGACGAACCCGGTCGCCGATCTCATCGAGAAGGTAGTCTGGTCCCATCTTTGAGACCTGCTCCTTGGTGAGAAACTGTTCGCCGGCGACGGGCCGAAGCTGATAACGACCGAACGTGGCAACCCCTTTCGCGTTCGTGAATTTGAACGCGTTAATACCGAAATACGTCAGGGTGGCGTAACTCACCGGTGGTGGCTTCGGGGCTTCCACGAACGCTTTCGCCGTCGGATGAGAGCTCAAGAACTTATCGAAGGCGGTCGGTTTGGGAGCATCGGGGCCGCTCGCACTGATCGCGAGGAGAAAGTCCCTGAACTCTTCCGCCGTGGCAACGGGGAAGCCGTTGAAGGAAAGGACCACGAGATCCGTCTTGGACCCGTCCGCCAGTGCAAATTTCACGGCCATGCCCCGTGGCATCTCGTTTGTGTCGGGGACGGTTGGTGACCCCGAACCATCGGAGAATCGGACCGTCACGGGAATCGGATTCTTTTGTTTTTGAAGATGAGCAGCCTTGCTCACGGACGCTGCCGAAGCGCTCGGCGTGAACGTGCCTTCCAATATAACGCCCTTTGCGTGATTGGCACGCGCTCCAGGATGGACGCCGAAGACGGCGTTGAAAGCGTCGACGAGTTGCTCAGGCACCGATTTCTGACTAGCAGGCGCCTGTTGAGCGACGACGACAGTCGGGCTAACAATGGCGAAGGCCAGCGTTGCTGCTGCTGCGAGTGATTTCCACATTCGTTTACCCTCCTAAATAAAGTCGTGAGAACCGTGGCGTCAGAATGGAGCTATTGGGGTCAGCGTACAATTTCGGAGGAGCGGGTAGCTGTTTGGGCAGACGAGCCATGGCCGGAGGATCTCGCCAGCAAGCCGGTGTGGAACCTACCCCGGTGCTCAGTTACTGTCAATGAAATAATCCTCTGCCCCCAAGGTCTCCTGAAACCTATGACTTCCCCGCTGATCTCTCTGTGGTAGAGTGGGTCATGTCCATCCCACCGTTCACTCCCTGTCCCGCAACCGGAGACGCGTTCATTGGTCGCCAAGGGCTCGTCAGGAATCTGCGTAGGCGCATTGCGCGAGGCGAGTCGCTGGCGGTGGTCGGAGGGCCGAAACTGGGCAAGACCTCGCTGGTTCGAACCGCTTTGCAAGGGCTGACTGACCGCACGGTGCTCGAGATAGAGTTTGGCGCCGACCCTTCTCCCCGGATCGACGTGGTTCCCGGTTCGATCGTCGTCCTGGATAATCTGGATCGCGTCGCCGACTCGGCGATCGAGTCGCTGCTCGTGCGGGTGTCGGCGGCAAAACCGGTCAGCATCATCGTGACCGGCGGGCGCCGATTGCGAACCATGCTCGGCCACTCGGGAATATTGGCCGGCCGGTACTTCCGAGTGGTCCCGCTGTCAGTTCTTCTCGATGGGGAGACGCGACGGCTGATCGGCTGGGACACGAGCGCTGCCGTGGCCGCGTGGACCGGGAACCATCCCTACCTGACCAAGTTGATTCTCCATTACATGGACCGGGGAGGAGACAAGAAGCACCGAACCCTGGAGCAGGCCGTGGCGACGGGGCGATGTCAGTGGGAACCCTTTGTTCAGCGTCTGGCGGCCGAGAGCGGCGAGGGCCCTGAGCGGCGGCTGCTGTGGTACCTGATCGAGCGCGGCAAACCGGTGAATCCCACCCTCGCCCGGTCTGACACCGGCATCCAAGACATGAAGGCGGTCGCGGACCGGCTCGCCTACCTGGGTGTTATCAGCCGCTGGATTCGGAACGAGGAGGCGACGCTCTTCGCCGGGTGTCGGCTGCTCAACGACTTCATCACGGCTGAAGCCAATAACTCACGCCGCACCCTCTGACCCCTATGGTCCGGGGTGTTTTCGTTACATCCCGATCGTTTCAATCCGCTTGATGTCTTCGGTGGACAGTACGAACTGTTCGGCTTGGAGGTCTTCTTTCATATGTTGTGGGCTCGTGGTTCCGGTCAGCGGGAGCATCCCGATGTGCATGGCAAACCGAAAGATAACCTGTGCGACACCAGTCCCTAACCGTGTGGCGATGGTCCGAACTTCTGGGTCAGCAAGGACTGCTCCGTTAGCAGTCAACAGCGAAAAGCCTTGATAGATGATGCCATGGTCTTGGCAAATCTCCCTCACCTCTTTGTCCCATCCGAGCGCCGCATAGCACCGGTTTTGCACCACCATGGGTTTCACATTCGCCTGTTCACAGAGCTGAGTGAGTTGTTCAGCCGTGACATTGCTGATGCCAATCATTTTGGTTTTCCCTGATTGATAGAGCCCTTCCAAGGCCGTCCACACCTCCCGATCCGCGTTCCCCAAGCCCCGCCGCGAATAGGGTCCGTGTAAGACATAAGAGTCCACATACTCGGTGCGGAGGTGGGTCAACGAGCTGTCAAAGGACTGCCGGACTTGGGTAGTGAGATCGGCCGAGGCATCGTAGGGGGTGCGATGGTCCTGGCCATTGACCGGAGTAAACTTGGTTTGGAGAAACAGGGTGTCTCGCGTGATCCCTTTCTGCTTGAGTGCCTGCAGGGCTTCACCCACCAGGGCTTCCTGGTAATGGATCAGTTGATTGGCCGTGTCGATGGCCCTGAAGCCTGACGCCACGGCTAATTGCACCAGTTGCGCCGTGGCCTCTTTTTTCCAAGCCGTGCCATACATAAAAGAAGGAAGCGGAACGCGGTTATAGGCGGTCAAGGGCATGATGTTTCCTCCCGGTCCAATGACTTACCCAGTTTCCGTGCTCCTTGTCCAGTCACCCGAGAGAACGCACAGGGGTTAGACCACTTAGATTCAGACTCGGGGCAAGCCATTGGGGTCAGAGTGCAATTTCGGAGAACCGGGTCAGCCCTGTGGGCGTCCACGAATGATATAATACTTTAACTCCAATTTCCCACAGGCCAGTAGTCACATCACCAGCCATCACGCTCGGCTGAGATTTCTCAAAACTCCAGGTAGAACCCAAACCCGACCGTCTGAAGCTTCGACTGTTGAAAGAACTGCCCATAGGGGGGGAAGCCATTATAATAATTCACTAGGAAACGGACGCGGCGGGAGCTGCCTGTGCGATGCCACTCGAGACCACCCACGATATTCGTATTCAAGGTCCACTTCAATTCCTCAAATGTTTTGAAGTCTACTCCAAAGACGGGACTCATGCGAAGAGCCGGCAGCGCACCACCCAAGACCGGTGAGCGGATGGTCGGCCCCCGCAGCTCGATCCCCCAATGCACCCCATTCCTGTCCAGTGTGGCCGGTTCCCGGTTGATCAGATAGGTTGGGCCGGCATACACTCGTCCCCACCCTCCTGGAGCATCAAGGGAGACGAGCGCCTCAAGCGCCTCGAAACTCAGGTTCACTCGCTGGAACCCGGGGTTTCCCAGGACAAATTCGTCGCCCAAGTGGCTACTCTGATGGTAGAGCCGCACCCGCGCAGAGACAAGTCCGCTCCGCCACGAGACAGGAAATCCGACCACATAGTCCGCATTGATAAGATCAGTGGACCCGGAATCCAGATTGAACTGCGCAAAGACGCCAGCGAGAATGCCGACCTGCCACCCATCGCAGCCATTCCGCCGTCCAACCAAACCAAAGTTCTCGCCAAAGCCCACTGATCCGACATTGACTGTTGACCCGATATTCGCCGCCGGACTTGGGTTGCGGACATGGACCGCCTGCCAAGTGGCGAAGAACCGTGGCTGCTTCAGGTCCGCCAGCAGCGGTCGGAACACATCGTTTTCCGGGAATGCCTCGACCGGCTGGGAAGCACCGTTCTCTGCCGGCATCGGCCTGGAGAAATCATAGCGGCAGTCAACAGAATTCGATCCTGTGGAGGGAGGAGCATCTTCTGCGACCGCAGGGATGACGCTCACCATTAGCACGAACGCTGCAGTTACAGCCCACCATGCAACCAGTGACTGAACGAGGAACAGCCCTCGTCTGACCACGGCTCTCATCCTCCTCTCCCTGAAGCTATCGTCGGAATCGCCACAGGTCAGGCATTAAGGTCAGAATGCAATGTCGGAGGAGCGGGTCAGCTATTTGGGGCGTCCGCGAATGAAAAAAAACTCTGAAGCCAATTTCATCGGAGCGGTAGGGGTTGGCTTCATCATCCTGCTCTGGCTGCTGTTCGCTGAAGAGCCCACGGACACAAAAAAGAAGTGAGCGATTTAATCACTCCTTGAGCGGTAAGTTGCGCAATGCAGCCATTGGGCTAACGCGATGCGGCTAGTCGGCGACGTTTCCCAGCGGTTCGCTTGAGCTTCTTGTTAGGCCTCGATCGTCGGCGACGCGCTGGCCCCGCTGCCACACTGGCGACATCGAGCAGCGTGCGCAGTGCCCGATTCACGGAGTCAGTGTCTGGGAAGGCCTTCGCAAGATCGGGCTCGATCAAGACGAGATTCGTCCCCGCGATTGCCCGCTTGTAGTACTTGCCACGCGCTCCGCCTTTTAGTTTGGACAGGTCATACTGAGGTCGAAGCTCGTCAACGAGATTCTTCACCGATTCTCTGCTCATATTGCAATCGCTCCTTGCGTG
Source organism: Nitrospirota bacterium (assembly GCA_005877775.1). Lineage (GTDB taxonomy): Bacteria > Nitrospirota > Nitrospiria > Nitrospirales > Nitrospiraceae > NS-7. The sequence goes on along the minus strand of VBOJ01000187.1, from coordinate 721 downwards.
TGGCCCTTCAGGCGCTGATTATGCGGATGCGGTCGCCTCGTTCACAGTGTGAAACGAACAGAATCCTCCGTTTTGAAGACGGGCCAATGGTGATCTCGCGATCTTCCTCATCCGAGTGGTCCGGGTCCAAAAAGGTGAGCGCCAACGGATCGAGAAAAACGGAAGCTGCCTCAGCAAACGACACCTTGTGCTTGCGAAGATTTGCCGCTGCCTTCTCCGGATCCCACTCAAAGACCACAGCGGGAGCCTATCACGAATCGGCTCACGGTTTCGACCGCCACACGACAAGCCTAACGTGAAACCTCAGCGCCGCGCCACTTGCGGCGTATTCCCTGGAGCACCCTCTTGGCCGCGTCATTCGAAGGCGCAATCGAGCGTAAAGGGACGCTTGACTGCCGGGATGGTGATGAAGCCACCCTTGCCGCGCAGGTCACAGCCATTGGGGTCAGCGTGCAAATTCGGAGGGGCGGGTCACCCCTTTTAGGCGTCTAGCCTCACCCGATCACCGCGGCGAATCATACCGCCGCGCACAACGGTGGCATAGACACCGACATTGCCCTGATTGTGTTGGACCGCCGTGCGCAGAATCCCACTATCGGTCGGGAGATCTCCCTGGGCCAAGGTGGTCATCACACAGCGACCGCAGGGGCCCGTGATGCTCAGGCGAACCTCGTCCCCGATGGCCAGCGTGCGACCGATCCAGGCCTGTTCAGCAAAGCTC
>VBOJ01000199.1 GCA_005877775.1 Nitrospirota bacterium | reverse complement strand
GACTGAGCTCCATACGCACGTTGCAGGAGCCCTCTTCCCATGAGCTGTGTAGGCAAGGGGAGAGGGCTTCCTTTTTATGCGCCCCATTTCTAAAAGTTTTGGATTTCTGCTTCCCGGTGTCCAAAGCGAAGCTGACGATTGACTGAAGAGTCAGGTTCTGCCATGCTTTCCCAAAAGTCTGGCCGGGAGGTTCTCGATGGGGAACGACATAAGAAGACGCATCGCGGTGGTGGGGCTGGGATACGTCGGCCTTCCCATCGCGGTCGCATTCGGTAAACTCGTCCCGGTGGTTGGCTTCGATATCGATGAGGAGAAGGTCGGAGAACTCCGCCGGGGGATTGATCGCACTAGGGAAGTTTCTGCGGCGGATCTGCAGGCCGCCCAAGTCCAGTACACCTGTCAGCCAGCCGATCTCAAGACAGCCGATTTTATCATCGTGGCTGTGCCGACTCCCATCAACGAATCCCTGCAGCCGGATCTGACGGCGCTGCGTCGGGCCTCCGAACTGATCGGGGCCAACCTCTCGCCAGGCACGATCGTTGTCTTTGAGTCCACGGTCTATCCCGGGGCGACGGAGGAAATCTGCCAACCATTGCTCGAACAGTCCTCAGGCCTGAAGTGCGGTGTGGACTTTAAACTGGGCTATTCGCCGGAACGAATCAACCCCGGCGACAAGGAGCACACGCTGGAGAGAGTGGTGAAAGTTGTATCCGCTCAGGACACAGAGACGCTGGAGATCGTGGTGAGCACCTACGCATTGGTCGTGAAGGCCGGTATCCATCGCGCACCGAGCATCCGAGTGGCCGAGGCGGCAAAGGTTATCGAAAACACCCAACGAGACCTGAATATCGCCCTGATGAACGAGCTGGCGCTCATCTTTAATCGACTGAACATCGACACCAGGGCGGTGCTGGAAGCAGCTGGGACGAAATGGAATTTCCTCAAGTTCACTCCGGGCCTCGTGGGAGGACACTGCATCGGCGTTGATCCCTACTACTTGACCTCGAAGGCCGAATCTGTGGGGTATCACCCTCAAGTCATCCTGGCTGGCCGCCGGATCAACAATGGGATGGGGAAGTTTGTCGCTGAGCAGACCGTCAAGCTTCTCAGCCGGCTGGATCGACCGATCAAGAACCTTCGGGTCGCCGTGCTTGGGCTCACCTTCAAGGAGAACGTCCCGGACTTGCGCAACAGCCGCGTTCCAGACATCGTTCATGAGCTCCGAGACTACGGCCTTCAGGTGATCGTCCATGATCCCTTGGCCCATCCGGAGGAAGCGATGGCGGAGTATAACATCCCACTTGTCCCGTGGGAGCAGGTCAAGAAGGTCGATGGCATCGTGCTGGCGGTGGCGCACCAGGCCTATATCGCGATGGGGATCCACGAGCTGATGAAACCACTCAATGACCTTGGGAGCGGAGTCGTGGTTGACGTGAAAGGTATCCTGTCCCCTCGATCCTTGCCCGCCACCATGAAGTACTGGAGACTGTGACGGCTGTCTGAGTTTCCGTTCAACAGCCGTTGCTGCCTGGCTTACCGCCAGGCTCGACTCCTGCCTCTTCTGCCGCTCCTCAAGCGACCGCTCGCGATCCGCCCTATGTGAGATTGCGTAAAGGATCTGCCCGCATTGATCTTCCATCTGAATCTGTTACAATTGCTGCCCGCTCAGGTCCAACGGCAACACTTCGAAATTATGGCAAACTCTTTGCTTTCTGTGATCTTCATGTTATGTGTAACCTTATGAATAGATAGCGGAGGAGGGGTGTGACATTGAGGTCCCGGCAGATCCTTCACCCCGGACCACAGGAAGCCCCGTCTGTAAACATGGGGAGGAATGTGCAGAGTAATCCACGAAGCGTATACCCCGAAGCCACGGGCGTAAACCCGTGGTACGGGGTTCATAGTCTCCTGGTCGTAGCCTTGCTGACTGGCTGCAGCCTGTTGATGTCTGCGGATGCCCGACGGGGTGACCAACATGTTGAAGAGGGGAACTGGGAAGAGGCGGTCCTTGCCTATCAACAGGCGATCAAGTTAGACCCCTTCGATCTGCCGCTTCAGTCCAAACTTGCCTTGGCGAGAGAGCGTGCGGCTGCTATGCATGAAGAACGCGGACGGGCACTTCTCAAAGAACACCAGCTTGATCAGGCGCTCGAGGCATTCAAACGGGCCTTGAGTCTTGAACCCTCCCGTGCTGAGCACCATGCAGCCTTTGCTGAGGCACTCCGTCTCAAGGAGGCCCGTGACCATGTCCGAGAGGCTGAACAACTGCACAACCTCGGCCGACTCGATGAAGCCATCGATGCTTACACACGGGCGACTGAGCTCGACCCCAGTCTCAGCCGTGCGCTGGAGGGTATTGCAGCCCTTGCAGAGCAACAGCAAGCCTCCAAGAGGGAAGGGGGCTTCGCTCAGCCGATCACGTTACGGTTCCAGAAAGCCGGCATTAAAGAAGTGCTGGAGGGGTTAGCCAAAGCTGCTGGCTTCAACGTCGTCTTTGACAAGGATGTGAGGAACGACCCGATCAGTGTCTCGATCCAAGAGACGCCGTTTGATCAAGCCTGGAACCTCATTTTGAGCAGCAACAGCCTCTTCTCCCGGCGAGTGGGGCCTGACACCGTCCTGGTCAGTCCGAACACCAAGCAGAAGCAAGAGCAGTATCAGGATCTGATGATCCGGACCTTCTACCTATCCAACGTCAAAGCCAAGGATATGCTGACGTTGCTCAGAAGCATGTTGGACAGCAAACGGATGTATGCCAACGAGGACATCAATGCTGTGGTGATTCGGGACCAGCCGGAAAAGCTTCAACTCGCGGAGCGGATCATCCTGGCCAATGATCGTCAATCGTCGGAAGTGTTATTTGAGGTCGAGGTGTTGGAGGTTGACCTGACGAAGAACATGACCTACGGAGTGAATGTCCCGAAGCAGGCGGGACTTGGCCTGATCCCACCAGGGTTTACTGGCACGCTCGCGGCGGATCCCCAGCAGTTTACCTATCGTCAACTGACCAGCCTTGGGCCGGACAGTTATCTATTCAGGCTCCCGACAACCGTGTTGTTGGACTTTTTCAAACAGGTGAATGATACGAAAACGCTGGCCTCACCGAAGGTCCGAGTGGTGAATAATAAGAAGGCCGAGATCAACATTGGCAACAAGCAGCCTATTTTGCTCTCCACCACAAACGTCTTGCCTGGTCAAGGTGCAACCGGTGCGGTGCCGACCACCTCAACCGTCACTTCGATCGAATTCAAGGATACAGGGGTCAAGTTGACAGTTGAGCCTTCGATCCATCTGGGCAACGAGCTGTCACTCAAGATGAAAATCGACATTGTCAGTCTTGGGCCCCAGATCACGTTACAGGCCTCGCCGCTGATCCAGCAGTTTACATTTGGCAACCGAAGTGCTGAAACGGCGCTCAACATCAAGGATGGCGAAACGATTGTGTTGGGAGGGCTGATACAGGAGACAGATCAGAAAACTCGTCAGACGGTCCCCTTCCTGGGAGACCTTCCACTCATCGGGTGGCTGTTTAGCACCTTTACGACTTTAAAGCAGACGACCGAGATCATCCTGACGATCACCCCCCACATTGTGCAGACCATGACTCCACCGAGCCCGGAGATGCAAACCTTTTGGTCCGGGACCGAGTCCCTCTATGCGACCTCGCCACTGTTCTCGAGCACCACCCAGAAGTCGGTCGGCACCGGAGGAAACGGACCGCAATCGAAGCTGCATCCTCCTGGGGCACGAGAGGGATTGGCTGGGAGCCTCGGTGTACCATCCTCCTCTCGTGCGGGCGCCGGTCACGGGACGGTCCTTACATTCAAACCGTCCGAGCTCGCGACAGGGATCGGCCAGGAATTTCAAATAGGCCTGGTGGCGCAGAGCCTCGAAGGTCTCACAGAAGGAGTGGTGACGGTGGAGTATGACCCGCAGGTCCTGGAGTTCCGTCGAGTCGTCGAAGGGGAGCTCCTGAAGCGACGGGGTGGCCGATCGTCGGTGACAGCGTCGTTGAATCCCGGCACGGGCTCTGTGCAGCTCACGATGCGCCGACAGGGAGAACCGGCTTCCGGAAATGGGGGGCTGGTCATGTTGACCTTCGCCGGCAAAGCGCCAGGGGTGTCGCCCCTGGCAATCCAGATGCCGGAGGGTCTGGATCACGGCAAGTACGGTCAGCCGTCGATCGAGGGACCTGGCATCGTGAGGGTCCGGTGAGGGAGGGTGGAGTCACCCTCCTCGAGTTGCTGGTGACCCTGGCCATTCTCATGGTTCTGGCGTCAGTCGCCATGCCGCTCACCAGAGTGTCAGCGAAACGAGCGCAGGAGATCGAACTGCGCCAGCAACTACGTGTGATCCGAGCGGCGATCGACTCATTCAAGATCGAGTGGAACCGCGAAGGAGATGTCCTGCTCGGCACGCTCTGCGTCAAAAACAAACTGACCTGCAAGGAAGTCAGCGGAGTCTATGGCCATCCCAAGTCACTCGATGCTCTGCTGGGCGTGACCCTGAGCAGCCAGGAGGCGGCGTTGCGTGGCACGACCGTCAGGCGATATCTGAGAAAGGTTCCCCTCGATCCGATGACCGGCAAGGCCGACTGGCTCCTGCGATGCTATAGTGATCCACCGGATGTACATCAGGAAGTCGCGTTGGACGGCACGAAGTATCGCGACTGGTGAGCTGCCACGCAAACAGCCGGGCGGCTTCACGATTATCGAGCTCATGACCGTCGTCTCGATCGTGGGTATCCTCGCCACGCTTGCGGTGCCGTCGTATCAGGCTGCCGTGCTGCGGGCGCGGGAAACGGCCCTGCGGCACGATCTGTTTACGATACGGGATCTGCTTGACCAGCATCGGGCCGACCAGGGCAAGTATCCCTCATCACTTGAAGCCTTAAAGAGTGCTGGTTACCTGAGGCAGATCCCGGCAGATCCCTTCACATCCTCTGCGGGAACGTGGCAGGAAATCGCCGAACCGTCGGTGGGCGCGATTGAGGGTGGAGTGGTTGACGTGTATTCCGGCTCTGACCGGGTCGGGACAAACGGCGTCCCGTACAATCAATGGTGACGACGATTCTTCCGGGGGCATGCAGGGGCGACTGATTGTGCTCGTTCGTATGACGCAGCATCTGACCTACTGTGCGCTGTTCTCTGCGTTGATCCTGGCGGGATGCGCTGAGTTCGATCCCGGGCCGACTATGGAGGATCTGCAGTTGACCATCGATGCGCTCAAGACGCAGACCAGGGACGCACAACGGACCGTCGCGGATCTACGCGCCGAGTTGGAAACGCGCCGCCAAGAGCTGGGAGCGGCGCTGGTCGCACGGGCTCAAATGGAAGGCAAGCTGCGAGAGGCTGAGCGGCGATTAACTGAGGCACGCCAAGTGGTCGAGTTGCAGCGTGAAGAGCTGGCCAGAGCCCGTGACGAGCGGGCAGGGGTGACACATGGCGGACGGAACCTCCGGTCGCAACTGCGTCAGCTGCAGCAGCAACTTGCCCAGCATGATCAGCTCCAGCAGAAGATGGTCAGTCCAACTCGTCCGCAGGTGCGCTCGCGTGCTGTGGGAAGAACTGGCCAGCCAGACGTCACCGTTGAACGGGCTGAGCGTCAGGACGCTGCGCGGAGGGCGGCAGTCCCAGCGGCCCGCGTAAATCAGGTCTCACCGGCCTCGTCGGTCCCAATGCAGCCCATAGATGATCCGACGGCGATCCCTCCCGGGAAGATCGTCGTGAAGTATGGTGACACCCTCTGGAGCCTCTCGCGGCGGTATCGAGTGGATCTGATGGAGCTGCGGGCCCTCAACAAGCTAGCGACTGATCGCATTCTCGCCGGGCAGGAGTTGTTCCTGCCTCCCCCTTTAGGTGACGGAGGGTAGGCGAATGGCGGATTGGGATCAGTGAAACCGACCAGCTGCCGGCTTGTCGGTCAGGCAATGGGGTGATGTCTCGTAGGGCACGATGCCGGTGTTTCTGTACAGAGTCGCGAGACCGGATGGGACCACGGTCGAAGGTCAGATAGAGGGGGACGATGAAGGGATGGCCAGGGCTCGACTGGAAGGTCAGGGGTACCTGGTGTTCCGGCTCCAGCGCCGAGGAGGGTGGTTGGCAGCTCAGAGTGGGCTGCTTCGGCGTTGGGGCAAGGTGTCCCTCCAGGAGTTCTTGATCTTTAATCAGGAACTGCTGGCGCTCGTCAAGGCCGGTCTGCCGATTCTGAGGGTGTGGGATCTGCTGATCGAGCGCGCCCAACATCCAGCCTTTCAAGCTACCTTGCGCGCGGTACGCCAGGATATCCGGGGCGGTGCTGCCACGTCAGATGCCCTTGCCCGCCATCCCGACCAGTTCTCTGAACTCTACGTTGCCTCTGTGCGAGCCGGTGAGCAGTCCGGCAACCTTCCGGAAGTTCTCCAACGGTACATCGCGTACCTCAAGCTGATGATCGCGCTCCGTCAAAAGATGACGAAAGCCTTGGCCTATCCGGCCTTCTTGGTGGTGGTGGGGATCGCAGTGGTCGGCTTTCTGCTCACCTATGTGATGCCGACCTTCGTGGCTGTGTATGGGGAGACGGCAAAGTCTCTGCCTCCGGCAACCCAAGCGCTCATTGCGCTGGTCCGGACGGTGCAGGCGCATCTCCTCACAGCGGGACTTGTGTTGGCGGGAGCGGGGATCGGCTTTCGGATGTGGTACAGGACACCCCGTGGCCGACTGACCTGGGACCGAATCCTACTGAAGCTGCCGATCCTCGGAGAGGTGCTGGTCAGACACCATACCATTCAACTCACGCGAACCTTGGGCACAGTGCTCGGTGGAGGAACTCCTCTGGTCGATGCGCTCCAGATTGCTCGGGGGGCGGTGTCCAACCGATTGCTGAGCGCTGGTCTGGCCACCGCAGTCGGGCAAATTCGCGAGGGAGGCACGCTGGCCGTGGCGCTGGATGCTCCCAAGATTCTGCCCCGTCTGGCTCTGGAGATGGTCGCGGTGGGAGAAGAAACCGGTTCGCTCGAGACGATGCTGCGGGATGT
>VBOJ01000106.1 GCA_005877775.1 Nitrospirota bacterium | reverse complement strand
ATCTTCGCGGGGTCTTTCTTGCCCGGACTCGCTTCCACACCGCTGTTGACATCCACACCGTAGGGACGAACCGTCCGGATCGCCTCCTGCACATTCTCCGGCGTCAGACCTCCGGCCAGGAGCACCGGGGTAGCTTTCGCGACTTCGGCCGCGAGACTCCAGTCAGCCCCAAGCCCTGTTCCTCCATAGGCGTTCTCAGAAATAGCGTCTACGACGAATCCTCTGACCTGCGCGCGTCCTGTGTATTCCCCTATGGCCAACAAGGAGCCCCTGTTGTGCAGTCTGAGAGCCTTGAGTACCGGCCGTGCCAGGGTTTCACAGTACGAGGCACTCTCATCGCCGTGCAGTTGGGCCAGCGCCAAACCACATTCCTCCATCAGATCACGGACTACCTTCACATCTTCGTTGACGAACACGCCAACCGGCAGCACAAAGGGTGGGAGCGCGGCGACAATCCGTCTGACTATTCCTACTTCTACACACCGCAGACTCTTGCCATAGAACACGAACCCGAGCGCGTCCGCGCCGGCCTCCACCGCCGCCTTCGCATCCTCGGCATTCGTGATCCCGCAGATTTTAATCTTCACACTTCTCATCGCAGCAACGGCACTCTTCCTTCAACGAGACTCTTCCTCTTCCTTGCAAGTGAGTCATGTTCCGTCGATGGCGCGCGACATCGGAAGGAGCACGTTATGGACAGCTGGTTTGACTCCGTTGTTCGCCGTAGAAGCCTCGGTACATCCATTCGCAAACAGCACCACGTGGGTCAAAGGAGAGTGAAATTGTATCCACGGTATCCGGCCCCGCCCTCAGAGGCCACTCACACACTTCACCTCCAGAACGGAACGCATGACAGCGAGTTGGGATGCCTAACTCCCGAACCCGTTCATCTTTACTTGTCCCTAACCAGGCATCCCACCTGTAAGCTGAATCATCCAACGCGCTCTCGGCACAGCCGGTCAGTCCCATAAGAAACCCGACGAGCAGGAAGTACAGGCCGGCATGCCCTCGTTTCCCGATCATCCCGCATTCTCCTGATGGTCGCCCATCAACTCCTTCATCTTGGCCCCGATCTCCTCTGCACGGATCAGCGACTCTCCGACCAGCATCGCATGGACTCCCGCTTCCTTCAATCGTTGCACATCATCCCGCTTGTGAATCCCGCTCTCGCTCACAATGACCTTGCCCGGTGGGATGTGTTTGGCAAGCCGGAGCGTGACGGCCAAGTCTGTCGAAAAGGTCTTCAGGTCCCTGTTGTTGATGCCAATGAGCCGTGCCTTCGGCAACCACTCCAACACCGTATCCAGTTCTCGCTCATGGTGCGTCTCCACGAGCACGTCCAGCGCAAGTTCGCTAGCAAGCGCGAAAAAGTCCACCAATTGCCTCCGTTCCAGCGCGGCGACAATGAGCAGAACCGCGTCGGCGCCGTGGGCTCGTGCTTCATAGAATTGGATTTCGTCGACCATGAATTCCTTGTTGAGGGCCGGGAGTCCTACTGTATCTTTTACGGCGAGCAGATCGCCGAGGCTTCCTTGAAAGTAGTCTTTGTCCGTCAAGACTGAAACTGCGGACGCTCCATGTTCTCGGTAGTCTCGGGCCATCTTGACCGGATCGAACTGCTTCTCAAACTCAGGGCGGAGGAGGCCCAGGCTAGGCGACGCTTTCTTCACCTCGGCGATCAGCGCAGGGCTCGATGGCCGTATTGTCGCCTCCAAGGCCACCGTGAATTCCATCGGCGGGACGCGGTCCCGAATTTTCGACTTCAATTCGGCCAAATAGCCCCGACCCTGCTTGTGCCGAATCTCCGCCCTCTTATGCTCGAGGATCCGATCGAGAATCATGGAAATCAGGCTATGGGCTTGCTCTTAGCTCGTCCGAAACAGGTTCATTGTTCAATGGGCCATGCTCGCTAACCCATCCCACAGGCTAATCACGTCTTGCACCGTAAAATGTGCGCGAAGCGCGCCTTTTCCAGTACAGACCTTCACAGACCCCTCAACAGTGTTGCGAGCGTCGGTCGTGCGATCATGATTGCCCCTCCAACGAGCAAGAATTCGCCCATCGCCTATTGCCCTTTGCCTCCTACCTTATTCGTAAACGCGATGAGCCGCTCCAACTTTTCCATCGCCGCACCACTGTCAATGATGCGCCCTGCCAATTCGAAGCCTTCCTGCAGCGTTTTAACCTTGTGGCAGGCGACAAATGCCGGGGCGGCATTGAGGCAGACTACATCGCGCCTTGGGCCTTTTCGTCCCTGAAGAATCTCCCGTGTGATGTGCGCGTTCTCCTCAATGGCGCCTCCAACGAGATCCTTGAGTCGAACACGCTCTAATCCGAAATCGTTCGGGTCCAGGTAGTAACTGGACACGAGGCCTCCCTTGCCCTCCGAGACACGAGTCCGGTCGGTCAATGTTATCTCGTCCATCCCGTCCATGCCGTGCACCAAAAAACAGTGCTTCGTGCCAAGATGGATCAATACCTTGGCCAGCAGTTCAGGCAACCTCGCGTCGTAGACGCCAAGCACCTGGATCGTCGCACCTGCCGGGTTGGTGAGCGGCCCTAAGACGTTCAGGAGCGTCCGAACTCCCATTTCTTGTCTCGGCAACGCACAATGCTTCATGGCGCCGTGGAAGAGCGGCGCGAACAGGAAACCGATGCCGAGCTCGTTCACACAATCCTGGATCGCGTCGGTCGGCAGATCAATCCGAACCCCAAGCGCCGCCAGTACATCGGCGCTCCCTGATAAGGACGACACAGATCGGTTCCCGTGTTTGGCGACCGTGAGCCCTCCACCGGCCACGACAAAGGCTGCCGTAGTGGAGATGTTAAAGGTATTGACTCGATCGCCGCCTGTTCCACAGGTGTCCACTACCAGCGGATCGGCTGCCCTGATCTTGGTAGCCCGGGACCGCATCGCCCTGGCAGAGCCTGCGATCTCCTCCACTGTCTCGCCCTTCATCCTGAGCCCCATGAGATAGGATGCGATCTGCGCTGAGGTGGCTGCCCCATCCATGATTTCCAGCATGACCTCTTCGGCCTCCTTCTCAGAGAGGTCAGCCCGGTCTGCTAGCTTGGTGATCGCGTCTTTGATCATGGTCGTTGGCAGGGAGCTTATGGCATATAGCTTATAGCAAGAGCGCGCGGATACATTCCATGTGTCTTCGCCATACGCTATTGGCCATCAGCCATGTGCTAGAGTTTCAGGAAGTTGCGGAGCAGGTCCTTGCCAGTTGCCGTGAGAATGGATTCGGGATGGAACTGCACCCCTTCCACGCCGAGCGTTCGATGCCGGAGGCCCATGATCTCGCCTTCAACGGTCTCGGCTGACACCTCCAAGCAATCCGGAACCGTCGCCCGGTCCACCAGTAAGGAATGATAGCGGGTCGCCTCAAATGGGTTGGGGAGGTCATGAAAGATGGTCTTGCCGTCATGGTGAATCATGGAGGTCTTCCCGTGCATCAAGCGTTCGGCATGAATGACTTTGCCTCCGAACGCCACGGCAAGGGACTGATGCCCGAGACAGACTCCCAGGACAGGGATTCGCCCGGAGAACTGACGGATTGCCGACACCGATATTCCGGCCTCTTTGGGCGTACAGGGGCCCGGCGAAATCACCAGTTGCTTCGGGTGCAAGGCTTCGATCTCATCGACCGTGATCCTGTCGTTTCGATACACCTGCACCTCTTCTCCCAACTCCCCAAAGTACTGCACGAGGTTATAGGTGAAGGAGTCGTAATTGTCGATCATCAACAGCATAAAAACCGTGAGGCGTGAAACGTTAGGCGTAAGGGGGGAAGACTTCTTAGGCTCTTATCGCCTCACCCCTTACCCCTCACGCCTTACGCTCCGCTACTCCAATCCCTGCTCGGCGAGCTCAATTGCCTTCATCATGGCCCTCGCCTTGTTACAGGTTTCCTCATATTCCCGTTCCGGATCAGAATCGGCTACGATTCCCGCTCCGGCCTGGATGTAGGCCCGGCGGTCCTTGATCACGATCGTGCGGATGTTGATGCAGGTGTCCATGTTGCCGGAGAAGCTGAAGTACCCCACCGCACCGGCGTACGGCCCACGTCGCGTCGGTTCGAGCTCTTCGATGATCTGCATCGCGCGGATCTTGGGAGCGCCGGACACAGTTCCTGCGGGAAAGCAGGCTCTCATCACGTCATAAGCAGTCTTGGACGGCTCGAGGTCCCCGTGGACCTGTGAGACCAGGTGCATCACGTGGGAGTACCGCTCCACTTGCATCAAACCATCCACGCGAACCGAGCCCCTTCGAGCTATACGCCCGATGTCATTGCGACCCAGATCCACCAGCATGACATGCTCGGCCCGCTCTTTGTCGTCCGCCATCAACTCGCGCTCCAATAGGGCATCCTGCTCCTCGGTTGCGCCACGCCGCCTGGTTCCGGCAATCGGCCTGATCGAAACCCGACCTTCCTCGCACCGGACAAGGGTTTCCGGCGAGGATCCGACCAATTCCACCCCGCCGATCCTCAAATAATACATATAGGGCGAGGGATTGATGACGCGCAGCGCCCGGTAAATTTCAAACGGGGCCGTCTGGATTCTGGTCTCCCAACGCTGAGAGATGACCGCCTGGACGATGTCTCCCGCGCGGATATACTCTTTGGTCCGCATCACCATCTTCTCGAAATCCGCCTGGCTCATGTTCGCCCCAAACACAATCGGCTTGTGCCGGCGTTTCGGAAGAATCCGGCGCAGCGGCCGTTTCAAGCGATTGATCATCCGTTCAATGCGGCTCGTGGCGTCAGCGTAGGCGCGTCTGAGCTCCGATTCCCGTCTGCCCTCGACATGCGCGTTGGCGACCACTTTGATCTTTTGAGCGATATTATCAAAGATCAGGAGCGTATCCGTGAGCAGGAACGCAAGGTCAGGGAGGGCGAGGTCATCCTTGCGGCGAGACGGGATTTCTTCGAAATAGCGAACCACGTCATAACCCAGATACCCGACTGCCCCTCCGACGAACCGCGGGAGACCGGGCACAGTCACCGGGCGGTAAGTCGACATGATGGCTTGGATTCGATCAAGCGGGTTTTCACCGGGCTTCTCTCCAACCGGCACACGTTGAACGCGAGTCCCGCTCGTGACCAACAGAGTCCCGTGCTCCTCGCGGACCACGACCGGCGAGCCGCTCCCTAAAAAGGAATAGCGGGCCCAGTTCTCCCCCCCTTCGACGCTTTCCAGGAGATAGGCGGACGGGCCGTGATCAATCTTGGCAAAGGCTGAGACCGGCGTTTCAAAGTCCGCCAGGATTTCCCGATAGAGAGGAATCAGGTTCCCCCGCGAGGCGAGGGTGCGGAACTCGTCAAAAGTGAGTGAATAGGGAAGGCTGTGCATCGCGTGGTCGCTCACTCATAGCCGACGATCAATTTCTGGCCTACTTCGATCAGATCGTCCTGAAGATTATTCCACTTCCTCACCTGCTCTACTTGGACCCCGTACTTGCGTGCGAGCCGGAAGACCGTCTCGCCGGGCTTCACCTGATGATAGATTGGTGTGTGGCCATCGACCGCCACGCTCTCGGGCTTGCCGGCAAGCTGATCGGTCTCCTGCGCCAGAAAGTTCTTCTCCGCTCGCTTGGGTTTTGAAGCCGGATGGGGTGCCCGGCCGAGGTCTTCTCGCGCTTTCTTTTCGAGAGCGGTGGCTTCCCGCATGGCATCGGCCTCTTCCTGGACTCTTGCCATCTGTTCTCGCACGGCCTGAACCTGAGCGGTCAGCTCCCGGTTTCTCGCTTCCATCTCGGAGGATTCGCGTTTGACACGTTTGAGCTCGTTGTCCAATTCCCCTGTCCGCTTCTCCTCCTGCGCCAGCAAGCGCTGAAAATTTAGCCCACGAGCCTTCTCCGCCTCGTACTTCTCCGTCATCACGCAGCCCATCAACAGGAACGTGCCGAGGATGACTGTCGAAAGAGACACCTGCTTGCTGATCGTCATGCGCTCACCAGTCCTTTCTTGGTCTCTTCTGGGGCTTGCTCGAGTCGGAAAACACCAGGACCTTGCCGTCTCTCAAGCTTCTCATTGCCTCTCACCACAGGAATCGCCACTCTTTATCATGTCATTTCCTGGCACTGCATTCGGGACGGGACCAGCCGTGCTAGGTGCTTAAGAATAGTGGCAGGAGCACTGAAAGTCAAAGCGAAAGAGGCCTAAATGGAGGTTTGACCCTTTGCCCACGCTATGCTACGGTTTGGACTATATGCGACAGACCTCTAAGCCTGGATCAAGCCGCACCCTGCTGGTAGACGGCGTCACCTTGCGCCTGGCCCAGCCGATTGACTTGACCCAGGAGTGGATCGGGGAACGCGAGATCCTGAGACAGCTCCTGGCCTGTTGGCTGGTGATCGACGAACACGACCTGCCGCTCTCGCCTCGCATCACCGGTTTTCCCGGCATTGGCAAGACGACTCTGGCTATGGCCGGAGCCCGGGAACGCAAACAAGATCTGTATATCTTTCAATGCACGGCCGACACCAGGCCGGAGGATCTCTTGATTACTCCGGTCCTGGCCGAATCAGGCACAATCGCCTACCATGCTTCCCCCCTTGTCTCCGCAGTGCTGACCGGCGGCGTCTGTGTGTTGGATGAGGGCAACCGGATGAACGAAAAGAGTTGGGCCTCCCTCGCTCCGCTGCTTGACCACCGCCGGTGCGTCGAGTCAATTGTGGCCGGTATCCTGGTCAAAGCGCACCACGACTTCCGATGCTGCGTGACGATGAACGAGGACGCTTCGACCTACGAAGTCCCCGACTACATTCTGTCGCGCCTCCAGCCCACCTTGCATTTGGGGTTCCCTCGTCGAGACGACGAACTGGCTATCTTGCGCTATCATATTCCCTTTGCCCCGGCAGATATGCTGACGTTGACGGTGGACTTCCTCCAGGAAGCCCATCAACTCAATCTGGAATATTCGGTCCGAGACGGCATTCATCTCTTGCAGTATGCGCTGAAACGTCTGGCCCAGGACCCAGCCCACCCCCTCTCCAAGGATGAGGCCTGGCGCGAGGCCTTGATCAAGGTCTTGAGTGAGGAAGCGCTCGACCTTGAGGGGTTGGCTCACCGTCGAAAGCGGGCGCTTGGGGACCAACCACTGCCACGGGGGTTGGGAGATTTCTTCTTCGAAGGTGACGATCCCCTTCATCCAGAACGGTAAAACGGTCAGATGCCTCGCCATTCCTATGGCTCATGTAGCTAAGACCGCTGACGCAGTCCTGCGGCTCTCCCCACGCATCGAACTCCTGCCGATCCTTCACGCCAGCGGTGACATGGCCCAGGAGGTCCGCGAGACTCTGATCGAACGCCGGTTCGACTGTCTCGCGGTGCCACTGCCTCCTTCTGTGGAAGAGCTGTGTGAGACCGCGGTGGAAGCGCTGCCCTGCATCAGCCTGGTGGTGATGCCGGAGCCGGATCATCACGGCATGCCGGTGGTCAGCTTCATCCCCGTCGATCCCTGCCAGGCCGTCATCATGGGGATACGAGTCGCAATGGGAGAAGGAATCACCCGGGCCTACATCGATCGGGACGTGACGGTGTTCGAGCCAATGCCAGTTACGGCACCGGACCCTTATGCGCTCAAGCGCGTATCGCTGGCCTCGTTCGCTTCCGCAGTCATCCCTTCGATGCCCACTCCGGCCCAAGACAGCCAGCAAGAAGCCCGCATTGCCTGGATGGCTTTCCGCCTGCACGAGCTTGAGATGGAGTACGAATCCATCCTGTGCCTGTGCTCTCTTGCTGACTGGCCCTGGCTCCGGGACGCCTACCGGGAACGGAAGCCCTACATTCCACCGGAACGGACCATGCCGTCACCGGCGATCTACCAAGTCTCTCCGTCCACCTTGTATTTCGTGTTGGGTGAACTGCCGTTTCTGACAGAACTCTACGAGCGCCGACGGGCTGAGGTCCGCTCAGATCGGCACCTCACCGTGGACGGCATGAAGGAGCTGCTGCTGGAGACGCGCACTCGCTGGATGGCCAGCCGCAAGACCGACAGGAATTCCGTGGCGAACTGGATCACGCCCCAGCTCCTCCAACTCTATCTCCAGTATGTCCGGAATTTAGCCCTGATGGAACGCCGATTGACCCCAGACCTCTATTCATTGGTGCTGGCTGCCAAGCAGATGGCGGGAGACGAGTTCGCCGTGACGTTGCTGGAAACAGCCAAGACCTATGCCTTTCAAGAGGAGGCCTCAGAGTTGACTGAGTCGGCTGTGTCGGCCGGTATCGCCAAGCTGGAGTTCCCTGACGGTCACATTGCGTTGACCAAGAACCGCCTTCAGGGCCCTCCGATGCTCTGGCGATCGCTCTCTTTACGACCCACTCCGACCAGGATCAAGCGCCGACGCTGGGGGCTCCAGTGGAATCCCTTCCGCCAATGCTCCTGGCCGCCGGAGGACAATCGGATCGAGAGTTTCACCAGCCATGTACGGGAGCAGGCACGGGCGATCCTGGGAGCGGACCTGGCACGGATCGAGAAGTTCACGACCTCAGTCAAGGATGGAGTGGACCTCCGAGAGAGCCTGCGACATTGGTACAGGGGTCACCGAGAGCATCAAGCCAGCGACCAGGGTCGTCCCGAAGGGCGAACTCGCATCGAGATCTACGTGAAGGAGATTCCACCGGCCAGAGGTAATGTGGAGGTCGTCATCTTTCTGTTCGACACACCGGCTGACCCAGAGGTGTATAGTTGGCAGGCAACCTGGTACGCGGAACATGCCGAAGAATCCACGCTCTGTTTCTATGCCAGCCCATTCCGGGAGCAGATGGTGGGGCCCGGTATCGGCCAATCACGATACGGCGGCGCTCTGTTTCTCTTTCCGCCCAGGCCGATCCCCAACATCTGGGAAGATCCCAGGCTGAACTTTTCCCGGACCTTAGAGGAACGGCTCATCGCTGGAGCCGCTCTTCATTCCCAGGAACCCCATATCGTCCTGGTGTCGCCGATTCCGCCACGGGCGCAGTGGCGGAGGATTGTCCGGCAGTTCCATCGCCAGTTGGTCACGATCCCCCTCAATCGGTTTTCCGGACAGACCGTGGATCGGCTCCGCCGGTTCCACGTCCTGAACGGTCATGAGATCAGAAGCTACGCAGCCCGATACATTCGATAGTCTCCTACTGACGGCCGCCATGACTCACCAACCTCGCCACCTCACCGATAGTCAAACGCCGCAAAGCCGGCCTGACGTGCAGACGCGGGTGGATGCGCTACGCAACGAGATCCGCCGCCACGACTATCTGTACTATGTCAAGAACCGCCCTGAGATCTCGGATCAGGAGTACGACCGCTTGTTTCGGGAGCTGACAGACCTGGAAACAGCTCATCCAGACCTCATTACGCCGGACTCCCCGACTCAACGTGTCGGGGCCCCGCCCTTAGCGGAGCTCAAAAAAACACAGCACGTCAGACCCATGTTGAGTCTCGATTCGGTCGCAGGCATGGAAGACGTGCTGGCCTTCGACAAACGCGTTCGTCGAGAACTGGGACGGGAGTTGGGCCAAGAGATGGACACAGCCGCGATTCACTACACCGTGGAACCGAAATACGACGGCCTGTCGGTCGAGTTGATCTACGAGAACGGCATCTTTACCCGTGGCGCCACCAGGGGGGACGGGACGATCGGCGAGGATGTGACCGTCAACCTCCGGACGCTCAGATCTCTTCCGCTCCAGCTTCAAGCCGATGCTGATCCGCCGTCCCGTCTCGTCGCACGGGCCGAAGTCTACATGCGATTGGACGACTTCCAGGCGCTCAACCGGCGCATCACGGAGCGAGGAGAGGAGGCCTTCGCCAATCCACGGAACGCGGCCTCCGGTGCGCTCCGCCAACTGGATTCTCGGATCACCGCGGAACGGCCCCTGGTCATCACTTGTTACGAGATCATGGCTCAATCAGGAACCCTCCCGCCCACGCATTGGGAAGAGCTGGAGTGCCTCTCTCGCTGGGGGCTACCGGTCCCGCTGCATCGGCGCCGTTGCGCCAGGATCGAAGAGGTCATCGCGTTTCACGCCGAGACCGAGGCGGTCCGCGACCAGTTGCCGTTTGAAATTGATGGCGTGGTGGTGAAGATCGATCGCCGCGACTGGCAGGAAGCCCTCGGTGAGAAATCCCGAAGTCCGCGCTGGGCCATCGCCTACAAGTTCACCCCGCGCAAAGAGATCACCCAAGTGCAGGACATTGTGGTCTCGGTCGGCCGCACCGGAACGCTGACCCCATTGGCCCTACTCAAACCGGTGGATGTGGGAGGCGTCACTATCAGCCGAGCGACGCTCCACAACGCCGACGAGGTCGCCAGGAAGGACATCCGGGTCGGTGATACGGTGAGGGTCGAGCGGGCCGGAGACGTCATTCCAGCCATCGCGGAGCGCGTGATCATCCCGGGCGAGCAACGGGCCGCACCGTTTCGCATGCCGGATCGCTGTCCGGTCTGCGGTTCAGCCGTGGCCCGTGAAGGGGCCTATTATTACTGCTCCGGTCAGACCGCCTGTCCGGCCCAACTGAAGGGCGAGCTGGAGCATTTTGCGTCCAAGGGGGCCCTGAATATTGACGGGCTGGGCAAGAAGACGGTTGCTCAATTGGTCGAAAAGGGAATGGTTCGAGACTTGGCTGATCTGTACACCTTGACGAAAGAACAACTCCTCCCGCTAGAGGGATTCGCCGACCGCTCGGCCTCTCTCCTGCTCGAGGCCATCGATCGCAGCAAACAGGTCTCTCTCGAACGGTTCCTGGTCGGCTTAGGCATCCGACAGGTCGGTCAACACATCGCGCGCGTCTTGGCCCGCCGATTCGGCACGCTCGATGCGATTATCGCTGCGGACAGAGACACCTTCGAAAGCGTTCACGAGATTGGGCCGGAGATTGCGGCCAGCCTGGAGTCGTTCTTCCGGGAGGAACGTAACCGACAGGTGATCGAGCGTCTTCGTGCGCTGGGATTACAGATTACCGCAGCAGCTCAGCGGGAGTCTCAGGGGCAACGACCTTTTGAAGGAAAGACCTTCGTGTTCACCGGCGGACTCAAGGGGTTCAGCCGGGAGGAAGCCAGGCGCCGCGTGGAGCAATTAGGGGGTCGTGTGGCATCCAGCCTCAGCAAACAAACCGACTACGTCGTCGCTGGGATGGATCCTGGCTCCAAGCTGGACCAGGCCAAACGGCTGGGCGTGACAGTGGTCACAGAGGAAGAATTCGGTTCGTTGCTCAACCAGACCTAAAGGGCTCTCCTCTGCCCTGCAACAGGGCTTGCTTCATCTGAAAGAACTACGGGCTCCGCCTCGGTCGGCTGCACAGTCTTGTCTTCCTTGAAGATCTGCACGCTCTTGATGGACTTGTGATCAGCCTCGTGGATGACTAACCGGCACTGTCCTATGCGAAGCTCCTCGCCGACAGACGGAATACGGCCGAGCCGGTCCTGAATCAACCCGCTGATGGTATTGGCGTCTTCTTCCAGAGTGACCTTCAGGAACTCGTTGACGCGGCGTACCTCGGTCCGCCCGTGAACCAGAATCTGATTCTTCCCGATCCGCTTGATGAGCTCCTCGGAGATGTCGGTCTCATCCATGATTTCGCCGACAACCTCCTCGAGGAGATCCTCCAGCGTCACGAGACCCATGATCCCGCCAAACTCGTTGACAACGATGGCCATGTGGCGTTTTTCCAGCTGAAATTGCTTCATGAGGTCATCCGCGGTCTTGCCGCGCGGCACGAAGAGAGCCTGGTCCGCAATGTCCTTGAGGCGCACCTCGCTCTTGCCCTGAGCCAGTTCCGTGAGCGCCTTCGTCTTGTAGAGAATGCCGGTGATATTATCCAGAATGCCGTCGAACACCGGGATACGGGAATATTTGGATTTGAAGAGCTGATCCTGGGCCTCTTTGAGACGCAGATTCCCGTCCAGCGCAAACGTGTAGAGGCGGGGTGTCATCGCATCTTCAGCCGTGATGTCCTTCAACTGGAACACGTTCTTGATCATCTTGACTTCTTCGGTCTCGATAGCGCCTGCCCTTCCCCCTACATCCAACATGATCTTCAGCTCTTCTTCGGTCACGAAGGGCACCGTCAGACCCTTTCCGCCGGTGATCCTGTCGATCATCGGTTCCAGGACCCATAGCACTGGCCTCAAGGCCTGCTGCACGGCATAAACTGGGTAGGCCATCCAGAGACAGACAGGGATCGAGTGCTTGGCTGCCAGTGTCTTGGGTACGATATCCCCGAACACCAACAGGAGAAAAGTCAGGATGCCGATGACAACCGCGACCGCCTCGGAGCCGAATAAACGGAGCGTGATAATCGTCGCAAAGGAGGCTGCCCCGGTGTCAACGAGACGATCTCCGATCATGATGGTCGAGAGCAGGCGCTGCGGGTTTCCCCGAAGATAAAGGGCCATCGCTGCCCGCCTGCCCCCCGCGGTCGCGAGCGTCCGCAGCCTGGTCTCATTGACCGAAAAGAAGCCGATCTCGGCAGCGGAGATGACGGCCGAAACCAGGATCAAGCTGACCAATATCAGATAGTCCATGGGTGCCGAATCTTACGGAAGAACAACTCTGGCAGACAACGGTAACCGGCACCCCCACGCGCGCACGGAAGGGAGGACGAGCGGGAGGAGAGTGGTGCGAAAGATCGGGGTAACTAAACTGGGTCGCTTGGGCCTACTGTCATCCATAGGGGGTTATTTGTACCATACCACCCCCTTTTTGATCAACAATTTGTTATAAATATGTTATGAAATCAATTGCTTAAAAACGTTGAAAGTCGCTACCAACCTCAATTCCCAGGACCAGCTGCGAACTGCCAGCCGGACTCCAGCTTCAGCCGATGTTACATATCATCCCTCACGACTAACGGCTCAACCTCGAATTGAGATTCGAGCCGTTCGGCGACGAGCTCAGCCTGCCGCTCTGTCATAAACTGCCCAACCTGGACTCGGTAGCGCCGCCCGCTGGGAAGGTCAACTGCCACCATGCGGACATCGGAATACCGTTGCCTTAGCCGTCCGACGAGCGACTGGGCATTGGCCGGTTCTGAAAAAGAGGCGACCTGGACTCTGAGATAACCGAAGGAACCGGGACGGCCCTGATACCCAATGACCCGAAGCTCCACGTGATCCGTCCCCTGGCCGGTCATCCCAAGGGATTGTGCTGCCGCCAGCGATAGGTCAAGAACCCGGTTCCTGGCAAAGGGGCCACGGTCGTTGATGCGTACCGTGATCCGCCGCCCATTGCTCAGGGATCGGACGGTCGCCACGGAACCCAACGGAAGTGTCCGATGGGCCGCTGTGAACTGGTGCATGTCAAACCGCTCCCCATTGGCGGTCTGATTGCCATGGAACCCCGGGCCATACCAGGATGCGACTCCCCGTTCCACGTACCCGATGGGATAGCCAGGAGGGTAGTCCCCACGCAGCACCGGCCTGCCTGCGCACCCGTCAATTCCCCAGAGAGCGAACAGCAGGCACGTGAGGACAAGAGGCTGAACAATCGCCTGCTGACTCTTTGCTCTTACCTCCATGCTCAAAATTCGTCCAATGACTCTCCCCGGAGCCGGTCCAACGCTTTAGGGGTATTGGAGACCGTCAAGACGATGATCGCTCTCTTCCCTTCGCGTGAGGGGGTGCAGTAGGCGCACTTGATATTGACTCGAGCCTCCCCCAGGTGCTCCGCCACCCGGCTCAGAGCACCAGGGGTGTTTTCAAGGCTCAGCACCAAGGCCGTTTCTTCGCGAAACCGGATCTTCGCGGCCTTCAGTGCGCTGCGCGCGCGGTCCAGGTCAGCAACCACCAGGCGGAGGTTCCCCTTTCCCGTTACCTCCGGCGCAGAGAAGGCCTTGATATTCACCCCCGCACTCGCCAGAACTGACGTCACCCGCGCCAGCACGCCCGGTTTACTCACCTCGCTGATCACCAACTGTGTTGTAGTCGGCATGGCTTGATCTCCGTTCAGATAAAGGCTATGGGCGATAGGCTATAGGCTATAGGATTTCGGACCTTCCCGTATCAGGCCTCTCGCCGCCAGCCTCTGACCTCTAACCTGAGCTTTTATACCCATAGAGCCAGCGCGCAGTGGTCCCGCCCACATTCCGCACCGTGTGTCTGACCTCGGCCGGAATCAGGACCTCTTCTCCCTGGTTCGGCCGGAATATTCTTCCTTGCATCTCCAGTTCCAACTCCCCCTCCAGGACCATCAGGAGCTCATCCATGGAGTGCACATAGTCTTCCCATACTTGCCCTGGCGGGTCAACCCAGAGGCCGCAACTGAACCCCTGGGAGTGCCAATCCTGCTCTACTTGAGCAAGTGAAAGGGCATCTTTCTGCACCTTACCCATACTTACTGTTTTCATTACGGTCTGCCTCAGAAAGGATATCCCCCGAGAGTAAAAGCTATGCTCTCCTCCCTCGGTTCCCGTAAGATGGATACCTGAACAGAGGCTTAGGGAAATCATAGGCTGTAAGTGCCTTCACAGGTTTCATCTCGAGGCTACGATCTTTCAACACGATCGCTTGTTGCTGATTAGTCATCACAGTGTTGAGATAAACATCAAACTCATCAGATTGTATTACCTGAAGTCTCACTAGTCCATTTCGATCCAGGACTTCCACTGCATTGTCATCCGCGTTCGTGTCCCACCCAGGAGGGATTCTCCCTATGGTCTCGTTGGTGAATTCAATCACCTTTTCACCAGCAGGTCCTTTCATGGCAACACGGTAGCTCATCCCGGACCACCACGTCCTTTTAATCCACAACTCGATAGGTTGACCAGCCGAGCTAACGGCTTGTGAAAAATCTATCCCTTTGCTCAATTGATTGACAGGAAAGCTAACCGATGGACCGGCTGTAAGCCAAAATGTATCACTTGATTTTGGGTCCACAAGTTTGGCGAATGGTCCGCGGACAGGGTCGCCCCAAATGTAGGACAGACATGCAGCGTAGAACAAGGAAGCAGCGAAAGTTAGTATAAGGCCACGAGGGTTGCCTTCCGCATAAAATCCTAAGAGTCCGACGAGGATACTGGCTGCGGTCAGTAGGACTGGAAACCAGAAGTCGCGCAGCATAGTCATAACATCTGCTTCTTTTAAAGCGAAAGGGGATGCGGCGTTCGGCCGACATCCCCTCCTGTGGACTGACACGAGCGCTTCCGGCGCCTAGCTATCTATGATGCACCGCAATCCTGTCGTATCGCCTCAATTCACGAAAGCTGGAACGTTGCATTGAGGAAAAAGTACTCATAGACACAGTTTAGCGTGACACCTGTTATTGCGGCGAGTTTCTGGGCCGTTTCTCGATGCCCCTTCGGCACAAAGAGATAGAAGGGCACTCCCAGGACAGCATCCTCACGCCACCGGCTCTG
Organism: Nitrospirota bacterium; assembly: GCA_005877775.1. GTDB lineage: Bacteria > Nitrospirota > Nitrospiria > Nitrospirales > Nitrospiraceae > NS-7. The sequence continues at coordinate 679 of VBOJ01000106.1, read as the reverse complement.
CGTATCCGGTTCGGACAGAGACTCCTCCGTTTCAACCTCCGCAATCCACTCGATGGTATTCCTGCCAGCGCTGAGGCTCCAGCCGACGACATCCGGATAGCTCCGATCTGACGCGGCCCACCGAGTCCTCTCCGCATCCGTGTTAATAGTCACTTTGCTTGGCACCGTCTTAGCCCAGCGCTGCGCCACAAGGCTCACAACCTGGTCATGGAGGGTCTGGATTCCCGCCTCACGGGTGATTGTGCTCATCGTCTTTCCCCCTCTGTCAAAACAAGCACGTTCTTCCGTTTCAGAACCCCTTCGAAACCGGATGCCCTTTCCTCATGTCAGTTCCACCTTATTCCCGCTCAAGGCGTACTCATAGATGTCCGCCACGCACACGCCTATTCTCGTGGCGAAGAAGTGAGCAAGTGCCTTGTATCCCCTGGGCACAATGAGAATGAACGGTACCCCCATGACCGAGAAGTCTTGCCACCGGCTGCAAGCTTTTTCCTCAATGATCGTGTCCTCAGTTTCCACCTTGGCGATCCACAGAGGGGTGTTGCGTCCATGGTTCGACACCCACGCAACGATGTCGGGGCCGTTTCTCGTAGACCTTGGCCAGCCGGTCGTCTCGGAACCTGGGTTCGTTTCGAGGTTACAACTGACTGAGTTGGTCCACCGCTGACCGATCAAATGG
>VBOJ01000194.1 GCA_005877775.1 Nitrospirota bacterium | reverse complement strand
GGCTGCGCTTGAAATCACTTACGGCCTTTTCTCGTGCTTCCAACTCGGCTTTGGCCCGATCAAGTTCAAGTGTCAGGAAGGCAGTCGTGTTCTCTGCGAGTCTCTCGCGTTTTGTCAGGTTTCCTTCCTTGAGTTTTTCGCCAATGGTCGCAGTGACCGCCTGGGCCATGAGAGGGTTTTCATGGGTGAACGAGATTGAAAGCGCGGCCCCATCGCTCGACGGTTGTGTGGTAATTTGTCTGCGCATGCGTTTCAGGACACCTTCTGCCTCCGCATCTTGCGTCTCTCCGAAGGGTTTCAGTGTCTCGATGATCTCCATCAGGGCTGTTCGGCTCAATAGAAGTTCAGTCACCTGCTGGTTGAGCTGTTTCAGCGGATCATCCAATTCTCTGCCTTCTCTCGACAAACCTCTCACGTAGTCCTGTGCGACTTTCTGACGATCCAGCGTGATCACAACGGTGGACTTGTAGTTCTTGGGCAACACCTTCCACGCTACCCAGGACAATCCCAGTGAAAGCACTATCACACCCAAGATCAGCCATTTTCTACGAATGGCGATCTGCAGGAGATCTTGTGGCGTAAGTGCTGATGCCGTCATCTCTTATCGAATCCCCCGGAATCAGGTCGCGTAAGGGGAGTCAAGGCTCCTAGCCCTAAAAAATTGTCCCCCAATATATAGGTAATATTGAACATAGCAGTTTGACGATCAAATTCAGCGCTTCCAGTTTCAGAGCTACTCCGCTGGTAGTTCCCAAATGTATGAATGAAAGAGGCCCGCAACGTGGGGGTGATCAAGTAGTTGAGGGTGAGGTTGGTCGAGAAAGACATAAAGGAAAAGTTTCCAGTCTGACCAGCCGCGTCACTGCGGCCATAGTTCACTCCTCCCGTTATCCCTAGACTATCCGTCAGACCACGCGAAGCTTGGATCCAGGCATTATGGCTGATGATCGGTCCTGCGGATATCAGATAACTGGGGTACGCTCCTACGGAGTAATTAAGGGCAACGGTGCTGCTCCCGGATGGCAAGAATGCCCCCCCGGTCAGGGGTACATTCCCGAGCCCAGCCATGCTTCGAGGTAATCCCGAACCTGGACTCATGCCTTGCAGGCTTGGCCCTCCAAACTGCCGTCCAGTCTCGCCCCCCCCCCCCTTCCATAATAGCAGCACACCGGCATTGGGGAAGACTGAGCCAGACCGGGCCACTATCGTATTAGTAGACACGTTGCGAAGCTCTTCAAATACTGTCCCTCCACCAGAGATGGTCGAGGACAGGGAAGGCGAAAAAGCCCGTGCCCACGTTGCTACCGTCGTGTGTGTATTATAGGGTCCAAACCCTGGCTGATCTGTTTTGGTATAAGTGTACGCAAGAGTAAGTGCGTCACGGGGCGAGAGCAGTATGCGGGGCCCTGCATTGATCGTCTGTCTTGTGGTATTGAAAACCTGACTTTGGCTTCCCACCCCAAACAAGGTACCTGAAAAGTTTAGTATTGCATGTGTATAGCCGACTCCGAATTCCGTCGTCGGCGAGAGAGCATACGAACCTTGAGCTGAGCCTTGATTGGAAAAGGTCTTGACTCGAAATGTCTGGATGCCTGTTCCGAAGATATTGGACGTCTGACTTGGCACCCCTATACCAATGAAGTTAGGTCCACCTTGAAAAAACGCAGGCAGTTGAGGGGTATAAAGGATAGAATCAGACAGAATCAAACTTCTTGCTCGCGGCAGCACCCGCTGCACTGCTTGAGCCAATTCCACAGAAAGCTGCCCATTGTATCCGGTGTAATTGAGGCCCGGGTTCTGGACATAGAACTCCGATGTGGATCCGCCCAGCAACATGCCCTGCGCCAGTTTTCCCTGGTGCACAACCGCTAACTGAGGGTTGGCAGTTGTGACAAAGTCGTCTTGTTTCACGTTTAGGCCGACGAGACTCGATTTGGGCGAAAAAAACACGTTGCTATCGTACCGTTCCGAGACTGAGAGCAAGGGCACCACACGCCATACTGGAACCAGCTGCCTGATAGGCTCGGCTGGTGCCTCGCCCAATACACCCGGGCCTGGCACCCCACCCGGAGTCGGAGTGGGAGTCGGAGTGCCCGGTTGTACTTTGAATCCAGGGATCCAATCCATATTGATAGCGGTCTGGGTACCGGCCGACAAGGCGTCATTGGAACCAGTGGGCGAGTTAGCGGTTCTAGGCAATATCCCAAACGGCTGGGGAAAGAACCCCAACGCGTCAGCTCCCTGTTCGGTTCCCTGGAAGGTGGTTCGCGGTCCAATCCACTGCATGGCTTGATCCTGGTCCAGCGAGGAACTCCCAGCCACCCTCACGCAGTTCGCTTTCGGACTGTCCACAGATGTCTCAGCGATTGGCCTTCTACCACCGCTGCCACACTGTGGCTCTACATGGCTCTCACCCGCTTTCCTCACGCGAAGGGATGTGTTGGTGACATCGTCCTTGCGCAATAAGCCATGACTGTCTGCTCTATTCATCACATCGCTATTGTACTGTTCCGAGGCCACAATCACTGGCACCACCTGCGTCTGCCCTTGGGCCAGGCTCACCGTTCCCACGATCGCTCCAACCAGTATCCAGACAACATACCTCCGCCCTCTCATGAGGCGGTCATGGCACCACAATGACATCTCCGGACTTTAGGAAGAAGTTGCCGACGGAGCTTCTGCCGGACAGGATCTCGTCGTACGCCACGGGGATCTGAATCTGATGTTGTTCGCCAAATCCGTTTGAGCTCACGCGAAGCACATGCATTTTGTTCTTTGATGCAAATGGTGTGAACCCCCCGGCCAAGGAAACTCCCTGCATCACTGTTGCATAGGATTTGAGCGGATACTTACCTGGCTTTGTTACTTCGCCCAGCACATAGATAAAGTAGCTGTTGACCTCTTTCACCTGCACCGACACGGTCGGAGTCGCCATGAACTCCTTTAACCGCTCGGCAATCCTTTTGGCAAGATCATTCGCCGTGATGCCCGCTGCTGGTATGTCCCCAATAAGGGGCATTGAGATTAACCCGTCCGGCCGAACGACCACATCGCGGGAGAGGTCCTGGTTGCGCCATACCGTCACGACCAACACATCCTCCGGGCCCAGGAAGAACTCAGCAGGAGCAACATAGTCCACCGGATAGCTCATCTGCTGGGTGGCGCACCCGACGCTCAGATATGGCATCATGCACAGTAGAGCCAGGATGATCGCGCTTCCCGGTCTTCGATAAACCTTCCACATATCGGGTGTCTTGTTCCTCATTAGAGAGCTACAGGCTTATGGCAGTATCACCATCGTTGCTGATGGCACAACCATCGTGTCATCGTGACGGAATCACGACCATGGTTTCTGATGGCACGACAATCGTGTCACCGGGCTTGAGCTCGATGTTCTGATTGGTGCCGTCACGCATGACAATATCGTCGTAACTCGCCTTGATCTTTGTCATCGGTTCACCATCCTTGCCGAACCGGAACACGACGATTTTGTTGCGAGACGCTACCGGAGTGAAGCCGCTGGCGAGCGTGATCGCCTGAAGCAGCGTCGTCTTGCTCTTGAGCGGGTATCTACCCGGCTTGGCCACCTCACCGAGGACGTAGATGGTGTAACTGTTCACCTCTTTCACCACAATGGACACCGTGGGATTTTCCATGTAGGCCTTGAGCCGGTTCGAGATCTCTTGCGTCAGTTGGTCGCTCGTGCGGCCAACCGCAGCCACATCTCCGATAAGCGGCAAGGAAATGCGGCCGTCCGGTCTGACCTGGACCGTCTTCGAGAGATCGGCATTCTTCCAGACTGTAATGTCCAGCACATCTTCCGGACCGATGATGTAGTCAGCCGTCACGGTGAGTGAAGATTTTTCTTGAGACGAGTCAGGCAGAGCTGGTGTACCATTGGGGCTCACCGTCGATCCAGCCAGCGCACTCCCAACACTCATCAGTAACCAAAGACCGACTGTGATTCCCCACGTTCTGATCTTCATAACAAACCTCTTGCGGCTAACCAACGTTGTTGACGGTCATTGGGTCGCTTATGCTTATGATTGCGTTATTACTCAACAAGCCGGGAGTCGATCTTGCCCCACGTCCACGAGCCTTCTTTCTCGCACCATCTGCATTGCACATGAAGAGGAGAGGATAGAGTCAGAACATGAATTTCAGCCCGACGAAGTACAGACCGCAAAAGGAATCTTACGGGTCCAGCGCACTTCGGCTAGAGTTGGCGTCTCGGCCAGGCTGGTGGGCGTCGGCACATGCACCTTGAGCACCTGCTCTATCCCCGGGGCCTGCTCCATCACGAGCAACATGCCACCAGAGCTGATGTTGACCGAAAGAGCCTTCCCCTGCCCATGGCGAACAACCATGGGCTCCGGCTCGATCGGCGCGGTCAGCTCGTAGGGAATCTGTCTCAACAATGCCACCCGTTCGTTGTGTTTCTGATTGCTCGCTGAAATCGGCCAGTCCCAATCATTCGTTGTGTGTATCACGCAGACCTCCCTCCCCGGCTCAATGTGCGGAGCTCTCGCTAGTTTGATTGTCCTTCTCGGCATAAATACTGAGGCACTGCTTCGGTCTCGTTTGAGCAAGAACTCGGCAAGTGAGAAGCGCTGGTTGCTAGGCTCAGCACCTCGCCATTCGCCGCGTTCGCTTCAAGCCACTGCGCACAAGCTCCACGCAAACTGGACCTGAGGGCCTTCCTATTCTCAGTCGTGTGTCGAACTGATTCATCACACCACTTGACTCGCATGGTTACGGCTTTGACGTCGCAGGTTGCGCGAGAAAGTGCCGCCTACTTCAGGTGGTGTCCTAACAAAGCGAGAATGTAGAAGAACGCTCGCAGAACAACAATACCGATGATGTAGGTCCTCCCATACTAAAGGTGGGTGTTGACTCCCTCGGAAGGGTTAGGGTACTATCCTAAACTGATTGCTCCATCACCACCCTGCCGTACAGACATAGATTTATTAGGTTATCTTGTTGGCTAGCTCAAGAGACATCCTCAGACCGTCCAATCACGCCGGTCACCCTGGACACAAGGAGTGGGCGTCATGAGCGATGATGCACTCAATTCCTGTGACCAGGTGGATACGATTGCCGATCAGCGTACTGGTCCCGGCATTGTCGTCCTGTCCTCGTCGATGCAGTTGTTACATATGAATCGACAGGCAGCGGACCTGGCGACGCAGATTAATAAGGCGGAGAATGGCAAGGAATACAAGAAGATCGCGCACGGCGTTCTTCCGGCAGCGCTGACGGAACTCTGCACCGAAATCCTGAAGGTCCTCCAAGTGCGCACCGAGGCAAAGGACTGGGAGCAATTCGAGGTCAAACGATTAGCTGGCAACCCAGCGCGACCGATCCTGCTCCGCGGGTTCGGGTTACCAGAGCGAGGGGGCATCCAGCAGTCACGCATCGTCATCACCATGGAAGAGGTCGGGCGCCGGCAACAGACCGGCACGGAGCAGGCCCAGGAGCGATTTCAGCTCACCGACCGCGAGCAGGCTGTGATCGAACATCTCGCTAAGGGCTGGACAAACAAGGAGATCGCCAACGCGCTCGGGATCACCGAACAGACAGTCAAAGAGCACATCAAGCACATCATGCAGAAAACCAAGTCCACCACCCGCACCGGAATCCTTGCGCAGGTCTTCCGCTCCTAAGACTTCGATTCATCTGGTGATTTGGCGATCTGGTGTAGTGGCGAAGTAAAGAGTTCACTTCACCAAATTGACCTTCACCACATTGTCCTTGCCACATTAAGGCGTAACCCTCGGGGGATAACGCACATTCCTCCCACCTTCACCCCGGACCACGGGTCTACACCCGTGGTCCGGGGTCCACAGGTTGGGTCTGTTCCCATGGAACGGACCGGGCCATCCTTGGTACGGGGAGAAGTCAGGCTTGTTCCATTCCTGAGTATCCCCAGGGTCAGAACGTACTCGCCGCAGGATGGCGACCCACCTGTCGCTCCCACAGATATCCATGATTCAGCGGGTAAAAAAGAAGGGGCAAGGGCTGCAGAGTCACCACAGGCTAGGTGAGTTCTCGGAAAGCCCTGCGGCGACTGGTTGGGGGAATGGCGAGCGCCGTTTCGGGCGCCGTACATGGGGGTACAGATTGAAAATGCGCCAAGTTATCAACGGCTTTTGAGAGTCAGCTGAAGAAGTCCGTAGTCGCGACGCGAAATTGGGGCAGGACCGTTGTGGAAGCAACAGCCCTCGGGCAGGCTGACGTAATCCATAAGCTGTTTGCTACTGGCACAGAGCTGAGTCGATGCGGGCCATCAAAAGAACCGCTGGGGAACGACGATGATATCTTCCGGAAGAACCAGGGAATCAAGACTCACCTCGAGCACCTCCTCCTTTCCGTCGATGACGCGTAAGACCTTGGTGCGCTTCTGAGCAGCCTTCTCGGTAAAGCCTCCGGCCATCGTGATGGCTTTATGGACCGTCAGACCTTTTTCATAGGAATAATCTCCGGGTTTTCTCACTTCACCGTTGATATAGAACTTCTGGGCTTGCGACACAAAAATCAGATCATCGGGCATGACGAGGGCATCAAGCTCAAGCACCAGAGTTTCAAGAGCTTGACCATTCATCCGTTTCACCTTAATATCCGCCTTGTCCGACTTCTCGGTACCCCCCCCGGCCATGGCGATGGCTTTTTGGACAGTCAACCCCTCTTCATAAGGAAAGCCACCCGGCGTCTTCACTTCGCCGCTAACGTAGAAGTTCCGATGCCGCGCGATGGAGACGTTGACTTTGGGATTCCGCAGATAGCCTTTCGCCAACCGAGCGGTGAGATACTGTTGAAGTTCTTCTACCGACTTACCTTGGACCTGCACGGTTCCCAAAAGAGGATAGTCGATTTTTCCATCGCCTCCCACTTGTCTCTCGATGGTCAAGTCTTCCTCACCAAAAACCTGGATCCGGATCACGTCGTTCGGTCCGATCCGGTAGACATCATGACGAGAAGGAGCCTCCACTGCCGCTGCTTCGAACGCGAGCGTAACAGTGAAGAACAGAGTGAGGAGCCGGCGCAGGGCTTTCATCGGTATGAATGCCTCTTCCTGCCTCATTCCTTGTTCACACACACGGTAATCCGAACCCTTATAATCTGCCGCTGGGCGACCACCCACGATGCAGCCCTGTGTCTTGCGAGGTCAAAGGCGTAGTTCATGAGGCTCCACACCACAGCCAGCCGGCTCCTATCGTAGTATACATCGGTTACGCGAAAATGCCTCGGAAAAGATCCCTTCTGCCAATCTCGTTCCTTCAAGGCGAGAGAGCCCGTTAAACGTCCGTTGTCGCGATGGGCGTCGGAGATCACGGATATCTCCAAAATTCAGTGGAGCAGTACGTTGGGATTTCCTAGAATTCAAAGACACAAAAATGGAGTTGTCCCATAGTTTTTCGATTAGTGTGGCGGCATTGAAGCTGGTCGCCATAGGTGCTGAGCTGTTTAGGGTTATAAAAATAGAGAGGGCAATCGAGTCCTTGGACCTTATAACGTAGCTGTCGTAAATAACACCTGAGAGTGCCCCGACGGGGGAAGGATGCGATAATTTTTCGCGGTCTGAATAATAAGAGCTTTCGTAGCAAGGGAAGAGGATCTGAAATGTAATCGAGGACACCAAGAATGGTAATCACATCAAAATGCCGGTATTGTTTCAGCTCGTTAGGGATGGCTTGAACAATATCGCCGCCGACAAAGTCACAGAGATGGGCAATACCAGCTTTCCGAGTAAGGTCTTTCGCCTTTTCCAGCATGCTCCTTGAAAAATCAATTCCTACAGTCCGATGGCCACGCTCTCCTAGTGGTAAGCAAAGTCTTCCTGTCCCTGTTCCGACGTCTAGAACCGTTTGATTGTCACCCATCGCCTGGATAACCTGGACGGTCTCACTGATTCGATCATAAATATCTTTTCGAAGCCAGTGATCGAGGAAGACACTAAGTCTTGAGCGCTTCTCGCCCGTATAGATGGCATCGAACTCTTCCACCATGCTGCTCCAATATGCAGCCGAAGACTGGGTGACGTTCGAGACCAGTACACTGTCCTCCCCCCCTATAGGTTGAGACCACCCCTCATCCCACTCAGCGTCAACTGATCGCGGGAAGAACAACAACGCTCTGTCCGATTGAATGGTCGGGTGCTTGCTTGGTGACTTCATCTCTTCACCTCCATGAGACCTTCGACTTACCTGAATGCGGACGGGTTAAGGTGTCTTGGTGAACACCTCGGAACCAGAACCTTCTTCGAATATTTTTGTTTTCACTGACAGCGAACGGATGAGCGAGAGGACCGCAGGGACGCCGCGCCCACGGTGAACCGCTAAATAACAAGGCCTAATTCATGAGGAGGGAGAATGGTGATGGGCAATTAAACGACCTTGGCCCTACCCGCCGGCTGGTTCAGTGAGGCGCGATGGAGGCATGGCTGGGACAGACTCTGAGAGAGGCAGAGCCAGCTTTTTCTTGAGCAGACACTGAACGTATTCTTCATACGTCGCAAGCCAGATCATTTCTTGGCGAAATTCGCGGATCACACGCTCGCGCGCAGCCGAGCCATGTCGGCGTCGCAACTGCGGATCCATCAGATACCTCCTGATTGCCTCCGCTAACCTCTGCGAGTCATGGGGTGGGACCAGTGTTGCGGTGATGCCATCTTCAACAACATCCACACACCCCGGAACACGAGTCGCAACCACCGGCAAGCTCATCGCGGCGGCTTCAAGGAGCACCGTCGGAAGCCCCTCTCGATAAGTCGGCAAAACCACAATATCCATGGCGGCATACAGCGGTGGAGTATCCCATTCCTCACCGACGAGACGAATGCGCGGGTCCCCACGGAGCAACTCTTCGACCTGCGATGGTATGAGATCT
>VBOJ01000075.1 GCA_005877775.1 Nitrospirota bacterium | reverse complement strand
GCGGACCTTTCTCCAAAAACCAGGCCAGTCCTTCGCTTCGGATGGACGTGGGTTAATCGCTCGAACAACGTCGAGGCTTTGATGGGCGTCGTGGGAAGCCTCACGACAACCAAAACAGAAAGGAGATGACGATGCACCTTGTGACAGGAGGGGCGGGTTTTATCGGCTCGCACCTCGTCCATGCCCTCGTGGCTCGTCGCAAGCAGGTCCGGGTGCTGGACAATCTGGCGACCGGGCGACTGAAGAATCTCGAGGGGGTCAATGATTCGATCGAATTCGTGACGGGCGATATCCGGGACCTCGACACCTGCCGGAAAGCGATGAGGGGCGTTCGGTTTGTTCTGCACCAGGCCGCGCTCTCGTCGGTCCCCCGTTCACTGGCAGACCCGCTCAGTACCAGCGCCGTGAACGTTCAGGGTACCCTGAATCTCCTGATTGCGGCGCGGGAGGAGGGCGTGAAGCGGTTCGTGTTCGCCTCTTCCTCATCGGTGTACGGCGATCCGCCCACCCTGCCGAAGACTGAGACCATGACGCCTGATCCCCATTCTCCATATGCGGTGTCAAAGTTGGCCGGCGAGCAGCTCTGCCGGGTGTTCGCTCGAGCAGATGGCTTGCCGACCATCTCGTTGCGTTACTTCAACGTGTACGGTCCGAGACAGGACCAGGATTCTCCTTATGCCGCGGTCATTCCGCGCTTCATCATGCACTGCCTCAAAGACACGACGGCGACCATTTTCGGGGACGGCGCGCAATCTCGTGACTTCACCTATGTGACTGACTGCGTGGCGGCCAATCTGCTGGCCTGTGAGACGGAGTCCTGCCAGGGCGAAATCTGCAATGTCGGATCCGGCGTGCGGGTCACGATCGCCGATCTGCACGCCTTGATCCGGCGGATCGTCGGAGCCGGATCGCCCCCGCAGTACGACGCACCGAGGGTGGGTGATGTCAAACATTCACTGGCCGGCATCTCCCGGGCGAAGTCCTTCCTGGGATATGAGCCCGGCGTCAGCTTGGAAACCGGCCTGGCCCAGACAGTGGAATGGGTCAGGACGGCCGAGGTGATGGCGACCCCGGCATGAACCATCCGATGCTGCCGAAGATTGCGATAGTCGCGCCAGGTCTGGACAGCCCGGGCGGACAGGGAATTCAGGCCTCGACCCTTGCGTCGAAGCTTCGACGCGAGGGGTACGAGGTGAGGTTCATTCCCGCTAACCCGCGGTTTCCTCGGGGAACTCGGTGGCTCCGGCGCTTCCCCTATGTCCGGACTCTGCTGAACGAGATGCTCTATCTCCCGAGTCTCCTACGGCTGCGTCATGCGGATGTGGTGCACGTGTTCTCGGCGTCGTACTGGTCTTTTCTGCTCGCGCCTGTCCCCGCGATCCTGGTCGCGCGGTGCCTGGGGAAGCGTGAGGTCCTCAACTATCACAGTGGTGAAGCGGCGGATCATCTGGCACGTTGGGGGAAACTGGTTCATCCCTGGTTGAGAATGGTGGACGAGATCGTCGTTCCTTCGGAGTACCTCAAGCAGGTCTTTGTCCGGTATGGATATCAGGTCCGCGTGATCAAGAATACAGTGGACACCTCGAGCTTCCACTATCGCGAGCGGTCGCCACTGCGCCCCCGCCTCCTGTCCACCAGGAACTTGGAACCCCACTATGGAGTGGGCAACACGATTATCGCCTTCACGATGCTCAGGACACGGTACAAGGATGCGACTCTCACGATCGCCGGCTCGGGAAGTCAGCATGATGAACTGCGACAGCTCGCTGCGTCGCTCGGGACGCACGGCATAAGGTTCGTGGGCATGATCGAACCGTCGGCGATGCCGAAGCTGTACGAGGAAGCCGACATCTTTGTCAATTCCTCCGTCGTGGACAACCAGCCCGTCTCGGTGCTCGAAGCCTTCGCTTCAGGACTCCCCGCGGTGACGACTGGTGTGGGGGACCTACCCAACATGGTCCGTGATGGAGTCACCGGTCTGATCGTTCCCACGTGGGATCCGCTCGCGCTGGCCGAGGCGGTCGCATTTCTTTTAGAGAATACGGATCGTGCCCGCCTCTTCGCCCATCGCGCCAAGGAGGAAGTCAACCAGCATACCTGGGCTTGGGTCAAGGACAAGTGGGGCGCCCTGTACGCTGGACACCGAGACCCTGTTTCCGAAGTCTCCGGCCAGCCGATCCTCAAGTGCTAATGAGCGAACTCATCCCACTCATCGCCCATGTCTCTCTTCTATAGTCGCCAGCGGCCGCACGAACCCGACTCTGATTCGAAAGCGGATTCGGTCCAGGCGAGTGCCAACTTCGCGCCATGCCGCTGATATCGGGACCACACACTCTCGCCGGACAGATGTCAGGGCGTCGTGAGAGGAGAGATCTGACACATCAAGCCCGATCAGCCCGAATGAGAATCAGCGAGCTTCGTCAGAGGATGCAACGGCTGTTCAGAATGAGGCCCATGGAACTTGCTTGTCGAAGTCGACAGGAACTCTACAAGTGGCTGGAGCAAACGAGTATCGCGGGGCACAAGGTTGCCCCGCATGACTCTCTCTTCATAGAGGCCGGGAGCGACCCGATCTTGGCTCACGTGCACAAGAGGTTGCAGCAGCATGACTTCACCGGAGTCGCCCTGTGGTCGCGTGATTGGTTCTGCGAAACCGTGGCTCCACGGTTCTTCGAGGGAACGGTGTGCGCTGAAACGCCCGTGTATCTCGGGGAGTATTTCCGTGAGACCCTCGATCACATCGTGGCTGCTGCCGAGGAGGCCAGACGGGGGCGCTTTTGCCTCTTAGGTTACCCGGCACTCAGCTTCGGTGATCCAGTAGACTGGCATCTTGATCCCCTCTCTGGCCGAAGGGCTCCCCTTGCCCATTGGAGCCATTTCGATCCGCCTGCTCCCGAGCTGGTGGGAGATTGCAAGGTGGTCTGGGAACTCAACCGCCACCAGTGGCTCGTCCACTTGGGGCAGGCCTATCACTTCACTCGAGATGAGCGGTACACGTGGAGATTCAGCGTCTATGTGCGGGATTGGCTCCTGGCCAATCCTTCAGGCATGGGAATCAACTGGGCCAGCAGTCTGGAAGTGGCTCTGCGCCTCATCTCCTGGTGCTGGGCGCTCACGATGTTTCGTGGTGCCAAGACGCTAGCTCCCGAGTTGTTTGAGGTGATGCTCAATGCGATTTGGATCCATGCGTCGCATGTCGAACGGTATCTTTCTTCCTACTCGTCTCCGAACACCCACCTCACCGGTGAGGCCTTGGGACTCTTGTACGCAGGGATCATTTTCTCGGACCTCCGCAAAGGAGCTCGATGGAGGGAGCAAGGGATCCAAATCCTCTTGGAGGAGAGCGAACGACAGATCCTGCCGGATGGCACTTACTTTGAACAGTCCACCTGCTACCAGCGCTATACCGTCGAAATCTATCTCCACTTCCTGATCCTGGCCGCACGGAATGGTATTCCTATCCCTCCGTCGCTGCCCCAGCGGGTCCAGCGCATGTGCGATGTGCTCTTGGCTCTCCGCCGTCCCGACGGCTCGATGCCACAAATCGGGGATGCAGACGGGGGGTGGTTGATGCCGCTCAGCATCAGAACTCCTGACGATTGCCGCGGCATCTTTTCGACCGCAGCCGCGCTCTTCCATCGCTCCGACTATGCGTGGGCTGCTGGAGGTTTGGCACCAGAAACCCTGTGGCTCTTAGGGCCTTCTGCGGTAAGAACCTTTGCAATGCTCAGTCCGGCTCCACCGAGTGAATCCCCTTCGCGAGTGTTCCAAAACGGAGGGTACGTGGTGATGCGAAGCACATGGGAGGAGGATGCCCACCACTTGATTCTTGATGCGGGGCCGCTGGGTTGCCCGATAAGCGGAGCCCACGGGCATGCCGATCTCTTGAGCATTCAGTGCTCAGTGTTCGGCGAGCCATGCATTGTGGATCCCGGCATGTCCGGCTACGCGGCGCATCACGACTGGCGGGAGTTCTTCCGGAGCAGCGCCGCTCACAGCACCGTAATGATCGACAGAGTCAGCCAGGCAACCCCGGAAGGCCCTTTCGCCTGGAAGTCGCGGCCACAGGCGCGCCTGCTGAGATGGCGTTCCACGGCCACCTACGATCTCGCGGACGCGGTGCATCACGGCTACTGCCGTCTGCCTGATCCGGTCGTCCACCGCCGCCGGGTTGTCTTCATGAAGCCGCGAGGCTGGATTGTCGTGGACGATCTCGAAGGACAAGCCGAACATCTGGTGGAGGTCCTGTTCCAGTTCCTACCGGTGCCCGTCATCTTGGACCAAACAGGCTGGGCCAGAGTGCATGGTGGCCCGCATCACGAACTTCTGGTGAGGACGCTTGCGGCCATCCCGTTGAGCGCAGCGCTCCACGAAGGAGGTCTGACGCCAATCCAAGGATGGTATTCCGCGGATTATGGCCAGCGCCGGCCAGCGCCGCTTCTCTCCTATTCAACCGTTGCACGCCTGCCGCTTCGGGTCGTGACCCTGCTCCTTCCCTCAAAGAAAGCAAGTGTGCGCCTGCCCGTCGTGTCTCTCGGGGCCGCTGAAGGATCAGTTCTGGTGGAGTTGGTGTTCGAGGACTGGCAGGACACGATCGAAATCGGAGAGCAGGACATCGTACATGAGAGCAAAGAACTATGTGCGCCATTGTAGGAATCGTCAAGCTGGATCCGCGCGAACGGGTTGACAACGCACCGCTCAAGCGGATGCGCGACATACTGGTTCATCGGGGACCGGACGGAGCAGGGCTATGGAGTGAAGGGCCGGTCGGATTAGGTCACCGGCGACTGGCGATCGTGGATGTAGCTGGTGGACATCAGCCGATGACAAACGAGGATCGGACCGTCTGGATTGTCTTCAACGGCGAGATCTACAACCATGCCGAGATCAGACGGGAACTGGAGGCCAGAGGACACCGCTATCGCACCCGTAGTGATACCGAGACGATCCTCCATCTCTATGAGGAAGAAGGAGAGCGCTGCGTCGAGCGGCTCCAGGGGATGTTTGCCTTCGCCATCTGGGACAGGGCCCAAGGACAGCTCCTCCTGGCCCGGGACCGCTTGGGCATCAAACCGCTCTATTACGCCTTGACCGACCGCGAACTCCTGTTCGCCTCGGAGATCAAAGGCATCTTGGCAGCCGATTCGTTCCGGGCCGAGTTCAACGACGCCATCCTGCCCGAGTTTCTCGCCACCCGCTTCGTCGCCGGCGAGGAAACTTTTTTCCGCGGAGTCCGGAAGCTGCTGCCAGGAAGGACGCTCGTGTGGTCCATGGCTGAAGGATTCCGAGAGCGACGCTACTGGCAACTACCGGACTCAGTGGCCGATTCGAGGGTGAGGCTCGACTCACGGCCTCACGAGCTGCGGAGTCGACTGCAGGCGGTGGTCCACAGCCACCTCATGAGTGATGTCCCGCTGGGGCTCTTCCTTTCCGGCGGTCTTGATTCGAGCGCACTCGCAGCCCTGATGGCACCTCTGGTCAAGGACTCGATTCGAACCTTTTCCGTCGGCTTCGCGGAGCCCGGCATGAATGAATTCCCCTACGCCCGGCTGGCGGCAAGCGCGGTGGGAGCGGAGCACAGGGAGGTCGTCGTGTCTCCCGAAGAATTCTTCAAGACGCTGCCACGCCTCGTCTGGCATGAGGATGAACCGATTGCGTTTGATTCCAGCGTCCCGCTGTATTTCGTCTCGCGCCTAGCGCGGGAGCATGTGAAGGTGGTCCTAACCGGAGAAGGAGCGGACGAACTCTTTCTCGGCTACAACCGCTACCGGTTGACCGCCTGGAACCATAAGCTGGGACGTGTGTATGGGAACCTCGTCCCGACAGCCGTACGCAGCGAAATCGCCCGTCGCCTCCCGATGTTGCCTCGAGCGATCCGTCGCTACGCCGACCGGACCTTTCTGGCAAGGCCCCTGAGTCCTCGGGAGCTGTTCTATGAGAATTTCGCGGTCTTCTCTGAGCCTCTCCAACGGGAGCTGTTGGCGGATAAGGGGATCCTTACCGCACGGGATTCCTACGCGACGGCGCTCCGCTGTTACGAAGAGCACTCCGGGGACGTCCTGGAGCGGATGAGCCATGCCGACCTCCAAACCTACCTGGTCGAGCTACTGATGAAGCAGGATCAGATGAGTATGGCGGCCTCGATAGAAAGCCGGGTCCCATTCCTGGATCATAAGCTGGTCGAACAGGTGACCGCCATGCCTGGCCACGTCAAGCTCACCGGTTGGCGAACTAAAGCCGTATTGCGAGACTCATTACGCGGTCTGGTGCCACGCGAGATTCTGACTCGGCGGAAAATGGGCTTCCCGGTTCCGTTGGGCAGATGGCTCCGGGGACCATATTGGCCGGTGGTGCAGGAGTTCGTCCTCGGAGCCCGGGCGCTTGAGCGAGGGCTCTTTCAACCCACTTTCCTCAGACGTCTGGCCGAGGCGCATCGCACGGGCGTCAGAGAGCATGGGGACCGCCTCTGGCTCCTCATCAACCTTGAAATCTGGCAGCGGATCTTCCTCGATGGCGAGGACCCGCTTGCGATTCATTGCTCCGCTACACAGCCCGGCCATGTGATAACCAGGCTCCGCTCCTTAGAGAACGTCGCGACGTTTCGGGGACATTAAGCGCGTATTTCCCGCGTGGGTAGCTGTGATTCCTGCTCTTCGCGGTCCGTTTCTCGGCTTTGGGTAGGTGGTTCTCTGGAGGGGCATTTCGAGGTCCATTGTCCTGCCTGGGCTTTTCCAAAGGAACGAGTGTGCTTACTCGCCTTACAAATACTGCCCCACTTAATTTTTGGACAGGTCGTTTCTCGTTTGTGACCGTCCGACTTTTTAAAAAATCAGTCGTTTTCGAGGTTCCACTTCCAAAGGGATACCTGGTAACACTCGCCTGTCCTTTGCGCATTGGACATTTTCCATCTGCAACTCACTGTTGTCCAATATCATCAAGAAGCTAAAACTAGTATCAACACCTACTGAAAGGGGCGTTACATGCAACCAGGGATCATCCACCTTAATCTCAAGGAGCCAGATACCCCGCTATCGGATATCCCGGACCAGTCAACCTTCCTATCGATCGACCCACTCGCAGAAGAGTGGGACGAGCTAGCGAGCCGAGTGGGCGCGACGCCCTATGTTCGTCCGGGGTGGGTCGCGGCCTGGTGGCGCGCTTTCGGAGTCGGCAAACTGGAGATCCACACCCTGAAGAGGGACGGGCGCCTGGTAGCGGTGCTGCCCGTCGCTCGCCGATACGGCGCCGTGAGATCGGTGACGAACTACCACACGCCGATATCTGACCTGCTTGCGGAGGACTGGAATGCCGCGACCGAGCTGGCGCGGACGCTCTTCACGGGAGAGCCTCGACTCGTATCCATCACATCCCTGGACCACCTCGGCACCAGCATGACGGCCTGTCGGCTGGCGGCCGAAAAGGCGGGGTACAGCGTCGTCGTCCGCCCATTTCAGCGCTCGCCCTATCTCGACGTCGAAGGGAACATGACCGAGTACGAGTCGCGGCTGAGCAGGAACCTGGTCGCCGGTTTGAATAAATCGTGGCGGCGCCTCGGCAGGCAGGGGAAAGTCTCCGTGGAAATCGCCGGCGGGCGCGAGCGGCTGGAGGCGTTGCTCAGGGAAGCCTTTGCCGTCGAGGCATCCAGCTGGAAGGGTACCTGCGGCACGGCGATCCAGTCGCGCCCGGAAACCCGAAGCTTCTACACCGACGTCGCCCGCTGGGCGGCCACGCGAGACATGCTCCGCCTATTCTTCCTGCGACTCGATCAGCGTCCGCTGGCCATGTTCTACGCCCTGGAGGAAAGGGGGATTTGCCACCTTCTGAAGGGCGGATATGACCAGGCCTATCGGCGATTTTCCCCAGGTCAGCTGCTCATGCGTGCCGTCGTCTCCCACTGCTTCGCCACGGGCCTGTCGAGGCTCGAGTTTCACGGGGACGCGGCGCCGTATAAGCTACGCTGGGCCGACGCCGTGGATGAGCGGAAGCGGTTTGAAGCGTTCTCACCATCGCCCGTCGGGAAATTTTTGTGGGCCGCGCTCGCCTATGGCTGGCCGGCGGCCAAGCTCATGCTCGGGCTCTTCGGTACGTGGAAACAGGCCGGAACATGAAGGAACTCGAGGAATTTATGGAAACGAATACAGGGAGTCAAGTCGGTATGAGTGTTAGCGCTGTGGCTTTCTCCAACGCCTCCACCGTGAGCCATACGTCGGACCGCCTGCTGGAGCTCGATCCGGGCACCTGCACCGACGCCCTCGGGCGGCAGGAGTTCGGCATCCGTCACACCGTTGCCGACCACCCGCTGCTCTCACTGGAAGCGATCGCCGAGCTGGCCGATTCCTTGCCCTCGGGTGCCGTCGAGCGCCATGAAGCCAACCAGCCGCTGCTGGTTCCCGACGGATGTCCCGATCTCTCAGGCCCCCCCTCCGAGACCGTGCGCACCATTGAGACAAACGGGCGCTGGATGGTGCTCTGGAACATCGAGCAGGTCGCCGCCTACCGGCGCCTGCTCGACGCGATTCTCGACGAGGCGGTGCCCTTCCTCCCCGCGCGCGAGGGCGGCATGGGACGCCGGGAGGCATTCCTCTTCCTCTCGGCGCCCCGGGCCGTGACGCCCGTTCACTTCGACCCCGAGCACAACTTTCTTCTGCAGATTCGCGGCTTGAAGGAGATCCACGTCGGCCGCTTCCCGGACCGCGAGTGGGAGCGGCGAGAACTTGACCGGTACCACAACGGCGGGCACCGCAACCTGGTGGAGATTCCTCCCCGCTCGAACACGTTCCGTATGCAGCCCGGCGACGGTGTCTACCTGTATCCGTGGGTGCCGCACTGGGTGTACAACGGCCCCGCCGTCTCCATCTCGCTGTCGATCACCTTCCGCACACGGCGGAGCGAGCGGGTCGAGTTCGCCCACCTGTTCAACGGCCGCCTGCGTCGGCGCGGTCTCTCGCCTCGGCCAGCCGGGGAGTCGGAGTATGTCGATCGGGTGAAAGCAGGCTTGACGAGCCTCGTGGCCTGGCTGCTTCGCGGATGTCGGCGACAGCGCGGGGCACGGGACTACGGCTGACGCCGTGGGCCTCACCCCGAAAGAATTTACCGCAGCGAGCACTGTACTGCGAGATAGGAGGATGTGACGATGAACGGAGTACGTCCAAGCGACTGGCTGTGGAAGGAAGGTGGGGGCTATTACACGCAAAGTGAAGAGGAATTGATCAAGCAGCCTCTCCTCCCGGATTTGCGGCGACTGCGCGACCGGAGACTGATCGAAGTGTTCAAGAAGTATGGAAACCTAGCCGCTGGTTCTGCCGTGCTCGAAGTGGGTTGCGGACGCTCGCCATGGCTCCCGTATCTGGCTCGGCATGAACGATGCGTCGCGGCCGGGATCGACATTGAACCGGTGGCGGCACAACTGGCTCGGGCAAACCTGTCCGGCTCTGGTGCCAAGGGAGACATTCTCTGCCGTGATGCGTTCGAGCTCAAGCAAAACGAGGACCTCATCGGGAGATTCGATCTTGTGTACTCGTTGGGTGTGATCGAGCATTTTGACGATGCAGCCAGACGGTTGGCCGTCCTGGCTCATTACCTCAGGCCGAAGGGGCGCATTCTGACGATGGTACCGAATCTCCGAGGCGTGAACTGGGCGCTCCAGCGCCTGGCCGATCGCAAGCTGCTCGAGATGCACGTGATCTATAACGCCAAGCAACTTAGGTGGGTCCATGAAGCAGCGGGATTTCAAACCATCGCAGGGGGGTATGTGGGCTTCTTCGACGGCTTCCTGACATCTGCGGTAGGCGTTCCATCTGGAGCCAGGCTCAGGATTCATCAGTGGCTCTGCTGGGCAAGCAACATGGGTTGCACAGCGTGGACACGGCTGGTGAACGGTGTCGCCACACCGGAGCTGAGTTGGGTCGCTCCGCTTGTGTTCTACGTCGGCAGGCAAACCTCTCCGTGATGACGAGCCGAAGAAAACCGTCGTCAACAACACCCTCGTCCCGCAGCCGGAAAAATGATTCATCCAGTTAGAACCGGAACACCGGCCGGTTCTTCAATCCATATGCGAGCACAGAATGCAACGGGAGTGGTGGGATCTGTCGGCCAGATGACTCTACCGCACAGTCAGGATAGAGATTCTCTGCCGATGATCGAAGGCCTGTCCATCATTTGCTTCGCGCACGACTGGGGAGGAGACCCGACTAGCAAGACGCACATCATGCGCCTGCTGGCGAAGCGGAACCGTGTCCTCTGGGTGAACTCGATCGGGATGCGGCGTCCCACCGCCTCACGCGCAGATCTTCGGCGCATCCTCTCCAAGCTGCACCGCGGCCTCACTGGCTGCCGGGAGGTCGAGCAGAATCTCTACGTCACGAACCCGTTGGTGCTGCCGCTGCCTGGCGTCGCGGCGGCGGATTGGTTGAACGCCAAGCTCCTGGCCGTCTCGCTTCGTCGTCTGTGCCGCCAGCACGGGCTGGAGCGGCCGCTTCTTTGGACCTTCCTACCTACCATGAACAGGCTGGTTGGACGGCTTGGAGAACGATTGGTGATTTACCATTGCGTGGACGAGTATTCGGCGTTCTCTGGCGTGCCGCGCGATGCGTTGCTCCGCATGGAGCGCGACCTTATCCGCCGCGCTCATCTCGTCCTGACCTCTTCCGAACAACTGCGTGAGGAGCGTTCTTCAATTAACTTGCATACCCACTTCGTCTCGCATGGCGTCGATGTCGAGCACTTTTCCCGCGCGATGGATCCTGCCACCGTCGTGCCGGATGAACTCCATGGACTTCCGAAGCCGGTGATCGGCTTCTTCGGGTTGCTCGCCGACTGGGTCGACCTGAGTTTGATCCGATGGTTGGCCTGTCGGCGCCCGCATTGGTCCTTCGTCCTCGTCGGCAAAGCGACGACGGATCTCCGGCTCCTTCAGGGATTGCCGAACGTTCGTCTGCTGGGGCAGAGGTCTTATTCAACGCTGCCGGGGTACTGCCGAGGTTTCGATGTCGGGATTATCCCGTTCCGCATGAACGAGCTCACGGTTCGGGCCAATCCGCTCAAGCTCCGGGAGTACCTTGCGGCCGGGCTGCCCGTCGTCTCGACGCCGCTTCCTGAAGTGTCCCGCTATAACGGGCTGGTGCATCTGGCGGCGGGAGAGCGGTCCTTCCTCGCAGGTATCGAGGCGGCGCTTCGCGAGCGGTCGGAAGCAATGGCCCGGCGCCGCGTGGATGCCATGCGCGCGGAAGGGTGGGGGGCACGGGTGGCGGAGGTCTCGGCGATTATCGAGGCGCGTCTGGCTGCCGCATCATGAGTCCTAAGTTGGTACTTGTTATCCCTCACCGGCAACAAAGACTGGTCCAACCCTCGCCCCGTCCGCTCGTTCGGTAGCAAAACTTTCTCCCTTTCAGCGTTCCAGGAGACCAAGCATGTCGGACCTCACCCTCCTGTTTTGGACCTCCATCCTCATCCTGGCGTACACCTATCTGGGCTATCCGGCCCTCATCTGGCTGTGGGCCAAGCTTCGTCCTCGGCCCCTATGCACCGGACGGCTTGAACCCAAGGTCACCGTGCTGGTCGTGGCCTATAACGAAGGTCGCAGGATTGTGGAGCGGCTTGAGAATCTCCTCACTCTGGATTACCCGAAGGAGCTCCTC
The DNA here is from genome assembly GCA_005877775.1 of Nitrospirota bacterium. Lineage (GTDB taxonomy): Bacteria > Nitrospirota > Nitrospiria > Nitrospirales > Nitrospiraceae > NS-7. Next base: position 34,128 of record VBOJ01000075.1, on the reverse strand, counting down.
GAAGTCATCCTCGCGTCAGACGGTTCGACTGACGACACGGTTGAGCGTGCGCGAGCCTTCCGGCAGGCTGGGGTAACTATTGCAGTGTTCAGGACGCGCCGGGGGAAGCCGGCTGTGCTCGATGAGATGATCCCCAAGGCTCAAGGCGAGATTGTGGTGTTAGCCGATGCGCGGCAACGGTTCGACCGAGATGTGTTGCGTGTGCTGGTCAGTTCCTTTGCCGATCCTCGGGTGGGCGCTGTCAGTGGCGAGCTGATCCTAACCCCCAACGTCGCAGGGACGTCGGCTGGTCAAGGAGTGGGATTCTATTGGCGCTATGAGAAATTCGTCCGACGGCACGAGAGCCGCGTGGACTCGACCGTCGGGATGACCGGCGCGATCTACGCGATTCGACGGAACCTCTTCGAACCGATCCCGCGTGACACCTTGATAGACGATGTCCTGATCCCGATGAGGATTGTTTCGCGAGGCTATCGAGTCCTCTTTGAGTCAAGGGCCCATGCCTATGACCGGGTTGCGGCGACGCCGGGAGAAGAGTTCACGCGGAAGGTTCGGACCATGGCGGGGAACTTCCAACTCCTTACCCGCGAATCGTGGTTGTTGAATCCATTCCAGAACCGGCTGTGGCTGCAGGTCCTCTCCCATAAGGGCCTGCGGCTCCTCAGCCCAGTATTTTTTCTCACAGCCTTTGGGGTCAATCTGCTTGCGGTGACCAGCCCCCTGTACACCTGGACCTTTGGAGGCCAGCTCTTGTTCTACGCGGCGGCGCTCGGCGGCTGCTTGCTCCGTAATTCCAGCAAGCGGCTCCGCTTCCTATCGGTCCCCTATGTCATTTGCCTTTTCCAATGGGCCAGCATCGTGGCATTCTTCCGATTCGTCACAGGACGTCAATCGGTGCGATGGGACGGCGCGTCCTCCCAACGGGACCAGAGCCGGCTGCTGTCCGGGAGGGGTTCTGTACCCCAGCACTGAGCGGGCCGACCAGTTGGAGCAGAGCCCCTTACATCGCTCTCAGGTTCGACGGCGCTGCAGGCGGTGTGGTATCGGTCTGTCCCCCGACCAGCAGGTGCGCCGGTACTTTCACGAGGATGGCGTCCAGCCGATTCCCGCCCATATTGCTGGTCCAGATAAAATACTGGCCGGTGACATCCAGGTTGCCTTTCGGCGCCTTCCCATAGTCGTCGATTCCCCCTGAGGCGTTCATATTCGTCATGACCGGGGCGACGACCAACGCATCATAGGAGTTGTCCAAACGGAAACAGATGATCTCATTCTCTCGGCTCGGGATACTATCCGCGTTGCTGCCACAGGCGTACTGCTGCTGAGGGGCCACGCCCGATTTCCTGTTTTGGTGGGAGATGTGCTGAACCACAGAGGTGTTCCAATCAGGATTGTATTGGACCACGGGACCGACTGGACGAATGACGCTGGCTACCGGAAACTGGATGAGGATAGTGGCGTTGGCCAGTGGGTTGTACCCGTCAGCGCCGATCGCATAGCTGTCGCCCATGTCCAGGTGGCCCAACGACCCGGCCGGGTCCAATATCACCGCCATTAAGCCGGTTTGTAAATCGTGGATGAAATTGTCCAGCCCGGGCGAGCCATCTAAGATCAATAACCATCGGCCGCTCTTGTCCAGATTGCATTCATTGTAGCTCGTAGTCACTCTTGGAAAGAACGTAAATTGTCTGGTAGGCTCTTTGTATACCCCGCATCCCAACATGACGGTGGCTGCTCGGTCCATCACAGTGAACGAATGGACCGAGTCATCATCGCTTGAGTGAACTTGAAGGATAGATCTGGTACCAGTCGATCCACAAGCAGCACAGTTATCCACATCGAAGACGACTTGATTCGCGTGAGTGATCACGTCATAACGCCATAGTTGCCATCGGTTGGCATAGGGACTCAAATATAGTTTAGTTGGTTGAGTCGCACTAAAATACCAGCCCTCACCACTTTCCAACCTTTCATTGGTACCTGCGTCGAACAGTGGACCGACTTTAGTTACCACATCAGTACCTTTGTCGTAGCTAAACAAGGTCGGTCCGCCGTTGGCCGCACTAAGGCCCAAGAAGATATACATGGTGTTGCTGCCCACGTGATTGTTGATATTGCGCCAGTAGGAATATCCAACATAACGGACGCAATCCGCGCCGCCGCAGTCGCTGGGAATGGTGAGCCGGATTCCTTCCGTATTATAGGGCGCCGGGAAGGTGAATTTGCCGCGCGTCGATGGAACAAACGATTGGATCTGGGACGCGGTCAGCCTGGGGCGAGTGATGGGATCGTAGGATTTGACGATAAACCCGCCGGGGAGAGGAGGTGTCTGTCCGACGACCGGCGCGTTGCGCACGAGAATGCCGATGCAGGAGAGGGCAAGAATAAGGCAGAGGTAACCTGCAAGCGACCGAGCGTAGGACAACATCGTAGTGATCCTCCTTCGCCTCCTCTAGCGGCTTGTTGCTTGACCCGTGCTAGCCCCCCTCACCTTCTGACTGAAGCTCGGCGGCGAGTCAGCAACTGAAGCCGAAGCTTCGCGCCATTCCCCGTCAGGAGACCTGATGCTGGAAGGAGGGGGTTCCCCAGACTAACATCATGCATGGATTGTACCAATCCTCGACAAACGAGGGCTTACGGAAACGCAGGTTAAATCCATGTAAAAACATTCTAAGAACGCGGAAAGAAGCGGGTCAACTTCTGTTAGACATGAACAAAAATACACACCTATTCATCTGGGACTGTCCCAAGTCGGTATCCGACATTCCGTACCGTATGGATGCGACGTCCTTCAGGACTCAGCTTATTCCTGAGACTGCGAATATGAACGTCGATTGTCCGGGAGTCGACCTCGGTCCTCCTATCATGGCCCCAGACTGTCTCGAATAAAAACTCACGACTCGCAACCCGTCCCTCCGCTTCGAGCAGGGCTTTCAGGAGCTGGAATTCTTTTGCCGTGAGCGAAACCGGGTCACCCCTGATGGTTACCGTGAAGCGATCCAGATCCATTTCAATCCCACCCGCTCGCAGGAGGTTTGAGGGCGAGGCTGACTGAAATCGTCGAAGGTGGCTCTTTACTCTGGCGATTAATTCCTTGGGGCTAAAGGGCTTGGTGATATAGTCATCGGCTCCAACTTCAAGGCCGACCACTTTATCAGTCTCTTCCGCCTTGCCACTCAGCATGAGAATGGGGAGTTGAGCTGTTTCCGGATTTCGGCGGAGCCTCCGGCAGACTTCCAGTCCGTCAAGACCGGGAAGGATAAGGTCGAGGAGAAGCAGGTCTGGCCTCTCCTTGTTCACCGCTTGTAACCCTTCCAACCCATTGCGGGCCACCACCACCTGGAAACCTTCCTGTTCCAATAGAGCCCTCATCGTTTCCACCACGCTCTCCATGTCCTCTACAACCAGGATCTTCTGAGCCATGTTGATCTTCCCCGTCAACATACCGAGGGGTAAATACGGAGCGTTCTGCTCCATTGTGGTAGCGATGACCCAGTCTGAGGCGATGAGCTTCTGACTGACGCAGCCATCGTCTCGACTGCGCAAAGAAAGATTCTTGGTCTCCCCTCCGCGTTGGATAGCCTTCGGCGTTGAACAGGAGAGCGGAATGCCAACGACTTTTCTGCCGAGAGGGATACTTTTCTTTTGTTAGTCTAAGTTGCGGCCTAGAGGGGGTGTATCCGGTAAACTCCGGCATCCATGAGTGTAAATTCCCTGATACGGAAGCAGGATCTCTGAAGCGTTCACGAGGCTGGAAGACTGATCAAGTCACTGGCGGGTCGCATAGCGAACGTGATCGGCCCTGTCACGGATGTTCAGTGCCTCCATGGTCCGTTAGTAACTATGAACTTCACAAAAACCGCCATCTTGCATGACAGGTGTTTCCCCCCTATCCATGAAAGCACTTGCCTGATCGTTCCTCTTTGAGTCATTGCCTATTCTTTCTTGAATGGGGCAGTGGGCGTTCCCCTGCCGGCACCTTCAGTTTCAGAAAACAGGAGCCTACCTATGCTTAATGGAACAGAGAAGTTGAGCCAAGGCCAAGAAATTGTCATGCGTTTCCGCTCGTCAAGAAGAAAGAATGGCGTATTCAAGATGAGCGCTCTCCTGCTCGTTGAATTCGTCCTGTTATTTGTTATTGGCGAGGCCATGGCAAGGCTCTTTTTGCCACCAGGCCTTCGTGTGATTCATCCTCAAATGTTGGTGGAATCAAATGCGAGAAGGATCTATGACCACATACCGAACCAGCATGCTTTTACAATTGATCAGCCTTTTGTTACCAACTCAATGGGATTCCGGGACCATCGGGAAGTGCCATTGAACAAAGTGGGAGAATTCCGGCTCCTCTCATTAGGCGATTCGATGGCTGTCGGACTAGGCGTGTCTGTGGGCGATACTTACGTGAATCAATTGGAAATATTGCTGGGGCGCCGCTCTGATTCAGTCCGTGTCATGAACGGTGCTGTCGGAGGATATTCGATATGGCAGGAGATCGATCTTCTTAGAGAAAAGGGACTTCACGTTCAGCCTGACATTGTCCTGGTCGCCTTTTATTGGAATGATCTTTACATAAGACCGAATCCAGTCATTCCGTTCCCACCCAGTCAGAGCGGTGAGCTGCTCGATGCCGATGGCAATGCCAATTCGAAGTATCTCAGAGCGTTCAAGAGGAGCACCCTGCTCCTGTTCCTTCGAGAACGGTTGAACATTCTACGGTACAAAATATCGCCTACGTTCGACTGGGTCCATCAAGAGATGATTTTTGAGGGACGTTCAAGCCCCTATCTCGCAAAAGCGTATCGTGATGTTGCCGACAGCTTGGAAGAATTCAAGGCTCTTGCTGACACTCATGGTTTTGTCCCCATTGTTGTCATTCTCCCTCTTTCAGCCCAAGTCACTCGTTTGGATGTGCCAATCCATATGCAACAACGAATCAGCTCAATCGCCAGGAAGCTTGGCCTTCGGACCCTTGATGTGCTGGAGCCGTTGCAACAGGCCTATGCCACTGGCTCTGATCTATTCATCCCGTGGGATAATGTTCACTATTCTCCTCACGGTCACAGGGTTGTGGCGGAAGCTATTGAACAATACCTCCTTCAGGAAGGTCTCGTCCCCACGAGGTAGGACATTACCCCCTCTCTCTAGTCGGCGGCCCAGGAAGAGCGGTTTACGCGCAAGAAGCACGATCCGCGGTTTCCGAACCGGGCGATCCGCTACTGTCTGCGCTAGGGGGGCATCGCCGTGCCGGCCCTCCGCGCCATCGTGTTCTATGAGAAACCCCTCGTCAAGTTTGAGTGGCTGCTGGAGACTTATCTGGCGTTTGCGCCTCAACTTTGCCGAGCACCACGAATCCCAAGCCGCTTCCGCGTTCTACCCCTCCTTCAACGTGCGAGGGGAGCCCATTGTCGGCTTTCCCAGGGGGCAATGAGTCGCCAGATCAATTCCGGCTGGACTCTTCGCCCCCATTGGGTTCGTACGGCGCTATCTTTTTGGCCTCGGGCCCCTGCCGCGGCCGCCGCTCGTCTCCGGTTCAAACCGCCGCATCGAGCCCATATGACCCGACAATTTTAAGGAGGAGGCAGGCGATGGCTGTCGCGCCCTTATCACTACCCTGTTTGAGACTTGCTGATGCCTGAGGGGCTGATGAGTGGCCTGTGGCCCGCACGCGGTGGTTACTTCATCTATCTTTCGTGTGGTTCATAATGTGGTAAGACTCCACCTGTGGTAAAGGTCAGCCAAATGCTTCAGATTAAGGGCCACATCTGGATGGTCTGGTCCTAGCGTCTTCTTTTGGATTGCAAGCGAGCACAGATAGAACTGCTCCGCCTGGGTATAGTGGCCCTGAACGGCGAATACCCTCGCTAGGTTGCCAAGGGTGGTGGATACCCTCGGATGCTCATTTCCCAAGGTGTTTTTCAAAATCACCAGCGCGCGGTTGTACAGTAGCTCGGCCTTCGCGTACTTGCCCTGAAGATGGTACGCCTCTGCCAGATCGTTGAGAGTGAGCGCCACCTCGAAGTGCTCTGGTCCCAAGGTTTTTTCTTGGATTTCAAGGGCGAGTTGGCACAGCGGCTCCATTTCGGCGTACTGGCCCCGAACTCGGTACCGTCCAATCAAATTGTGAAAGCTATCTGACAAGTAGTCGGAAGAGAGCGGTGCCTTGCTGTCGGCAAAGCCTCGCACTCCAAAGTGGGGAAGCGGATGAGGAGTGCGAGGAGTTTCGTTCTGCACCGAGAACGAGGTGGATTCCATCATGACCTCCTTCGTAACTGCCCTCAGGTGTTGTTCTGCACCAAGGCCATCATGCCGATGCCAGCTCGAGAGGTCTGCTGGCTATGGCAGGCATACCCATATTTAGTGAAGGAGTTGGGGGGGTATACTCTAATCCACAGTTGACGATCTGCATGACGATCCCTGTACGCGTGGTGGTGCGGGTTTTTTCCAAAATGTGCTTGAAATGCTCCTTGACTGTCTGTAAGGCCAGCCCCATTTCGTTGGCGATTTCCTTGTTGGTCCAACCTTTCAAGAGATGTTGGACGACGATTGTTTCGCGAGCGGTCAGGCGAAACTTCTCCTTCGCCTGGCCGACGACGTTGTCCTGCCATGCACCGATTCCAATCTCGTTCATCACGATGAGGATTCGTTTCTCCCCGTTGCTCAGATCAATCAAGCCCTTGCCGCACAAGAGCACGGGGCGATGGAAAGTCTTCACGGCGTGCATGATTTGAAACTGTTCCCAGTATTTCGGATCGGTTCGGACTTGGAGGATTTTCCGGATTTGATCAGCAAGACAGGCAACGGCTGGCGGGAGCACCCCGTTTGCAGGTTTCCCGTTCTGGCATCGAATGATTTGCTCGCACAGTTCCAACGCCCGCCGATCCTTATAGAGCAGTTGCATAGAGGCCGTGAGCAACATGATGCCGGGTCCAGCGTGCTGGGACGCCATGCTGCCCTTGTGGTCGGACGAAACATTATCCACATCATCCACATCCACATAGTCTTCCATGTTGACCTCCCTGGAGTCTTCCATAGGTTACGGTGAATTGATAAGCTAAAAGGACGAGAGCTGCTATCGGGTAAAGCCCGCAATTGGGGGGAGGAAAATCACTGATTAGAGGGGGAAATATTCCTGAGTGTTAAGAAGAGGTTAAGTAACAAAAGCAGATAATCTAGAGGACCTGAGCTGCTATCGAGCAAATCCTTCAATGGGAGGGGAGAATATCCCTGAGATGAGAATGGAAAGAGTTCCGGAACGGATGCTAAGGTTGAACGATGCCCCGTTTGATGGCATAACGGACCAGGCTGGCCGTTTCATGGACGTTCAGTTTCTCCATCATTCTGGTCCTGTGAGACTCCGCGGTCTTCACGCTGATCCCCAGAACGACAGCCACCTCCTTGGTGGTCTTGCCCTCGGCAATGAGTTGCAGAACTTCCCGCTCTCTCAGGCTAAGGGGCTCTGGAGGCAGGTCAGTTTTGGCCAAGTACGCTTGAACGACCACCTCAGAGACTCCAGGAGTCAAATAAAGTTTCCCCAGCGAGACCTCCTGGATGGCTTGGACGAGTTCCTCAGCCGCCTTGGTCTTCAAGACGTACCCCTTAATGCCGGCGCGAAGAGCGTCTAGGACATAATGGTTCTCGGTGTGCATGGTTAAGAGGACGACTTTCGTTTTGGGAGAGGTCTGCAGTATGGCTCGTCCCGCATCTACGCCATTCAACAGGGGCATAGTGAGGTCGAGCAAGGCGATGTCCGGGGAGAGCTCCTGGGCCAGCCGGACCGCCTCACGGCCGTCGCAAGCTTCTCCAACCACGTCAAATCCTTCCCGCTCTAACAGGACCTTGAGACCTTGGCGGACGATGAGATGATCGTCGGCTAGCAGAATATGCAGCGACATCTTACGCCTCCCGTGAGTTTGTGTGAGGAATTGTGATCACCAGCTCGGTTCCTTGGCCCTGCTTGGACATGATCGAAAGCGAGCCGCCTAAGCTGTTCAGACGTTCCCGAATGCCGATCAAGCCGAGACCTCGTCCACCGATCCTGGCCAAGACGGCTGCCACGTCAAAGCCGACGCCATTATCCCTGATGGAGCACCGGAGCGTCTGGAGGTCTTGATGAAAGGTGACATCCACCTGAGACGCTTTGGCATGTCTCGCCACGTTGGTGAGCGCTTCCTGCACGATCCGGTACAGAGTGGTCTCCAGTACAGGAGAGAGTGAGAGTGCAGACTCGTCTTCCACCGTGATGAGGAGTCCGGTCCGGGCGGCGACACCCTCGGCCAGGAATTTGAGGGCAGGAAGCAGTCCCAAATCGTCAAGGATCGTGGGGCGCAGTTCGTGTGAGAGTCGCCTCAACTGCCCCTCGATTTGGTCGAGTAGCCCCTTCACTTTTTGGAGGTGCTCCCTAGCGGGCGGCAGGTTCCCGGCCACCTCTTCCAAGGCGAGATGAACCGAGGCGAGAAGTTGTCCTGCCTCATCATGAAGGGCATGGGCGATTCGTTTGGATTCTTCCTCCAGTGTCTGATTCAGGCGACGCAGTGTGGTGTTGGTTTCTCGAAACCCACGGTGGGTCATTTCAAACGGCGACAGGCTTTCCACAAAAAAGCTCGCCCCCGCTCGGAGCGTCAGTGTCTTCTCTTCCGGCGTCGTGGCCCGAGACAACACTGCTGCCAAGGCCTTGTGATATATGGTTGCCATGTCCAGCACACCCAGCCCTTCGGCTAACGCTCTGCGCCCCAACTCGTACGCTTGTTGCAAGGCGGGTTCTCCCACCCCCCGGATGGAGTCCCGCAGCGCGGCCGTATATTGGTCCTCCAGCTTATCCATGGTCTCCGGCATGGTGAACCTATTTTAAATAGCGCGCGACGAGCACGAGAGCGTCGTCCGAGCCCTTGCTATAGTCGGCAAGGACTCGGTTGGCTATCAGCTTCGGCGGATCGCTCATGGACAGTCCCTTGGCAAAGCCGCTGCGGATACCGTCGGTGACGAAAATCAGCGTATCACCCCGCATCACCGGCATGAAGGATGCGCTCAGCGATGGGAGGTGGCCGCCGACCACGCCGCCGCGCAGGAACAAATACTCGTCTCGCGGGCGTGGAGAGCTTTCCACGCTTAGAACCAAGCCTTCCACATTTCCGATCCCCATCCATGTCAAGGTTTGATCCCGCTCGTTGAATGACGCCAGGCTCATGACCACGCCACGGGTTTTACGCAGGCCATCGTGACAGCGTTTACATAGCGCGATCACGGATTCGTGTGCGTATTTGCTCAGGATGGTGACCGCGAGTTCGGCGGCCGCAGCCGCCTGCGCGCCATGTCCCAGCCCGTCCACCACTGCCACGAGCACCCCGTTAGTGTAGGGCTGGACCAGGTGCCGGTCACCCGATTGGGATTCCCCCGGCATCGTCAAGCAGGCGACTCCCCATTCGATGAGGTGCGAATTCATCGTTTCCACTTCTTGATGGTGATGGTCGTTCCGGAGTTCGCATCTGAGACGAGGTGAAACTCATCCACAAGGCGTTTCACTCCAGGTAAGCCCAGACCCAGACCGCCGGACGTGGAGAAGCCATCCTGCATGGCCTGCGGAATGTCGGCAATACCAGGTCCCTTGTCTCGAGCCACCACGACAATGCACACTCGGTCGCCGACGAGCGAGTTCTTGATGACGATTTCGCCCTGCTTGGCATAAAGGACGATGTTCCGTGCGAGCTCCGAGATGGCGGTGGCAATGAGGGTCGAATCAGTCAGCGCAAAGCCCAGTTCGCTGGCTAACTCACGCCCCTTCTGTCGTGCGAGCACGATGTCGACATCCGTATAGATAGAAAAAATCGTTTCACTAGCCACGGGACGTGCTTCTCTTGGTTTTCTTGTCCAGGAAAGTGAGCCCTTCCTCCAAATCCAGGGCAGTGTCCACTCCCTCCAGGGTCAACCCGAGCTGAACCATCGAAAACGCGACCTCAGGTTGGATCCCTACGATCACGGTTTCCGCCCCACGTAACCTGGTCATATGGGCGAGATCGCGCAGGGTGCGCGAGGCAAACGAGTCCATCACGTCTAGAACCGTGACATCCACGATGACCCCCCGAGCACGCAGCCTGCCGACCTTCTCAGCTAACGCGTCCCGCAATTGCACCAGGTCTTGGTCGCTGAGGGCGGCTTGGATGGAAGCGATCAGGTATTGCCCTTGCTTGAGAATGGGAACTTGCACGATCGCGCACTCCCTAGGTGATTGGTTGAATGGGTTCGCTGATGAGGGCCACCTTGTAGCCTAACAGCCGTTCGGCTTCTTCGATGCCGCCCTGGAGGTCTCCGACCGTATTCATCTTGCCTAGATCCACACCGATGGTCACCAGAGTCTGAGCAATTTCAGGCGACAGGCCGGTGACGATGACGATCGCACCCAACAGCCGCGACGCCTCCACAGTTTGAACGAGGTGATTCGCCACGGTGGCGTCCATGGCTGCCACACCGGTGATGTCAATCACGACAACCTTGGCGCGGTTGGTCCGAATACCCCGCAGCAGTTGTTCGGTCAACTGACGGGCGCGATGGGGATCGATCACGCCGATAATCGGCAGGATGAGCAACCGCTCGCGGACCTGGAGCACAGGCGTGGAGAGTTCCCGAATGGCTTCTTGTTGCTGGCGAATGATGCGTTCGCGCTCCTGAACGAACCCCACTGCCACCGTGTTGGCGATGCGGTTGGCTGCAGGCTCATAGGCGTCGAGGATGCGGTTGAGGAGCTGGAAGTCTGTTTGGTATTTTGCGAAGAGCGAGCGCGCGAGCACGTCGCGCAGGAGCAGCACGATCCCCACGACCTCGTCGGTTTCCACTCCCCTCGGGATGATGCGTTCGGAGAGGTTGCGGGCGTAAGCTTGCAACGCCTCAACGGCGCCGGTTTCCAGCACCTCCACGTAGTTGTCATAGACCGATGTGGCTTCGGCGAAGATTTCCTCTCTGGTCATCGCCGTAAGCAACTTGGCCTCCGTGATGCGTCGTGCCCACTCCTCGCGGAGTTGCGTGCGGTTTTTCCGCAGGTGGGAGACGAGCTCGCGCAACAAGGGACCGGTAGACTCGTCACCGGCAGGAGGCACTAACCTAGCAGGAGAGACAGTCCCACCTCTTTCTTCTTTTCTCTTTGCTTTCTCGTCACCCATGTGAGCCTCCTGCCTTCATAAGGGCCATCTATAATATACGTTTATATACGCCTGTGGACATTGATCGTGAAACCGCGATCACGACCGCTTTCGATCGAATCTTGAAGAGACCCCCTCCCATCTTCCCGAGTGGGCCATCATTACCGGCAAGGTTTCCCGTCCTTCTCTGACGAAAGGTAGTGTATGCGGGCAGCAGCGAGATCGCAACAACCATTGTAGCAGGAGGACTAGCTTCTGATCAGTCAGAGACCTTAAGGGAAAGGTAGAGGAAAGGCCGGAGGGGAACAATCAGGTATACACCCGAATGTCAGAGGGGGAAACACCTGAATTTTAAGGAGATATGAAGCGCGGACTTACCTGAATCAGCAAGTCACGACTGGTTCTCTCCAGCAGAGTCACTGACGGAACCGGAACGCGGACTCTCGCTCTTACGCTGCTGTTCCGAAGTCCCGAGCCAGTCTGGTGGGGGGGCCGAAAGCCTCCAAAAATTTCCTGGTTTTTCGAGTTCCAGCGCGACCTTCCAGTTCGGAGCGGGCGTTCCAGTCGGATGTGAGTGTACAACATGCGCGGTGGTACTGTAGTGGCGGGAAACAATGTCCAGGCGCAGCTTGGTGCCGCGCTTGAAGGGACGGAAAGCATGGAGCATACAACCGTGGCCACTCACCTGGGTGGCATGTACATTCCCGGTGAATGCATAAGCGGGATCCAGGCTCGTGACGAATAGTGGAACTGACAGCGGAATCCGTTGGCTACGCCGACGTTCTTGGGCTGCAGGAGACGTTGCTGCCATATTACACGCCACCTCTCTAGAGAATGGGACTGAGTAGCGATTGTGCCGTCAGCATGCATCCACCGACCCAAAGGCGGTCTCACCAGAGCATCGTCGCCATGCATCTTTTTTATTAAGTGAAAGAACAGGCGGAGGGGCTCACGGGACCTCTGCCGGATCGGCCTGTTATCTGGAAGGGACTTGGATGAGCCCTTCCGTGGTTTCAGATTTTACGCCGTCCGGTTGTAGCGCTGGAGTAAAGCGCATGAGCACTTGCCCATCCTGTAGGCCAAGTCTATAGCGCTCAAGCAAAGAGGGATGGGACGTTTTCCTCATTTCTGTCCGATCCCTACCGAGCAAGGCATCAATGAGCCCTGCTTCCTCCGCCTGCCACCCCTCCTCTTCGTCACGTGTGACCGCCCCCTTCCGCTGGAGCCGGCACCACTCGATGCGTGAGAGGATTTCATTTGTTGATTGTTCCATTTTGGTGGTTCCCTCCCCGCATCATCATGATGAGTCATGATGATCATTTGTATAGAATCTCTTACGAGCTCTTTAAGTGACTGGTCGGGAAAGGACAATCCGGCAAATACCGCAATTCAACGGAAGGAATCACCCGAATGAACTTGGAGGAAACACCTGATCAAGGAGAGGGGAAGCCTTTTACCAAAATATCTGCCACGATGCTTGAAGAAGGATCGCCATCAGGTATTTATCCCTCATCGATTCCTCTATTCACCTGATTCCTCCCGCCCGCCGTCTCACCTACCGTCGGGGCGCTGATTGAAGCTCAATAATATGATCAGCGAGATGACTGGGCAGTTGACGCAGGTTGCTAACCCACGTTTCTCAATCTGCAGCAGGAGGTCGAAGATGCGCACGTGCAAAAAGTGTCGGGGGATGATGTTCCCGGAGCGTGTGATCGACATGCTGGAAGGATTGGTGGGCCATTTCTACGCTTGCGTCAACTGCTCCAGGAGGGAAGACGCTGAAGAGGCTGTGCAGTATCTGTGCAAGGAAAGACCGTACAGAGTGTTAAACGTGGACGCTAATCATCAATGTCGAGAAAACCAGGGAGGCCTCATGAAAGAGAAGCGTGAAGTTGCTGTGGGAGAGGCAACCGGATGTGTCTAAGACCTTGGGTTCGCGGCGACACTCAGCGTGATGCTGGAATCGGCCAGGGAACAAGATCCTGATGATCTATGGAGACTAAGGAGGAGAGGATATGGACAATGGTAAAACCACGAAGACTGCCACGGTATCTCAACGCCCCCCAGCTCCGGCAATCTTCGTGGGTTATCTGGCAGATAACAAGGCCAGATTACGCCAGCCACTCGAATTGTGGAATCTGACCGAAGACATACCGGGTCACCCCCAAGGGTCCACAGTATCGCGGAAAACCTTAGAGAAGGCAGGGTATGCTGTTCTGCCGCCGTCGAAGGCATCGCGTCGTGGCCACGGCTTTTCATGATGCCCACAGGGCTGATTTCCATAGCAGGCGGGGGCGCTACCTTTTCTCTGCTACCGGCTCACAGGGGGGTCTCGATGCCATGATCAACGGAGGCCTAGGCCTCGCCTTCTTTACTCCGTTCGACAACACAGGATACGTTTCCCATTCCGTCCCGTCGCGGTCTCGTCGTTCAGCACCGAGACATTTTTTACAACCAGTGGCATGGCCATCTTGTGGAACGAGAGGCTCTGGATCCGGCTGCCATCGCCGCCATCACCGCGGTTCTCCTTGTTGGTCTATACCGACAGACCATCGGTCACTCAGCAACTGTTCGGTCATTGGATGCGGCTTCTTCTCACCACCTGCTATAGGAAAATCCATACAATCGCATGTCTTTAGATTCAGCGAGATCAGCTCTATACCGGAATAACCGTGTAGGCTGTTCCCTTCATCACGCTATTTTCAGCAATGGGACTCCGTAAAAAAATCTAATAAAAATAAGAACATAGATGATCTCACGATTCGGCACCCCCTTTGCTCACGATATTGACCTGGCGGAAGGTATGTGCCCGATTCCCCGCCCTGACCTATGACCATTCATCCCAGACCCTAGAGGGAAGCGCGGCGGTTGTGCCCCGCCACGTGGATGCCCCATCGTCCTCCTGTGGGGCATCCCTCCCCGAGGGGTTCTCGAACACAGGGTCAGATACTCCCACAATGCCCAAGCAGCATCCTGCTGCTTATGAGGAGGTGACCATGCGAAAGGACCGTTACGTGTCCTCATTCTTGTTCGCGATCGTGATCGGGGTGATTCACCTTCTGCCTTCGCTGGCCTCTGCCGAATCGTACCTCGGCGGCCAGCTTGGCTTCACCATCCCAGAGGACTTCAGCAGCGTCTTTGGCACCGGAGTTCGCGCAGGAGCAGGTAGGAGCAACAACTTTGACCTGAACAACTCTTTTACGTACGGAGTGAAGGCAGGACATTATTTTGAGCACTACAAATGGCTTGGTGTCGAGGCTGACTTCTACACAACTACCCCGCATCTCAATGGCCAGGTTGCTCAGTTCACTCCTGGGGGACTAGCCGGCGTTCCAGGGGCTCTGACGCGAGTCTCGACTATGGCCTTCAGCCTCATGGGCCGCTATCCGGGCGAGAAGTTCCAGCCCTATGCTGGCATGGGGCTCGGATTGAACTTTGCAAAGGCCACAGGCGCCTTTGCGAAAGACACGGATACGAGCCCCGGCCTTCACCTGGTCGGCGGCGCGCGTCTGTTCCTGACAAAGGAAGTGGCCCTGTTTGGCGAGTACAAATACGATCGTGCGACCTTCCGCTTTGTGGAAAACGGGATCACCGGAGACTACATGGGGCATACGTTCATGACAGGGATTACGTACCACTTTGCACCTCCTGGCAAGTAGCTCACAGGGGAAACCATGATGTGGAACCACAACAGCAAGAAACCAGACAGCCAAGGCGAAGGCGAGAACTTCACCTTCCTCGGCAGAGACGTCACCTTCCACGGCGTGGTGACCTTCGACGGCACGGTCCGCATCGATAGCCGCTTCGAAGGTGAGATTCACGCCAAGGGTACCCTCGTGGTCGCAGAACATGCCGTCATCAAGGGCATCATCACCGCCGGCATCGTGATTTGTAATGGAAAGATCAAGGGCACGATCACCGCGAGCGAGAAGGTGCAGCTCCTAAAATCCGGAGTCCTGATCGGCGAGGTTCATGCACCGTCGTTCTCGATAGAAGAAGGCGCCCATTTTCAGGGTCTCTGCGACATGGGGCCCAGCCAATGGGCGGACCAGGAGCCCCAAGCCATCGAGAACGTGCATGACCTCACGGCTCATCGGAGCAAGATGCTGACCCTGGCAGAGTCCGAATCAGGGATGTAGGGCTGCTCGTGCCGTTCCAACTTTTCGAGCTCTCTGTGGCGCTGTGGATGGGCTAAGGTCTTGGACACAGAGCCTCGGTCGTCATGATGCCCATCAAGTTGGAACGGCACTAGTCGGGCAGCGGCCGCCCCCTCGTCTCGGGCGCGAAGGGCAGGATCGCCAGGCCGACCAGGTAGATCAGTGCCACGGCGCTGGCGGCTCGCCCAAAGCTGCCCAGGGATGTCACGAGAAATCCGGTGAGGAAGGGGCCTGTTGATGCCAGGATCCGTCCAGCGTTGAAGCAGAACCCGGCACCGGTCGCGCGAAGGCTGGTGGGATAGAGTTCCGGCAGATAAATGGGAAAGCCGCTGAAGATGCCGTTGTTAAAGAAGCCCAGCACCGGCAGGAGCAGCAGGACATCGGCATAAGCGGGGGGCGTCAGAAACGTGATCGGCAACATCACGAGGCTTCCCGCGCACATCACGGCGAAGATGGGACGGCGTCCGAAGCGATCAGCCATCGGGCCGAAACAGAAGTAGCCGACGAGGGCCCCAAGATTGAGCGCCATGATCGCATAGCTCACGTAGGTGGACTGTACGGCCCGGTCCAACCCCTGTAAGTCCGGCAATTCCCGCACCAGTGTCGGCACCCAGTTGGTCGCGCCCCAGAGTCCGAAGACTGCCACGAAGGCGAGCGATGACCCGACCAACGTAGGGCGCAGAAGATTTCCCTTGAACAGGTCCAGGAGTTTCACCCGCCGTCCCGCGCCTGAGAGGAGTTCTTGCGAGCGGGACTTGACCCACCGATCTGGTTCCTCCACCCACATAAAGATGAAGAGAGACATGAAGGCCGGCAGGATGCCTACTAGAAACAGAACCCGCCAGCTATAGCTCTGCAAGAGCAGGTTGATTGCGGCAGCGAGGAAAAAGCCAGCGGCCCAGGCTGACTGCAAAATGCCGGCGGCTTTCGCACGCTTCTCTTCTGGCCAGACTTCCGCCACGATCACCGCGCCGGCAGCCCATTCGCCGCCAATCCCCAGCGCAGTCACGAACCGATAGATCGCCAAGTGCCACCATGTGTCTGACAGCGCGGCGAGGCCCGTAAACAGGGAGTAGACGAGGATCGTGATGATCAAGGTCTTCGTTCGCCCAAAGTAGTCGGCGACGATGCCGAACAGCACGCCGCCCACCGCCCAGCCGATGAGAAAAATCGAAAAGATCAATCCGCCGTACCAGCCGATGACTTCATGGCTAACCAGCCCGTCCGCGACGGAAGTCCGGAGCAGCTCCTCCAACGCTGGATGCAGGACAATGGCGTAGATCGTTGCATCCATGGAATCGAAGACCCATCCCAGCCAGGCGACGAGCAGGACGAGCCATTGATAACGCGTGACGCCGTGGCGCCAGGAAGTGTGGTTCATGACGTGGTTCTCGGGCATAACGGCGTGCCAGGCTAAGCAGGTTTCGAACTTGTGTCAAGTCAACACGGAAACACGAGCGCGTGCGCATCGATCGGGGAAATTCCGATGTGTTGCGGGTCCGGACACCCGATGCTATAGTTTCGCGCTGCGATGGCCAGACTCGACTACTACGAGACGCTCGGTGTTGCGAGAGATGCTTCTGACGAAGAGATCAAGAGGGCCTACCGGAAGCTGGCCTTTCAGTACCATCCGGACCGGAACCCCGGCAACCAGGAAGCGGAGGCGAAGATCCGTGAAATCAACGCCGCCTACGAAGTCATCGGCGATCCGGAGTCACGAAAAACGTATGAACGCTTGCGCTTTGGAGCCTTTGAGGCGAGCGAGGAACCGCCCGACCCCACCGTCATCGTTGAGGAGATGGAGCGTAAACTGCATGATGAAGGGAGGAAGGAGATCTTCGCAATCCTGATGAAGGATGCGAATCGGGTCAAGGCTGAGCTGGCGATCATCAGGGAACGGACGGTTGAGCAGCAGGGCTATGACAGCTTTCATGAGACGATCGTCAGGGAGCGTGCGTCACAGGTCATGCCAGAATTTGTAACGCCCGACATGGTAGCCAGAACCAAGCGACTGCTGGCTGTGGCGCTACAGATGATGATCTCCCAGCGTGTGGTCCTGAGGGAGGATGAAGATCAAATCGAGGAGGTGAAGGGACGTCTGCAGGAGGCATTCCAGCGCGGTCGTCTGACCGGGTTCCGGGACGCGCTGGAGCTGTTCTACGTGAGACGGTGAATGACGTTACTCGTTAAACGTTAACCGTGAGAAGCCTCTTTGGATTAACGAATAACGGTTCACGAATAACGTCGTCAGTGAGCCATTGGCCCACTGACGAACCGGCCGGCCTGCATCACGCCCATGATGCGATCCCGATCTCGAAGGAGGCTGATCTTCTTGAGCGGGTTTCCGTCAACGATCAACAGGTCGGCTTGCTTGCCCACCTCGATGGTACCCACCAGGTGCTCGATGTCCAACAATCTGGCGGCAGAGCCCGTGGCTGCGACGATGGCCTCCATCTGGCTCATGCCGAGAGCAACCATTCGGTCAAGTTCCTGCGCATTCTCCCCGTGATGGTTGAAGGGGGTGCCTGCATCGGTCCCGAACGCGATGGGGATACCACTTCGGTGGGCCCTCTTGAAGCTGGCTTCGTGCCGGGCCCGCATCGTTCGTGCCTTGAGCACGGCCGTCTCGGGAATGCCACAGGGAAGCCCGCAATCGGCAGTCGTGGCGAGGGCCGAGAGCGTCGGGACCATGAAGACCCCTTGCTCTCGCATCAAGGCTGCAGCCTCATCATCCATCAGCGTGGCGTGTTCGATCGAATGGGCGCCGGCCCTGATCGCGTTCTTCATCCCCTCGGCGCCGTGGGCATGAGCGGCGACGCGACGTCCGGCTCTGCGGGCCTCGGCCATGCCGGCTTCCAGTTCTTCAGGAGTCATCTGCGGAGAGTCCGGTGAAGTGCCTGGAGTCAGCACCCCTCCGGACGCAATAAACTTGATGACCTCCGCTCCCCTCGCCAGTTGCTCACGAACCGCCGCCACCACTTCCACTGGACCATCAGCTTCCCGACCGATGAAGCGGGCATGGCCTCCGGTCATGCAGACGGCCAGCCCCGCCGCCACAATACGGGGACCGGGCAGGAAGCCGTCCTGAATGGCCTGTCTGAGGGAAAAAATCGAGTGATCGCGAAACCCGAGGTCGCGCACCGTCGTGAAGCCAGATTCGAGAGTCGTTCGCGCGAACCGAGCGGCCTTGAGCAACGTGAGGGCGGGATCTTCCTCCCGGATCGTGCGAAGCACATCCGCGTCCCCGCCGAGACAGAGGTGGACGTGGCAATCAATCAATCCCGGAAGCACGGTCATCCCACGGGCATGGATCTCCCTCGTGCCGCGTGGGACCTTCACCTGACGGTCATCGCCGATTGCCTCAATGTGGTCGTCCTGGATCAGAAGCGTCGCCTGCTCCCGCGCCTGTCCTCGGCCGTCAAGCACTCGCGCATCCCGAATCGCCAGCTTCATAGAGTGCACTCACTCAGGACGGGGTCCTACTGCCCGACTGGGAGCGTGATAATAATGCCGCCCATCACGTCATGCAGCTTATAGTCCCGCCTGGGGCTGTTGGCGTGCGCATTGTGACAGTCCACGCAGGTGTGCGAGACGGCGGTGTCGGCATAGACGGCCTTGAAGAACCGTTTCCCCCCTTCGCGGATGAACCCGGTAAAGGGCTGGCTCGGATTCTTGCTCACAGCTTCAAGTCCCTTTCGCTCGAAGTCCGACGTCGGTGCATTCCAGACATAGATGGGCGTGAGGCTTGCCAGTCGGTACTTGATCCCCATTCCCTTCTCTCCGACAAGCTTGCCTGTTTCCATTAGGAATTGGGCCGGCAGGGGCAGCGCGGCTTCCTGTTTCCAATGTTCGAGGGCCGGCACGATGTGTTTCTCCTGCATCTTGTCCACCACGTGCGTCGTGTAGACGGTGCGGTTGGCGTCAATGACCGCGTGGACATAAGCCGCGACCGTCTCCGCCGGGATCCTAGCCGTGGTATCCGCTTCCGCCATGAGCCGCGAGAGACCCCAGTAGCCCAGCGCGCCGATGAGAGCGCTGAAGACGAACACGATTCCCCAGTTCAACGTTCGTGTCATGGCGATTATCAACCTCTCTTGAGGAGTGAGGCCCTTGCTGAGCAGGCCTTCATGCGTGCGTTGGGGCCGGCGCTTCGGTGTGGGTTCCCTGACTCTGACTGAGATAGAGTTGCGATGCGGCTTCCAAGGCGATCCCGGCCCGTGCGATCCATCCACGTCGGAGAAAGATCTTCTCCAACGAGCTGAGCAGGGTCAACACGTTGGATCTCGTGGAGGACTCGCCCATCAACCCAATACGCCAGACTTTGCCTTGGAGGGCACCGAGACCACCGCCGATCTCAATGCCAAACTCTTGGAGGAGCGAGGCCCTGACCGGGGCGTCTTGGACGTGAGCAGGCAACGTGACGCAATTGAGGCTCGGCAGTCGGGGCCCGTTCCTAGCCAACGGACTCAGACCAAGCGCAGTTAGGCCGGCCATCAGCGCGGCGCTGTTCAGCCTGTGGCGAGCGAAGCGTGCCGCGAGGCCTTCTTCTTCGACGAGGCGCAACGCTTCTCGAAGGGCGTAGAGCATCGAGATCGGCGCAGTGTGATGGTAGGCCCGCTTGCCCTCCGTCCAATAATCCGCCAGCAGGGACAGGTCCAGATACCAGCTTTGACAGGGGGTCTTGCGATTACGGATCACAGTCAGCGCGCGCTCGCTCAGGGTCAGCGGGGCCAGACCAGGCGGGCAGCTCAGGCACTTTTGGGTAGCGCTGTAGCAGGCGTCGATCCCCCAGCCGTCCACTTCCACCGGGAGGCCTCCCAAAGACGTGACCGTGTCCACGACCAAGAGGCAACCATGGTCTCGGCAAAGGGTACCGATCTCTTCCAGCGGCTGAGATACGCCGGTGGAGGTTTCCGCATGAACGAGGGCGACGATCTTCATTGGGCCGGACTGGCTGAGTGTCTTCAGAATGTTGTCAGGCTCAATGATCTTGCCCCAGGGCGCCTCCACTCGGAACAGCTTACCGCCGCATCGTTCCACGATAGCGGCCATTCTGGCCCCAAATAGGCCGTTGACACCCACCACCACCGGATCACCTGGCTCGATCAGGTTCACCAGCGCAGCCTCCATGCCTGCTGAGCCGGTGCCGGAGACTGCGATGGTGAAGCGGTTGGCGGTGCGAAACACGTTCCGCAGCAGCTGTTGCACATCGTCCATGAGCTGCAGGAACGTTGGATCCAGATGGCCGAGTAAGGGTGTTGCCATTGCGCGGAGGACGCGAGAATGGACCATACTGGGGCCGGGGCCCAGAAGTAACCGAGGCGGAGGCGTAAATTCGAGGATCGGATTTGCCATGCTACCGCGCCTGATTCTTCCAGTTGGAGGATCGACAGTTGGCTCCTTCCTGCAAGCCGACCGTCGTGGCGGCTAGTATACCGAACTGCCTCTGTTCCCGCCACTCTCCGGACGCTCGGGCGGAACCGAGCACCTCTCAAACGTGGTTTCACCCGTTGGGGAGGCCATGCTATACTGCCGCCCGCTTGAACAACCGGGAGTTCACCAACCAGTCACTCACCAGCCCAAACGAGGGAGCTCTGCGCGCGGTGCAGGAAGAGTCCCTCTCTTCAGATTTCAATCCGCACGAACCCCGTTTCTCGCCGGTCTTGACGGTCCTCGCCGCGCTCGTCCTGCTGGCCGCCGCCCTGGCGTTCGGGTGGCTCATGATCGCTGTGCCCAGTCTGGAGCGGGTCCCGGTGCCGGAGCGGGCGCTGGCTCTGATGGTCGACCGCATGATGGATTTGGAAGAAGCCTTCGCGCGCGCGCCAGCCTGGGAGCGTCAACTCTATGATGTGACAATGGGGAATGGGATCAACGAACTGGCGCAGGCCATTACTTGGTACGAGGAACTCGCTGCCTATTCCTCTGATCCCCTGGTCCAGCTCCGTCTCGCTGTCCTGGAAGCGGAGGCCGGCCGCTTGGATCTGGTTCGAGCAAGGATCAAAGAATGGGAAGGTCGTGAGGATCCCTTTCCCTCCTTCGTCCGGTTAATTCAAGCCGGCTATCTGGAGCCCAGGACAGATCCTGCTATTGAGATGGCCCTGCAGGCCGAGCTGGCAGAGCTGCTTCCAGGCGGCTGGTTTTATGACCGACTCGCGATGAATTTGGCGATGCGGGCCGGCCATCGTACACTCCTCGCGTCCATCGAGCAGGCGTCAGCCTCGCGCGTAGCCCCCTTACTCCGACGAACGCGCGAATTGCTCGCGGTCGAGCTGCCGCTCATCCTGAGTGGCGCCCTCGTGCTGCTGGTTGTGCTAGTGAGGCAGCGTGGCAGACTGGACGCCCTGAAAGTCGGGAAGGCTCCGCTCCCGCCTCTGTGGCGTGGACGCACTGGCCTGGTGGTGATGATTCGTGGGGGAGCGATCGGCGCGGTGCTGGCGCTCGGCTTACTGTTTCTTGAAATGGATAACCCGCTACTCAGGATCATGGCTCTGCCTGTGACCAACTTGCCGTTGCTCGTGTTGGCTTATCGCCATCTGTTGAAACCAACCGGCCTGGGGTTCGGAGGGGGCCTGGGCCTATGGCCGTCGTCGGCCGGCTGGGTCCGGTGTGGACTGGCCGTTCCGGCCGTGGTCGCGGTCGGACTGCTGGGTGAATGGGGGGTGAGCCTCGCGACTGACGCCCTGAGCCTGTCGAGTCACTGGACCGAATGGTTCGACAGCGACCTGGTCTGGGGGAGCAGTTCGGTGTTGGCGGTGAGTCTGCTGGAATATGTGGGTCTTGCTCCTGTGTTTGAAGAGATTGTTTTTCGCGGGCTGCTCTTTGCCACCCTTCGGCGAAAGTTCGGATGGGGTACGTCGGCCCTGATCAGCGGGATGATTTTTGCCATGGCTCATGGCTATGGTATGGTGGGGTTTGTCAGCGTGTTCTGGAGCGGGCTTCTTTGGGCATGGGCCTACGAAAAGACCGGTAGCTTGATTCCCGGCATAGTCGCCCATATGCTGAACAACCTCATGGTCTGCCTCACGGTCATCTGGCTGCTCCGCTTCTAGCAGACTGGTGAAAAAGGGGTTGACGGGGTGGCTGGGACGATCCCCGTGCTCCCGCACCGCGCACAATCGGAATGTGCCGGGTACCCGTTGCTTCCCTGATGCAACGGGTGATGACGGCCGCAGTAGGGATCATCCCAGCCACCCCGAGGTGTGCGAGGTTTGTGGCCGCGCCTGACTCTGTTTGGCCATCGACGACTGAGGGGAGCGTGGAATGTCCCTCTCACAGTTCCATCCGATCATTGCTGAGTGGTTCCGTGGCCGCTTCGGCTCACCCACTGACGTGCAGGCCAAGAGTTGGCCCGCCATTGCGTCCGGGACGGATGTCCTGATCGCCGCGCCAACCGGCTCCGGGAAAACGCTGGCCGCCTTTCTCTCCTGCATTGATTCCCTCTTCAAACACGCCCTCGCTGGCGAACTGGAAGACCGCACTCAGGTAGTCTACGTCTCGCCGCTGAAGGCGCTTAGCAACGACGTTCTGAAAAATCTGCAACAGCCCCTCGCTGAGATCGCGAATGCGGCGCTGGCAGCCGGATGGCTGATGCCCGAGATCCGCGTGACGGTCCGTACAGGCGACACGCCCGCGTGGGCTCGTCAGCAGATGCTCAGACGCCCGCCTCATATTCTGATCACGACCCCGGAATCGCTCTACCTGTTGCTCACGGCGGAGAAGAGTCGCCAGATTCTACGCGATGTGCGAACCGTGATCGTGGATGAAATCCACGCCGTGGCACCGAACAAGCGCGGCGCGCACTTGGCTCTGTCGCTGGAGCGACTTGACGCAGTGGCCGGCTCCACACCGGTTCGCATCGGCCTCTCTGCCACGCAACGACCGATCGAAACCATCGCGCGATTCCTGGTGGGAAATCGGGAAGCGGTCCCGGAGTCGGCCTTCATGCCCCTGCCCGCCGCAGGGCTTCGGCAGGCGGGTCACCCCTCCCGTCCGCCGGAGCTCTCCGCCAAAGGCTACGGCCCGCAGGCGGAAGCCTCTGGAGGTCGGGCATGCCTCACGGATCTCTGTCAGATCATCGACATCGGCCATCGCCGCAAGATGGACTTGGCGGTGGAGGTGCCAAAGGATGAGTTAGGTGCGGTGGCGACGAACGCGATTTGGAGTGACATCTATGACCGGGTGGCAGACCTCGTCCGCGAGCACCGATCCACCCTGGTCTTCGTCAATACCAGACGGCTGGCAGAACGGGTGGCCCATTATCTCGGCGAGCGGCTGCAACAGTTGGGGGGGCAGGTAGTGGCCGCCCACCACGGCAGTCTGTCCCGACAGATCCGCCTGTCGGCGGAGGAACGGCTGAAACGAGGACAGACACGCGTTGTGGTCGCGACTGCCTCCTTGGAACTCGGCATCGACGTGGGGACGGTGGATCTGGTCTGCCAGATCGGCTCGCCCCGCGCGATTGCCGTCTGTCTGCAACGGGTCGGGCGGTCTGGTCACTGGGTGGGCGCCTTGCCGAAAGGCCGGCTCTTTGCCACGACCCGCGATGAGCTGATCGAATGCGCAGCACTGGTCAGAGCGATCCGCGCCGGGACCCTGGATCGCATCGAGGTCCCATCCTCGCCACTGGACATCCTAGCCCAACAGATCGTGGCAGCAGCGGCCACCCAGGAGTGGCGAGAGGATGAACTGTTTGCCCTGTGCCGGCGCGCCTATCCCTATCATGACCTAGAACGACGGGAGTTTGATGCGGTCATCCGCATGCTGGCGGACGGCATTGCCACCAGCCGTGGTCGGGGCCATGCGTATCTCCATCACGATCGGATCAATAGGCGCATTCGCGCCAGACGGGGAGCCCGCCTCGCGGCGATTACCTCAGGAGGGGCGATCCCGGACACCGCCAATTATATCGTGGTTGCCGAGCCTGAGGGGACGATCGTCGGCTCAGTGGATGAAGACTTTGCGGTGGAAAGTCTGGCCGGAGATATCATTCTGTTGGGCAACTCGTCCTGGCGGATTCGCGGCGTGGAGACCGGGAGGGTCCGGGTGGAGGATGCCCACGGCGCACCGCCGACTATTCCCTTCTGGCGTGGTGAAGCCCCATCCCGCACAGCCGAGCTTTCTGCCGAAGTGGCCTCTCTCCGGGCGGATTTGGATCGACTTATTCCGAAGGAGGCAGTCCTGAACCCCGATTCTCACCTCACGCCTCACGCCTCACCCCTCACGTGGCTTCAAACGGAGTGCGGCCTGGACCGGCGGGGGGCCGAGCAGACTGTGGCTTATGTATCAGCTGGCCGCGCCGTCTTGGGAGCAGTGCCGACTCAGCAGACGATCTTTGCCGAACGGTTCTTCGACGAGGGCGGCGGGATGCAACTGGTCCTGCACGCGCCGTTCGGCGGGCGGCTCAACCGTGCGCTGGGGCTGGCGCTCAGAAAACGATTTTGTACGACGTTCGATGTCGAACTGCAGGCTGCCGCGACGGACGAGGGAGTCGTCATCTCCTTGGGCGAGCGGCACAGCTTCCCGCTCGATGCGGTCTTCGGATTCGTGCGGTCAGAGACCGTGCGTGAGGTGCTGACACAGGCCATCCTGGCTGCACCGATGTTTATGAGCCGTTGGCGCTGGAACGCCACGCGCGCGCTCGCCCTGCTCCGGTTTGCCAATGGGCAAAGGGTGCCCCCGCAGATCCAGCGCATGCGCGCGGAGGATCTGCTGGCCGCCGTGTTCCCTGCGGCGACGGCGTGCCAGGACAACCATCCAGGCGGAACGGGCTATCTAGCCACCCCTGATCATCCGCTAGTCCAAGAAACCATTCGCGACTGCCTCACAGAGGCCATGGATGTGGACGGGCTGGAAACGCTGCTCAGACGGATCGAGCAGGGAGCAGTCCAGTGCGTCGCGGTGGATACACCGATGCCGTCGCCCTTCTGTCATGAAATCCTGAATGCCAATCCCTATGCCTACCTGGATGACGCGCCGCTGGAAGAACGGCGCGCGCGAGCGGTGGAGATGCGCCGAAGCCTGCCGCCGGACCTGGCGGGCAACATCGGTGCGCTGGATCAGGCCGCGATTGCCGAAGTGGCGGAAGAGGCTTGGCCGGTCGTGCGAGACGCAGACGAGTTGCACGATGCCCTGCTCACCCTCACCTGGGTACCGGAAGGCCAGGGAAGTGATTGGGTCACGTACCTGCCGGCGTTGACACAGGCCGGTCGTGCGACTGTGCTTGAGATCGGTCTATCGGAAACACCCATCCTCACACCTCACTCCTCACGCCTCACGTCCAGCATACGTGGCTGGGTGGCGGCCGAACGGCTGGCTCTCATCCGGGGCCTGTTCCCTGACGCCGAGTTCAATCCTAGACGGGAGGGGTTCACATCAGCCGCAGTTCCGGAACGTGAAGCATCGATCCTCGCGATCGTCCAAGGCTGGATGGAATGCACCGGTCCTACCACCGCTGAAGAGCTAGCCGATAGGCTGCACCTTCCAACCCAAGACATCATCACCGCTCTGCTGCAGCTTGAGTCACAGGGCCAAGTCCTCCGTGGCCGCTTCCGACCCGACGCCGCGCGTGCAGCGTCTGTGGCGTCCACGCCTCCGCTTGCTTCGGCGGGCCGCCAAAGCCCGGCAACGGCGGCTGTCTCGATGGACGCAAGGGACGCTACGGACGCAAAGACGCAAGAGTGGTGCGACCGCCGGCTGCTCGCGCGCATTCATCGGCTCACCATCGGCACACTCCGGCGCGAGATCGAGCCGGTCACGGCACCGGACTTCATGCGGTTTCTGTTTCAATGGCAACATGTTTCGTCCGGATCTCGACTGCACGGCGAGGCAGGTCTCTTGGAAATCATCCGCCAACTGGCTGGTTTTGAGGCAGCAGCCTCGGCATGGGAACCACAGCTTTTTCGAACGAGGATGGCCAAGTATGAACCCGAATCGCTCGACCGGCTCTGTCTCAGCGGGGCGGTGAGCTGGGGACGGCTCACGCCTCATCCTCGATTGGTGGGTGGACCGGAATCTGAGCCGGGGCGACGCCCGCAGCGAATCATCCCGACCAGCGTCGCGCCGATCAGTCTGTTCCCTCGCGAGGAAGCGAACTGGCTGTTAGCGGCATTTGGAGAAGAAGCCCAGAAACAGCGGATGGGCCCGTTGTCCGGCCTGTCGGCGATCGCCCAAGACCTCCATCGATACTTGCACGACCGTGGCGCCAGCTTCTTTGCTGATGTGGTCAGGGGCACCGGGCATCTTCAATCAGAGGTCGAAGATGGGCTCTGGGAATTGGTCGCGGCCGGTCTCGTGACGGCAGATGGGTTCGACAATCTACGAGCCCTCATGGACCCTCGTCGCCGGCGGGCTGAAGGACGCGAACGCACGAGGCGGCCGCGCCATGCGGTCGGCCGCTGGTCACTCCTGCGTCCGGCCATTAGCCATCAGCCATTAGCCATTAGCTCTGCGGAGCCGGTGGCCCGTCAGTTGCTCCGCCGGTATGGCGTGGTGTTCCGCGATCTACTCGGACGCGAGGCGCTGAATCTGGCCTGGCGGGATCTCTTGGTCCAGTACCGGCGTCTGGAGTTGCGAAGCGAGATTCGAGGCGGGCGATTTATCAGCGGCTTCACCGGAGAGCAGTTCGCGCTGCCGGAAGCCGTCGAGTCGCTGCGGGCGCTGCGGCGGGCAGAGAGAAAGGCCGGGGAGAGGGCCTCTCAGGTCATTAAGATTTCAGGCGCCGATCCATTAAACCTGGTCGGAGTGATCTTGCCAGGCGCCCGCGTCCCAGCCATCTCATCGAACTACGTGGTCTTCCGAGACGGGATACCGATCGGCACCGGAATCGTCCGTGATTCCGGCCCACCCGACGACAGACCGATCAGCTTCGCGGAGCGCAGCGCCAGTCGTTAGTTCCTTACGCTAAGCTTGTTCAGTATCGGACTCGCCGACAACTCGCGGGACAGGGTGGCAAGCATCTCGCCCGGCGTGGTCCGGTCTGAGCTGACCAAGTACGGGTATTTCGCCTGCGCAAGTGCGGAGAACTCGGCCTGATAATCCGCCGGTACACCGATCAGTGTCCCCAGGGAAGTAAGATACTCACCCTGGCCTCGTGCCATGTCTTCCTTCAGGTTCTGGAAATTCAGCGTCGTGAACGCTGTGACTTTGTGCTGGTCTTTGACGAGGCCCTCACTCGTGAACCAAGCTCCAGGCGTTGTGGACGACAGGAAGTTGGTGAGGCCGTCGCTCGTGGTGTCGAGGGTCGCCTTCAGTGTGCAGGATGACAAGGTAAGCGTGAGGGGTAGAATAAGGAGCAAAAGCAGCGCGGCTCGCATGGGGTGTCGCATCGCGTTCCCTCCTTGTCTGAGTGGTCGTTCGCTTCTTCGCGGATGACCCCTTTACTATAGCACAAGATCGTGACGACCCCCGCCTGAACAGGGAAAAGCTTGAGACCATCACCCTTCTGGGGATAGACAGGTGCTGTTATTGCTGCGAGACGGTGATTTCCACGAACACGGGTGAGCTCGGATCGGGCGCCAGGTCCACCACATAGACGGCACGTTCTTTCGGTGCGCCTTTCTTGGTGCTATCCATTTTTTGAACGAGGAAGTGCTGCAGTTCGGCATTGCGCCGCGCCCGCTGGATGAAGGCGTCTACGAGGGCCGCGCGCGAGCCACCCTGGCTGGGGTCCCCGGTGATGAGGGTGATGATGCTGTTCAGGTCCGGCTGGGCCTGGCGCGAGTAGAGGATGAAAGCATCTGTGCGGACTGGCTGGTCCTTGGCGGTCATCGAGCCGGCGAGCGGGAACTCCAGGCGGGTTCGGGTCTCCACTCGCGGATTTGGCGCAGCCGTGGCTTCTTTCTGCTCCGTGGTGGGGTGCAAGACGGTCCAGAGCCTGGCTGGGTCTCGCTTCAGGACGTAGAGAAATCCTGGTGCATTGACCTCGACCGTCAACGTCAGTGTCGCGCTGGCCTCGAAGCGCTCGGCGGGATCAGCTTCGGTCTCAACTCCCTCTTTCCCCTGCTTGAGGATGCTGTACCGGAGGCCGATCGGCTGGTTCCTTACTGGGTTGGGCAACTCGACCTGGCCCGACAACCCCAATCCTTGGGCTGTACCTTCCGTCTCTGCCTTCTGAGCTTGGGCGATCAGCGGTCGCTCCTGCTGCTCTTCCGCAGTCTTGCCTGGGTCCGTTCTGGTTGGTTCCGCTTGAGCGTAGAAGAGGGCGCGTGCCCTCCGCTGTTCTCGCCCTGGACGGATTGTGCTCTTCTGTTTGCTCAAGGGTGGGAGCAGTTCTGGTGGAATCTGAACCATTGCTTCTTCCTCTGGGTCGGCAGGCGTTGCCTCAGGGCTCGCCGGTTGAGGAGTGGTCGCGAGATTTTGCTGTGTTTCCTTAGGAGGGGACGGCGCCGCAGGTGCTGTTGGCTGACCGGCGGGATTGAGCGTTGACGATTTCGGGCCTGCTTCGGGTGCTGATTCCCGAGATGGGAGAGAAGAGACGGGTGCCTTGTCCGGAGTTATCTTGGCCAGCCGTGCGTTGGATGCAGTCTCCTGAGTGGTCTCAGCAGGGTGACTCCTGCTCCCCGCTTTCTTCTCCGCTTGGAGCCCACCCGTAGACTGGGCCGGCAGGGTCTTCGCCTTTGGAGAGGCTTGTTTCACTGGTGCGGTTCGACGCGGCTCTCCAGGGGAAGCGCTGCGTCCTGCGTCAGCCGTCAGCATGGGCTCGAGGGTTGTTGGTCCAACCTGAAGGAGCAGGTGGCCGAGGGCGATGAGTGCAACCAGGGCTGACGCGAGGCTCCCTGAGAGTGCCCAATTGGCAGGGCGTCGGAGCCAATCCAGAGTCCGTTCCAACCAGGGCTGGGCTGCCCAGGAACTCGATCGCCTCAACCACTCCAAGATTTGGCGGCGGCGGCGCGGATCGTCCGGCCGGTTCTTCAGCGCCTGTTCACGGGCCAAGGCTGCAAAGAGCCTCGGGTCGTGCAATGCTGCTTCGAAGAGCGCACGACGTTCCTCTTCTGGCAACTTGCCGGCTGTATAGCTGCGCAGCAGTTTTTCAAGATCACGTTCAGGCATCATCTCGCCTAAGGGTTGGTTCCGCCTCACATGGCAGGGACGGCTGGGTTGGCTCCACTGCGCATTTCCATCGTTCCATCGTACCCGTTCTAGAGGGAGGCTGACCGTCCCTCACTGCGCGCACTGAATCTCCTTCCGGGTCTGCCAGAGGCAGATCCACGATCGGGACTTGATTATACTCTCCGCGGCGCAACGATTTGCATGGAAGTCCAGCAGCTTGAACCGTAGCACCTGCGTTCGCATATCTTTGCCGGCCATCTCCTCACACTGCATGAAAGCCTTCTACCGATCTGTTCAATCCTTCCCTTCAGGCACCGGCAGCCCTTCCAGGGCCATGATGCGGAGGGCGTTGGTGGTCGGGCAGGGACCGGGACGCAGCCGGTAATCGAACCGGAGCTCGTTGGCCTCGACCGTCTCCCGAAAATGGGCGTTGGCGCCATTAGGAATTTCCTTTTCCAGCTCGGCCAGCTCGAGATCATGCGTCGTGATGAGGCCGAAGCCGTTGCTGCCGGCCAGAGCTTTGACGAATGACTTGCTTCCGATGAGCCGTTCGCGGTTGTTGGTCCCCTTGAAAATCTCGTCGATCAGAAACAGAACCGGGGGCGCGGAGCGATCGCGGGCTTCATCCAACAACCGCTTCAGCCGTTTCACCTCTGCGTAAAAGAACGAGAGCCCTGCTTCAAGCGAATCATCCACCCGGATGCAGCAGGAAATCCTGACCCAGGTCCATTCGAAGGAAGCCGCACAGACGGGGGCGCCGGCTTGCGCGAGGCAGGTGTTGATGCCGACCGTCCGCAAGAAGGTGCTCTTGCCAGACATGTTGGAGCCGGTGATGATCAGGATGCGGCCGACGCTCCAGAGCTTCAGGTCGTTGGTGACTCGCTGGGCGGCTGGGATCAAGGGGTGACCCAGCGCCTGCGCCACAATGGTCGCGGGCCGGCCGTTCCCGGCCGGGCTGAGTAGCGAGGGCCAGCAGTAGGCCGGATTCAGATAGGCAAAATTGCCCAGAGCGGAAGCGGCTTCCAATTCTGCCAGCTTGTCCAGCCACGTTGAGATATCCGGCAGCACCTGTTTGTGCAGTCTCTGGAACCGAGAGATCCACCAGAGATCCCACGGACCGACCGCGTTGATTGCCAGGTGAACGAGCGGATGTGCCCGAACGCTCAAGGCCTGGCAGACACGCGAGAATCGCTGAACGTATTCCGACGGCCGTCTGGCGCCGCTGGTCAGCGGCGCGCAAAGGCGCCCCAGTTGAGGCGTCACGTTGTAAGACCGGCGCTCAAGATACCGGAACACGGCACCCAGTTTCTCCAGCTCATGATGCAGCGAGAGTGCCCGACCAAAGATTGGGGCGGTTTGGCCGGAGATGAGCATGTAGATGATCGCATAGGCGCCGAATGAGAGGGGCCAGTAGCCACGCACGCCGACCAGCGCAGAGGCCAGGGCCAGCACCAAGGTGCCGGCGGCCAGAACCGTCTCGATTGCGAGCAGTGGCACAAGACCAGGAAACCCGGGCGGTGCCTGAAGTGCGGCGTGAATCCGGTGCCCGTCGAGCGCAACCTCGCCGATCAAGGACGCTTCAAGGACCAGGCGGTCGCGAAAGAGAGACAGTGATGCCAGCTCTTTGACTAGCAGCTGACGGGCCAGCCAGTGTGTCGGCCAGTTCGTTTGGCTGGATGGCTGATTCAGCAACCAGGCAGCCAGTCGGTCTCGTCCGTTCGAGGAGACCGTGGTGTTCAACAGACTGAACAAGGAATGTGGGCCGGTAATATCGAGGTCGGTTGCGAAGGGATGGGAATCAGGGGATGGCGTCGCGACGGTGTGAATCGCATGCCAATACAACCTGAGTCTGGCGAGGTGAGTGTGTTTGATGCCGCGCCAGAGTCGAAGCCGGTGCATCCGGGTTTCCAGCCTGCTATGATAGTGAGCCACAGTCAGGAAGACGACCAGGAACGAGCCCATCGCCGCGTTCCCAAGGTGGTACCACTGCAGTTTGTACGGGATGACCGAGCAGACCACTCCGGCCACGAAGATCGCGAGCCGCCAGCGCGTGAAGCGTGCGCTCGTTCGTCCAGCTCCTTCGAGCAGCCGATCAACGCGAGCGATCAGCCGCTCCAGGGTCTGTTCTCTAGTTCGCTGTTGTGTGGGCTGGTCAGTGGCTGACATGGCTTTGCTGACCATACCTTTCCGCTCACGCTGGCGTCAACTGTGATGGAACATCGTGCATTTCCCCATGTGCACCAGATCAGCGTGTCCAACGGCGGGGTGCCAAAACTGCCAGTGCCGGAGGCCCGCGTCACCGTGGAGGGAGTCAGCGGGGATCGCCAACGGAGTCCTAAGATCCACGGCGGACCGGACCGTGCGGTCTGCCTCTATTCTCTCGAGGTGATTGAGAAACTGCAAGCTGAAGGGCACCCGATCAGACCTGGTTCCAGCGGAGAGAACCTAACCCTGGGCGGGGTGGACTGGGCTGCGCTCGAGCCGGGCGATCGCTTGCGCATTGGGGAGACTGTGCAATTGGAGATCGTGAGCTATACCGCCCCGTGCGAACACAATGCCCGATGGTTCCTTGACGGAGACTCCACACGTATCTCCCAGAAGCGACACCCTGGCTGGAGTCGGCTCTATGCACGGGTGCTGGCCGAAGGGATGGTGCGGCAAGGAGACCTTGTAGTGGTGGAGGATAGGTCTATGGTTGATGGCTGATGGTTAATGGTTTATGGAATAGCCGAATGAAGTTAATTAACCATTAGCCATTCACCATTGACTCCCTCCTTTCGCCATTTGCCATCAGCCATATGCTCTTGTGTGTTATTGACATGATGCCTCGCGTGCTTGAACCAGAATTGATGGATGATCCCGAACAGGCGCTGGCCTATGCCAAGGCTGATTTCGAAGAGGAGAATCAAGGCTTCGTCGAGCTCTTCCGCCGGTCCTATCCGGACATGACCGAGGGACATGTACTCGACCTGGGCTGCGGTCCGGCGGATATTCCGATCCGCCTTGCCCGTTCGCTATCAGCCTGCCGTGTGACGGGCGTGGATGGCTCTCCGGCCATGATTCGACTTGCCGATGATGCGGTGCGGGTCGCCTGTCTGAGCGACAGGATCGCACTCCGGTGTGAACGCTTTCAGAACCTAAGCCTTCCTGAACCGGCCGATGCCGGGATTTCCAACAGCCTCCTTCACCACTTGCCCAATCCACTCCAGTTCTGGTACCACCTCAAAAAGTTGGTCAAGCCCGGTTCGTTTGTCCTGGTCATGGATCTGTTACGACCCGAGTCGTCGGAAGCGGCTCAAGCAATCGTGGACCAGTATGCCAAAGATGAACCAGCGATTCTTCGCCGAGACTTCTATAACTCCCTGCTGGCGGCTTTTACGGAGGATGAAGTGGCGTCGCAGTTGGCCGAGCTGAATCTGAGTCGCCTATTGATTGATGTGCCGGATGATCGTCACTGGGTAGTGGGGGGCCGGATCTATTAACATGATGAATGCGGAATTATGAATGATGATCGGTCGGTCAGCCTTCCTGACGATGCTCATCCTGCTGATCCTCTCTGCCTGGGTTCTCCCAGCCGATGCCCAACTCGACCGACTACGCAAGCCCACCAAAAAAGACGGTGAGGCCGGCAAAGGCGATGACGCGCCGATGGCTGTTATTCCCGTGGGCGAATTCTGGATGGGTGTTGATGGGACCATCGGGCTGGAGGATGAGCGGCCACGCCACAAAGTCTGGCTCGATGTCTTCTCCATGGATCTGTATGAAGTGACCACCAGGCGGTATGCCAGATTTTTGGCTGCCACCGGTCATATGCCACCGTGGTTGTGGGACTCGGTCAAGCTGGACCTCCACGGCGAACGACCGGTCGTCGGGGTGAACTGGGAAGACGCGGATGCCTATTGCCACTGGGCGGGCAAGCGCTTACCTACAGAGGCCG
This sequence comes from Nitrospirota bacterium, assembly GCA_005877775.1. Classification (GTDB taxonomy): domain Bacteria; phylum Nitrospirota; class Nitrospiria; order Nitrospirales; family Nitrospiraceae; genus NS-7. The sequence goes on along the minus strand of VBOJ01000075.1, from coordinate 859 downwards.
AATGGGAAAAGGCAGCGAGAGGCACCGATGAGCGTGCGTATCCCTGGGGCAATCAGACGCCGACGGCTGATCTGGCGAACTTCGCCGTCGGGGCGCGGTTTAGTTACAGCCAGGTCCTGATGCCGGTGGGGCACTATGGCAAGGCCCTCAGTCCCTTCGGCCTCTACGACATGGCCGGCAATGTCTGGGAGTGGGTTCAGGACTGGTACGACGGGGCCTATTACGAGCGAAGCCCGGAGCGAAATCCAGCAGGGCCTGAACAGGGGCAGTTCAAAGTGCTTCGCGGCGGATCTTGGTCAGAACTGCCTAAGTATCTGCTGACCTATGGACGCTTCAAGCTGCTGCCGAACACGCGCAACAGCTATACCGGCTTCCGCTGCGCCAAAACCGTGACGAGTGATCAGTGACGCGTGACAAGTGATTGGTGACAGGTGACGAGCAGTTAGGTCAGGTCTAGCTACTTTTGTTACTGTTACGCGTCACTCGTTACCTGTCACGGTCTGAGCAAAACGGCTGCGATGACCAGCACCGTCAGCGTGGCGAGGACTGTGAAATAGACGACCACGCTGCGATCGCCCAGCCAGGCTGTCTGCCAGTCCTCCGGATAGAGCGCCTTGCCCACCTGGTAAAGCCCTTCATCATAAAGCCCGAGGACCCGTTCGATCTCAATGAGGGCCTGTTTGGCCATCCGATGGCGATTCCGCTGCTGGAGAATCAAATAAGCAAAGATGGCGGAGAACAGCGCGACGCCCGTGATCGCGAACAGCGCCGCAGTGAAATCAGGGCGAGGTCTGGCTGGGAGCGTCGGGACCGCGAGCATCGTCACCAGCAATAACACCAGAAACGCACTTGCAAAGGC
>VBOJ01000074.1 GCA_005877775.1 Nitrospirota bacterium | reverse complement strand
CCGACGGGTCGCGCTCGAAATGGAGCACGTGGAGAGCCAGTATACTCTGGCCAATCTGGTTGCCAATAGTGCGGCGATGCAACAATTGGTCGCACAGGTTCGCGACGTGGCACTGAATCCGAAAACTACAGTGCTGCTTCAGGGCGAGACCGGCACAGGGAAAGAATTCATCGCGCGCGTCCTGCACCACAATGGAGTCCGAGCTGCAGGCCCCTTTGTTGGTGTCAACTGCACGGCGATCCCGCGGGAACTGTTCGAGAGCGAGCTCTTCGGCTACGAGCGTGGCGCATTCACCGGCGCCAACCAGCGGAAGCTGGGCCTCCTCGAAAAGGCCGAGGCTGGGACGATGTTTCTGGACGAGATCGGTGATCTGGATCTGGTGATGCAGGCCAAACTGCTGCGGGTCCTGCAAGAACGCTCGTTCCGTCGCGTGGGTGGCATGGACGACATTCAGGTAGACTTCCGCCTTATCGCGGCCACCAACCGTGACCTCAAGAAGGAGGTGGCGCGCGGCGCATTCCGTGAAGACCTGTTTTTCCGTCTGAACGTCGTGGCCTTCGAACTCCCCCCACTGCGGAAGCGAGTGGAAGACATCCTCCCACTGTGCATGCGAGCGCTTGTGCGGTATGGGAAGGAATTCGGCAAAGAGGTGTTGGACATTGAGCCAGAGGTTCGTGCGATTCTCGAGCGATACTCCTATCCAGGGAACATCCGAGAGCTGGAAAACATCATTGAACGAGCAATGATCTTCTGCCAAGGCAAAACGCTCACGTCGAACTATCTGCCTCGCGAACTGCGCGAGGCGACTCCGCAGATGACGGTTGCGGTCACCCAAGGCGATCAGCAGATCGTGCGCGTGGAAATGACCCTGGGAAAACAGGATTTGGCCGACGTGGAAAGCGCGATCATCGAAGAAGTCATGCGTGTGGCTGACTACAACAAAAGCCTGGCGGCTAGGTATCTCGGCCTCACGCGATTCGCTCTGGACCGGCGTTTGAAGAAACTTTCCGAGGAATAAGCATCGTCCTCGCGCATCGTCGAGATATGAGAGGAAGGTCGTGCGTTGCGGCGGGCTTTGCGAGCTATCAAGGGTTCGGGGCGACGAACACTAGGACCCTGAGGCGTGTAGTGGTGTGATTGAACACGCCATGTTCCTCGCCGGCTGGCGCCATCGTTCCTTGTCCAGGACCTAGGACTCGCTCTTCAGTCCCCACCTTAAATTTCCCCTGCCCTTCCAGCACCAGGTAGACCTTGTCCTGGTCGCCGTGGACATGTCCCTTCTGTTCCTGGTCCGGCTCAAAACAATAGACATCGCAGAAAAACCGCTGGGTCTGAAAGATATTGTTCTTCTTCATCTTCTCAAAGCTAAATTGTTGATAGTCCAAAAGATTAATAACCTTCATCAAGGTGTGCTCCTTTAGGAAGTCTTCTGCTGAGTCCTACGATTCTCAACCACCCGGATAATCGCATCCACCGGGACCAGATGGCGTGACACACCGAGGTCTTTGGGTGGGATACCCATCGCCAGTCCCAGCAACTGTGGTAAATGCAGGATGGGGAGATTCAGATGGGTCTTCACGGCTTGGCCTGCCCGATCCTGATAGATGTCCAGACTCATGTGACAGAGCGGGCAAGGGGTGACCATGAAGTCGGCCCCTTTGTCTTTGGCCTCCTTCATGTTCGTCCCGGCCATCGCAACCGCGATCGCTTCCTTTTCGAGGATGATCGGAAACCCACAGCACTTGGTGCGCCCGGCATAGGCCACCGGCTCACCACCTACTGTCTTAATGACTTTCTCCAGCGAGGTGGGATTCTCCGGGTCGTCAAATCCCAGGTCCCAGGAAGGCCGGAGAATATAGCAACCGTAGAACGGCGCGATCCGGAAATCGCTCATCGGAATACGGATCTGCTCTGCGAGACGATGGAGTCCGACCTCCCGGACGACGATCCAGAGCAGGTGTTTCACCTGAACCGTTCCGCGATAGGTGATGCCGTCGCGAGCCAGCACCTGGTTGATCCGCTCCAGCAAGCCAGGTTCCGACTTTAACCGTTTATTCGCCGCCCCCATCACGCCCTGGCAGGTGCCGCAGATCGTCATGACGTCCAAGCCGAGCTGCTCGGCCTGTGCGAAGGTCCGGGCGTTTAGTGCCAGCGCCACGTCCGGGTCTGCTTCTGCGAGGACGCCGGCTCCACAACAGGAGGCAGCAGTCAACTCCATGACCTCGATACCAAGCCGACCGATGATCGCCATCGTGGACTGATACAGTTCCGGCGTGGCTCCCTTCGCAGCGCATCCCGGATACAACGCATATTTTATTGACATTCACACCTCACGCTTCGGCATCGGTTCATTTTCACCATTCTAACCTGTTTCGCATGCGAATCAATAGAGTGATTGTGGCAGGACAGCAGTGTGCCGGCATCGAACAATGAAAAGACAGTTCCAAGATGCATGGACTAATTTGGTTTCTTCCGCGAAGCTGCTTAGTATACAATTGCGCTGCCTTTCACCGTTTCACTGATCGCTCTCAAGGGCAGGATTCAGGGATCCCCTCATGGAGGCACGAACCGATCTGATCCGAGCACTCACACAGGCGCGCGCCTGCACCGATGCGCTATTTGCCATGGTCCGCCCCGACTCGCTGTACGAACGGCCCATCCCGGAACGGCATCGGATTATTTTCTACCTGGGACATCTTGAAGCGTTTGATTGGAATCTGATCGGTCAGCGCGGAGTCAACTTGACCTCCTGCGACCCGGACTTCGACCGGCTGTTCGCGTTTGGAATCGATCCCCTGCCTGGGCAATTGCCACATGACAGGCCGTCAGACTGGCCATCGGTGGCGGAAGTGCAGCGGTATAACAAAGCCGTCCGTCAGACGATCGATACTGTGCTGGAAGAAACAGCGGAGCAGTTCCTCCATGTTGCCCTTGAGCATCGGCTGATGCATGCCGAGACCTTCGCCTACATCCTGCACAATCTGTCACAAGACCGGAAATTGGCTCGGCCGACGAGTCCGCCCTATTCCGGGCCCGCCCCTGTGCATGCCATGATTGACATACCGGCCGGGACGGCGACTTTGGGCCGCGCACGTCGGGCAGGATTTGGGTGGGACAATGAATTCGATGCCCATGTCGTCACGGTCCCAGGATTTGCGATCAGCAAGTATAAGGTTACCAATCAGCAATACCTCGAATTTGTCCGAGCCGGCGCCGATCCACCACACTTCTGGACCAAACGAGCCGATCAGTGGTTCTGGCGCACGATGGCGGGGGAAATTCCGCTGCCGCTCGACTGGCCGGTCTATGTGACCTACGAGCAGGCCCTTGCCTATGCTGCATGGGTAGGCAAGGCCCTGCCGACCGAGGCGCAGTTTCATCGGGCGACCTACGGATCGTCCAACGGGGATGAACGGCCGTACCCCTGGGGCGAGGAGTTCCCTGATGAGCGTCGGGGCAACTTTGGTTTGCATCGCTGGGATCCCATCCCTGTCACTGCATCTCTGCTGGGAAACAGCGCGTTCGGAGTCTCGCAACTAGTCGGCAACGGGTGGGAGTGGACTGCGACGGTCTTCCATCCATTTCACGGGTTCGAACCGTTGTCTTGTTATCCCGGGTATTCGGCGCCCTTCTTCGATGGTGCCCACTATGTTCTGAAGGGAGCGTCGCCGGGAACAGCGACGTGCCTACTGCGCCGGTCGTTTCGCAACTGGTTCAGGCCAGGGTATCCCTATGTCTATGCCGGATTTCGGTGCGTTGAGAACTGACGGCCTGTCCGCGCGGGTCCAGAGGTTGCCGACTCACGTGGAGGTGTTTGCCCAAGCAGTCCGAGAGGGCCTGAGCAAACCTGGTCAAAAAGAATTGCCTTCCATCTATCTCTATGATGAGATCGGGTCGGCGCTCTTTGAGACGATCACCCTGTTGCCGGAATACGGGCTTACCCGCGCGGACGAACGGCTCTTGCGACGATACGCCCCGACCATCCTGGTGCACCTGCCTCCGCCGGTGGTCGTGGCCGAACTCGGCAGCGGGAGCGGCGGCAAGACGCGGTGGATTCTGGAAGCCCTCTCGCGACGAGAACCGGTCGTCTATTATCCCATTGACATGTCTCCATCGGCTTTGGCCAGGTGCGAGCGCACGCTCTCCAGCTTGGGCTCAGTCAGCGTCGTGGGACTGGAGAAATCCTATCTGGATGGCCTGAGCGAAGTGGCCTCCCGTCGCCGGATGGGGGAGACGCTTCTGGTGTTGTTTCTGGGGAGCACGGTCGGCAACTTCGATCGTCCTGCGGCCGAGCATTTCCTGCGCGAGATCCGGCGGCGGTTGTTGCCCGGCGATGCGCTGGTACTTGGCACCGACCTGGAGAAGCCGGTGTCCGACCTCCTGCAAGCGTACGATGATCCCGCCGGTGTCACCGCCGCATTCAACCTCAATCTGCTGGCCCGCATCAATCGCGAGCTTGGCGGCGACTTCACGCTGCGGCACTTCACGCACGAGGCCCGATATAATGAAGACGAGCGGCGCATTGAGATGCATCTTCGCTCGACGCAGAAACAAACCGTAAGGATTCGGGCTGCCGACTTCACCTGCACGTTGCAAACTGGCGAAACCATCTGGACCGAGGCCTGCCACAAATACGTGGTCGAAGAGATCCGCGGCATGGCTCGGCGCACGGGTTTTGTGTGCGAGACGCAATGGGTGGACGGCGAATGGCCCTTTGCCGAGAACCTGTGGCTCGTGAGACCCGGCTCAACCCCGAATCCGTGACTCCACCGGCGAGCCCGATAGTCTCCTTTCGAAACGTCTCCTACCACTTCGGCCGGAACGATATCATTTGTAACCTGTCGTTTGAGGTGGAAGCAGGCGAGACCCTGGTCCTGCTTGGGCGGAGCGGTACAGGCAAGACCACGGTCCTCAAGCTGGTGAACGGGTTGCTGCTGCCGAGCGAGGGAGCGGTGCTGGTGGAGGGGACACCCACCACAGCGTGGGATCCTATCAGGCTGAGGCGCCGCATCGGCTACGTGATCCAGGAGGCTGGCTTGTTTCCCCACCTGACTGTCGCGGAGAATGTCGGCTTGGTGCCGCGATTGGAGGGCCGGCCGCAGCAAGACATTCTCCGGCGCGTCGCTGGATTGCTCACTCAGGTCGAGCTGCCCCCGGCGGAGTTTGCCCACCGCTACCCAAAGGAGCTATCCGGCGGTCAACGTCAGCGGATCGGCGTCGCCCGCGCCTTAGCATCGGATCCCCCCTTGCTACTGTTTGACGAACCGTTTGGTGCGCTGGATCCGATCACGCGCGTGGAGTTGCAGCGCCAGTTTCTTGCCTTGCGCCGGGATCTGGGCAAGACCGCGATCTTCGTGACGCACGACGTGCGGGAGGCGCTGCTCCTCGCCACACGTGTCGGCCTGATGCATCGAGGGCGCTTGGAAATCCTGACCACGCCCTCGGAATTTCTGCGGGCGCGGGGCGAAGAGGTGCGAGCCTTTCTCGCTTGTCTCGATGCCTAGGATGGTATCTGATGCAGTCTGGATTGATGAGTGAACTGCTGGAGTTAACCCTGGAACATGTGGGGCTTGTCGCGATGGCCATGGCCATCGCGACCGCAACGGCGATTCCTGCCGGCATCCTGCTCACCAGGCGTGAAGCACTCCGTCGGTGGGTATTGGGCTTTGCCAATGTCATGCAGACCGTGCCGAGCCTGGCTCTCTTCGGGTTTTTGATTCCTCTTCCCTTCGTCGGCGGGATCGGCAAGCACACGGCAATTCTCGCGCTGGTGCTCTATGCTCTCTTGCCCATCTTGCAGAATACTTTGACAGGCATTCTGGGTGTAGATCGAGCGGTCCGTGAGTCGGCCATCGCTATGGGTATGACCGGGCGACAACTCCTCTGGCTGGTAGAACTGCCCCTCGCGGCGAGGACGATTCTAGCCGGCGTGAGGGTTGCGACTGTGATTACGATCGGGACCGCCACGATTGCGGCGGCTATCGGCGGCGGGGGCTTGGGGGTGTTTATCTTCCGGGGACTGGCCTCCGTGGATACGACACAGATCCTGGCAGGAGCAGCGCCGGCCGCGCTGATCGCCTTGGCGGCCGACAAAGGATTGTCATGGGTGGAGCAAAAGTTCTGGCCTGGGTGACTAGGGCTGCCGTTGTGGCCGCGGCGCTCACCGTGGTAGCCGTCGCGTGGTTCATCGGTTGTTCCGGCGAACGCCCGATCACGGTGGGGTCCAAGAACTTCACGGAGCAGGTGATTCTGGGCGAGATCGTCGCGCAGCACTTGGAACAGCGGCTTAGACACAAGGTGGTGCGCAAACTCTATCTGGGCGGCACCCTACTGGCCCACCAGGCCTTAGTCAATGGAGACATTGACCTCTACCCGGAGTATAGCGGGACCGCACTCACGGCAGTCTTGAAGCTGCTTCCCTCTTCCGACCCGGCCACCGTGTTCACCACAGTGAAAGCCGAGTATCAGGCGCGCTTTCACCTTCAATGGTTGGATCCCTTGGGATTCAACAACACCTTTGCCATGGTCATTCGCGGAGATGATGCACGCCGGAGCCGGATCGAGACGCTCAGCGAAGCGGCCAAACATGCCTCTGGCTGGCGACTGGGTGTGGGCTACGAGTTCCAGCAGCGGCCGGATGGGCTGGAAGGGCTGCTGAAAGCCTACGGCCTGCCTCTGAACGGATCAGCCAAGACCATGGACCTCGGCCTGTTGTATAAGGCGCTCAACCAGAAACAGGTGGATATGGTCGCCGCAAATGCGACCGACGGGCAACTGTCGGTTTGGGATGTCACCGTCCTCCGCGACGACAAACGCTATTTTCCACCCTACCAAGCGGCTCTGGTTGTACGCGCTGAGACGCTCAAGGCTCATCCGCTCCTAAGGCAGACGCTCAACGAACTCGCGGGGAGATTTTCGGATGAAACGATGCGCCGGCTGAACTATCAGGTGGACGGCGAACACCGTTCCTTGCGCGAAGTCGCCCAGAGCTTTCTCAATAACAGCAAACTCGTCCCATGAAGAGGATGTCCATTCGGCCGTAAGAGTCATGTGGTGGAGATTCACCGAGGCCTGCTTCTTTTTGGTGCATTTGGAATAAGACCTGATCAGGTCTCGCTACGATTCGTCCCATCAGCCTGGTCCCTCATTCGGGCGAAGACGCCGCCACTCGTTGCACTTGCCGGAGTTTGACGTCACCTGCTTTTGACATGAGAAAGATGAGAAAGTTGGGATGACTGGTGCTCGCTTCCTTTTACAAGACAAGCTTGACGAAGCTCATCGAGAGCAGTAAGCTAAGTTAGTTTCAGAGGTAGACCATGACAGACCCAGCACAACGGTTTGCTAATCGGATACCTGACACGGACTGGGCTGAAGTCATCTCCTGGCCTGAGGGTCATTCGCTCGCGGTAGGGCACCTGAAAGATGTGAGCGAAGGCGGCCTTTCCCTCGACCTGCCTATCTGCCTCCAACCGGGCTCAACGGTTCAAGTCAAACTCTCCAAAATGAGCGGCGGGCTGCTCCGGCACTTTCAGTTCAGGGGAACCGTCGTGCACGTCGAGGCGTCCGGCCAGGGGTCCGTGCATGGCATCAAATTCGGGGGCATGACACAGACTGAGCAGACGGCTCTGACAGATTATCTCTGTCAGGTGGAGTGTCAATATCGGGTGGCTTCCTGATTTGGGCCAAGTCTCGCACGTCGCAGGCCTTGCCCGAGAGGACCTCGGGTAGAGAGGAGGGTTGCAAGGATGGACGACCTGAGTCCCCCGGACCACAAAGGCCCGTCGACGGCGGCGCTCGCCACACGAGGCGGACTTTCCGCGTAACCGCCGGGCAATGAGCGGGCTCCGCGGCGTTCGCTACGCCAAAAAAGTCCCGAAGGGACCATGAGCACAGTGGGGCCACAGAATGAGCCTCACTGGCAGCGCGACTCATCCGGTCACCAACAAACGAAAGCGCCGTCCTCTCCGCCGATCGCCTGGAATCCTACTTGAGCGGCACAACATATCGAAGAGATTGCAAGGGTTCCCAAACGCCCAAGAGGGCCATCTCGAAAAAGAGATGGCCCACCTTGCATTTGGACCAGGCGCGTAGCAGGTTCACTGCGTCGGACCGTGCGCTCTGTCGCGACCGTCATGGGAAGTGAGAGAGAGCCCTCTTGTAGGACTTCTCCAAATCTTCCATCGCGGTGTTTAGGCCAGACTTGAGGTTTCCCCAGGCGTGCTCGCTTGCGGACTCCAGCTCCTGCAACTTCTTGCCAGCCGCATCTTTGCGCTTTTGCAGCTCAGCAATGGCTTTGTTCAAATCAGCCTGTGCTTCTGTTTTCGCGTCATCGGCCTTGGCCCTAAGACGATCGATCTGCTTCTGCATGCGATCTAATTCCGCTTGGATCTTCTTCTGAACGTCCTCTTTCTGCTGAAGCGTAAACTCTTTCGTGGCCTCCAGCGCCTCCCTGGTCTCCTTTTTCACATCCTGCGCCGACGTGCCGGTCTTTGCCTCAGCCGCTACGCGCTGCTCCACAAGGGCCATCCAAACGGATATCACCATGACCGTGAGCAAGAATGAGATTCGTTTCAAGATACACTCTCCTTTCTCAGACACATACCGTCCTCTTCCATATTCCTCATCTTCTTCCGACAGAGGGACTGCCCTCCCCCACCCTTCGGATGAGCACTTGGCCCTCGCGCTGGATCACCTCGTAGGATTGGTCTGGCGAGACCACAATGTGCTCTGTGCGCAGGCGGACCGTGAGTCCCCGGTTCGTATAGCCGACCGCGTGTTGCCGGAGATGGTTCACAATCTCAAGCGCAATCGCATTTCTAGGAAGCGGCACACGCTCACCACTCGAGAACCCTACTGAGACGATGCGATGATAGCCTAAGAGTTCATGGTCCAACTGGAGATATTCGAAGCCGATCTCCCCTTGGGGAAGCGGGATCAGGTCCTCTCCGATACGAGCAACACCCTTGACTGTGGTGAAGCGAGCCAACTGGATTTCGGATATCGGCCTCGCGGCGTCGGCTAAGAACAGGGCTATGGCCATTGCCCCCATCGCAGCCAGTGCCACCAGCCCATCTCCAACTCGGGGGAGCAGGCCTCGTGGTTCCAGTCGCAGCATGCGCCCGCCGAACCAGCCGACCGCTGCCCAGGCGATGAGCGCGAACCCGACAAACAGCCGATGCAACTCCCCTTGTGGCGAGAGCGCTCCGATGGCGGTGATGACCCAGATCGACAGCAGCAGAAATCCAGCGCTTCCGAACAGATGCCCGGCCCACTTCAGGCGCCTGGCCCATTTCCCTCTGTGCCTTGTGGGCAAGGCAGCCCAGCGTTTCAGTGTCCATGGAATGTCGAGCTCCCAGTCACAATGAGCACACAGGCGGCCTCTTACCAAGGTCACATTTCCGCAATTGCGGCAGGTCATGACCCAGTGCTGTTCGAGGCCTCTGCGCGCGGCCGCATAATCCATCACGATTCGATATACCGGCACCAGCACGGCGCAGGCCAACAGCATCACGCCGATCCAGTAGATCACGAAAGCCGCTTGCGAGAGCGATGATCCCAAACTCTGCTCGAGACTTTGGAAGAGCAAGCGCAGCATCAGACTGCTCCAGGATCAAAGAAGGAGTTGCCTGGATTCATCAGAGCCCGAACCGCACCGGAGCTTCCCAAGGCGGGAGGGTTCCTCGAGTGCCTGCGGCCCACTGGAGATTTGCGGTAAAGCAGCGGATCGGTGACCGTTCCTTCTCCGTCGAGACCGCCTCCTAAAGAAACAATTTGGACTCGAGGTTGGAAGCGTTGGATCTTCTGCGGTTTCATACTGACGCCACTCGTGCCCCTGGGTGGTCTTCAGGGAGGCCTGAGTTCCCAGGGAGTCAGACCCTAGCTCTTGGGGACGACGATAATCCGGGCTTTCTGAATTGCGACTGCGGCGTCCAGGAGCACGAATAGCGCGATCAGCAACAGCAGGACTCCCCCAGTGAACCATCCGATGGTTCCCAGTTTCCATGTCTGATCCAGCAATCCCGCCAGGAGGCCGAGCAGCCCACAGAGAACGCCGAGCGCGGCGGCGCTGCGGGCAATAGGAGTCCGCTTCATACCCGGTCCCATACTTCACCTCCCTCATTGAGTGAGCGACGTTTCAATTATCGGAGATCTGATCTCCGAATTTCGGCGATCAGCCTGTTTCGACCAACATCCAGCGCTGAACGTCTGCCTCCTCGAGAAGTTGGTAACCTTCGTCGTCCACATAGAGCCAACAGTCCGGCCACTCCGTCTTGCGGACCTTCGCCTTCGGGGGGCTGTAACCCTTCTCGTTTTTCACACGATAGACCCGCGTCGTTAACAGGGCCCACAGTTTCGACAGCTCTACCTGCCTTTCCCAGACACCAAGTTGTTCAATTTGTTCACGATCCATAGACTCTGCGCTTTCTCACCAGCCGGCACCATCAGAGGCCCGAGTGCCGGCTGCGCTCCTGACATCGCCTGATGTCTTTAGCGACTGGGATCCACTTCAAGGCTTTGGACAAGCCGGCGCTCATTCAGGTGAGACGAACACTTAATTCGATATCTCTGACCACTTGGCGTAGTCGCTCCCTTTCTTCAGTCCGTATGTTCATGAATTCAAGGCCGAACTGCTTCCCCCGTGTCCACCGAACGGTTGCCACATCGACTTCTATCGGTGAATCGTGCCCAGGCATGTAGATCCGCAGCACCAGATTCGCGCCTGGTTGGACTTCCGTGTTGCTTTCAACCCTACACCCTCGTAATGAGAGGTCAATCCCTTTCCCCTCTCCTCCGACTACCTGGGCCGATGAGAAGGAGCTTCGGAATTGGACCGGAAAGCGCGGGTACTTGCGCAATTCCATCAGAACTTCAACCCTCCGTCAGAATGACCGACAGTCCTATTCGCCTTCTCCTGGAGCTGCGACCGCCTCTGCGGACACAATGTCTCGCGTTCACGGATTCGCAGCCGCGTAGTCGGCCGCAAATTGCGCCAAGTGGCTGTTGAGCTGATCAAGCACGCTGGTTTTGGCTTTATCGCGGGTCCCGTGTATGTAGGATTCGAGGTCGAACGCGCGGGCATCAATAGGCTCTGACGTGTCGGTAAACGTGGCCTTGCGCCGGACATCGAAGGCGACATGTCCGGCGAATCCGTCGAAGTTTCCTGCGGCGATATTTTGCATGAACACTTTAAAATAAATTCGGTTGGAGCAGGAGGGGTCAACTTTGAGGCGCGGGAGTTTTGCCTTGATTCCGGCGAGGAGTGCCGCGCGCAGGGTTTCGGTCGTAATCCCAAAGGATGCGCCCGACTCCATGACGGCGGCTTGGATGGTGACACACTCGAGCTTGCGGAGCATCGGGTCTCCCATGACAGTTTGGGGCATGACCAAGAGCAAGCTTGTCATCAACCACGTGAAGCACCAGGTTGTCGTTCTAAACCGTCTTGTATTCACGACCTCTGCCTCCCCGAGGCTCTCATCAACCCTTAATATTGCCAATTGGTCGTAACTCTGCGACCTTTTTCGTGATGCCGGCACGCTCCACTGTCTCCACCACATCCGCAATATTCTTATAAGCGAACCCGGCCTCCTCGGCAAGCCCGGACATGGAGACCGCCTTCACGATAATCCCGCGTTGCGCCATCTGCTGTTTGAGCTGCTCCCCTCTGACCGATCTCTTGGCCTGCGCTCGGGACATGGTCCGTCCAGACCCGTGCATTGTGGATCCGAAGGTGTCGCGCATAGCTTGGTCCGTTCCGACCAAGAGATAAGAGCCGGTTTCCATTGAACCTCCGCAGATCACTGGTTGCCCGACCTCTCGGTATCGATCCGATAATTCCGGACGTCCCGGTCCGAACGCTCTCGTGGCCCCCTTTCGATGCACGACTAACTCGCCTTCTGCGTACCGCTCGACCTTCGCGATATTATGCGCCACATCGTACACGACGTTCATGCCGAGCGACTCAGCGGGACGGCCGAAGACGGAGCTGAACGCCTCCCGGACCTGGTGCGTGATCACCTGCCGATTCGCAAAGGCGCTGTTGGCAGCACAATTCATCCCCGCGAAGTAGTCCTGGCCTTCTGGCGATCGGAACGGCGCGCAGGCCAGTTGCTGATCTTTGACCGCGATGCCGTACCGCCGCATGGCTTTTTCAAACACCTTGAGATAGTCACTGGCGACCTGATGACCGAATCCGCGCGATCCACAGTGCACCATCACCACGATCTGATCGTGCCCGGTAATCCCCAGCGCGGCCGCTGTCTGCGGATCGAAGATCCGGTCGTTGGAGGCGACTTGCACTTCCAGGTAGTGGTTGCCGGACCCCAGGGTGCCGAGCTGGCTGATGCCCCGCTCCACCGCCCGATCGCTGACCTTCGAAGGATCGGCTCCCGGAATACAACCCTGCTCTTCGATTCGGCTAAGATCCTCGTGCCAGCCGTATCCCTGGTCGATGCACCATCGGGCGCCCTTGCGCATGATCTCCTCGAACTTCCGCCGGTCCAACCGGACGAACCCTTTCGAGCCGACGCCGGCCGGAACCCGCCGAAACAGCTCCGTCATGAGCTGTTCCAGTCGAGGCCGTACGTCTGCCAAGGTCAGGTCCGTCCGGATCAAGCGCATGCCGCAGTTGATATCGTATCCAACACCGCCAGGTGAGATGACGCCGTCAAGTGTATCGAACGCGGCCACCCCGCCGATCGGAAAGCCGTACCCCCAATGCCCGTCCGGCATGCAGAGAGCGTAGCGTCGAATCCCGGGGAGGCAGGCGACGTTGGTCACCTGCTCGAACACGCCGCTGTCCATCGTGGACAGGATTTGTTCAGTCGCATAGATGCGGGCCGGCACCAGCATGCCGGCTTTCTCGGAGGCGGGGATCTCCCAGACCTCGTCCGTGATGCGGTTCAGGGTCATGCTCGTACTCAGTTTCATGCCTGCATGCCTGCATTAAATGTCGAGCACCACCCGCGCGATCCAGTGGTCATCGTCCCGCCGCACCTCATAAAGGTGCTTAGTCACGGCTTTCACATCGGCTCGCAGTTCGTGGCGGCTGGGGTCAACCGTTTCCCCTGTCAGGTGGCCGCGAGCGTTCCACCCTCCGTGGGGCCGATCCTCGGTCACGACCGCGGTGGCTTCGTGGAATACCACCCCGTGGGCATCTTTGAGATAGACGATGTCCGACAGCCAGTCGAAGAGCAATGATGGCAGGTCGGGAGCCTGGTGTTCGATTGTCCGGTGCCATCGCGGGGAGACCGTATCGGGATTGACCATGGTCTCGATGACGGCCTGCGTGGCGGCCAGAATGAGTTCGGAAGGAGAGTCGCCGCTGGCCTGAAAGGCGGTGTCCGCCAGCGCGACATCTTCCAGAAACGTGAACCGGTGCGTCACGGATGGGTCCTGCCTGGCACGCGGGTGGCATCTCTCAGCGCATTGAAGATCGCGCGAACCTGGCCGATGCCGGGAATGGGACGAGCGAACGGGTTTGGAATCTTGCCTTTGACGAACATCTTGATCCCCAACGGGATCACGCTCAGCATCCGTCTGAGGTTGAAGCGGGCGATCTTGAGCGGCATGAGGGCCTCATTGAGCCGTCCCTCGCGTTCAACGATGTCGGCGAAGCCGGTGACGTGCCGGGCCCCGCCGCTGGACACAAGCCCCGCGCCGATGGTCGCGCGCCGCAGACGGATGATCGCTTCCAGTGGCCCCACGTCCTTTGGGCAGACCTGGACGCAGAAGTTGCAGCGCACGCAATCCCAGATCCCGTTGTCTTTTTCCAATTCGGTCAGCCGCATCCGCTTGGACGCTACGGGCTCGCGGGGGTCGGCCAAAAACCGGTCCGCCTTGGCCAGCGCCGCCGGTCCGAGAAACCCTTCCGACACTTCATGTGTCGTGCAGGCTGCGACGCAGGCCCCGCACATGATACAGGCATCCACGTTGTGGAACTGATAGCTTCCGGGCGACAGGGTCAGTTGACCGGCCGCCTGCTCGATCTCGGCCCGTGGGATCGTTGACAGCCACGGGGTCACTCCTCGGATTTTCCCCCAAAAAGAGGACATGTCCACCACCAGGTCCTTGATGACCGGGAGATTGCGCAGAGGCGCCACCGCGATTTGCCCGTGACGTTCCCATTCCTTCCGGACCGAGGTCCGGCAGGCCAGTTTCTCCGTCCCGTTGATCTCCATTGCGCAGGAGCCGCAGATCGCAGACCGGCAGGAATACCGCAGCGACAGGGTCCCATCCTGCTCGTTCTTGATGCGGATCAAGGCGTCCAGGACGGTCATCCCCCGACTGACCTCGAGGCGATAGTCTTCCTCGTGGAGGTGGGTATCCGTTTCGGGATTCCAGCGGGTGATGGCAAAGGTTAGACGCATACGTCACGGCTGAGTGCAGAGCGATGAGTGCTGAGCGAAGGTGTGGACGGCAAAATCGCTTAGTCAGTCTGTGCGAACCTTCGTCCTCAGCACGCAGTCCTGTGGCTGTCAATCCAACTCGAAGGTTTTCGGAAAATTGGTCAGATTGCGACAGCCATCCTTGGTGACGAAGACCATGTCTTCGATCCGGACCGCCCCCAGGCCGGGGTAGTACAGCCCCGGCTCCACGGTCACAATCTGGCCTTCCTGAAGGAAGGAGCCCTTGCGGCTGATGCGTGGGGCCTCATGAATGTCCAAGCCGACGCCGTGCCCGGTTCCATGAAAATAGCCTTGCATGCGTCCGTTGACCAAGCCGGTTTTATAACCGGCGGCTTCGAAGCGATCGCAGATCCCCTGGTGGATTTTGGTCCCATCCGCGCCGTCGCGAATTTCCGAGATCGCCACTTCCTGAGCATCCTTCACGGTTTGATACAGACGCTTCAGTTCAGGAGAGGGTGTCCCTCTGACCACGGTCCGGGACATGTCGGCGAAGTAGCGGGTCTGGCCGGAGCGCGGAAATACGTCGAAAATGATGCTGCGATCCACTGGCAGCGGGCCGCTTCCTTCATGATGGGGATCGCAGGCTTGCTCCCCTCCCGCAACGATCGTGTGTTGAGCCACGCAGTCCAGCTCCATCAGCTTCACATTGATCAGTTTCTTGATCCGTTCCGATGTCAGTGTCTCACCGTCCAGCCACAGCACGCCGTTCCGAGGGGAGGCAGCGCGCAATGTCTTGTGGGCGGTTGCCACTGCCGCTTCCGTTGCGCGCTGGCTGGCTTCAATGTAGCGGACTTCTTCTTCGGTCTTGATCGCGCGGCGTTCAAAGAACGGCTCCGGCCAGCTTTCGAGCTGATAGCCGAGTTCCTGGAGCTTGGCGGCCTGACCATACGGGAAATTGCTCGGCACCAACAGCCGTTTGATGCCATGAGCTTGCAGCACGGCGTGGACGATCTCGACCATGCCGGGATCAGACACTCCCTGCGCGCGCACTTGGGCTTCGATCTCCGAATAGGATAGCACGCGGTCAACAGCGGCCTGGCTGCGCGCGCGATCAACCTCGAGATCGCTCATCACCACCATCCGTTCTCCCTTGACCTCAAGAAAAATGAACGGATCCGGGGCGATGAACCGCGTCACATAGTAGAGGTTGGAGTCGGATTCGCTGGCGGCGATCATGAGCGTGGCCCGGTCCACAGTTGTCAGGCTGTCTCCCTTGACGATCAGCATACGTAGAAGACTCAGTAGAGATGTTTGCCTATGATGATGCTATCACGGGGTGCAGGGAGGGTCAAGGCGAAGGCGGCGCTGATAATTCTGGCGTCTGGCTCGTCTCTGGAACAGGTGCTTCATTGTCGCTTGATTCGATCATTTCTTTTGGCAGCATCAGCGTATTCTTCAGCACGTCGAGGGCGAGCTGGGCCAGCCCGCTCAAGCCGGCCGCCAAGGACCGAAGCGGCATGTACGTGACATCCGGCTCCTGGAGTGGCCCTTTCACCTGAAAGAGAGCTGTGGCGAGCCCCTTGCGGTCACCGGCTAACAGTTTCCCGAACAGAGGGATGCTCTTGAGGAGTTGCGAATACGACCCGAAAGGACTGACCGCCACGACGAAATCCAATTGGTCGGTTGGCAAGTCATAGTTGCCGGCCGCTGTAATCTTGAGGACCGGGCTGTTCACGGCGATATTCTCCGATTCAATTCGTCCGTTCCTGACCAGGATCGTGGCCGAGATCTTGTCGAACGGCAGCCCGTCCTTCTCCACATCTACCTGCCCTTGGAGCAGCGCCGGGAGGTTCAGGATGCCCAGGATCTTCCAGATGACCTTGGACTGCAGAATCCGCCCCTGCTCGATCAGGAGATTCGTCCTGCCGCTCAGACTGTGGGGGACCCCTTGTGGGTCGCGACCGTTTCCACGCAGGGTGCCTGAGAGTCGGAGATCCCCCACGATGAGGTGCTCCTTGGTGCCGAAGAGATGCGTGAACTCTTCGAAGGGTACCCCGGTGAGCCGGACCGACACTTCGGCGTCGGCGGGTTTCTGTTTCGGGAGCTGCAGGACGAGACGGCCGGCGATGTTCCCTCCATCGGAGTGCCCGCTGATCCGATCCACATCAAGCACGCCGTCACCGATGTTAACCCGACAGGACAGGTTCGAGAAGAGAAACTGTTTATATGCCCCCCGATCGACGCTGACCGTCGCAACCAGCCGGGTTGACTCGGCAAGGGTTTCCAGCATGTCTCGAAGACGAGATCGAGCGCCTTTCGGGATCAACAGATCAATGTCGAGCTGGGACGATTCGACTTTCATCGTAATGGTTGGTCTCGTGTGCCAGTTCCTGATGACTCCGGACAGGCTGGCATCGCTCTCATTGACCCGGAACGTCAGCCGCTTCAGCTCGGCTCCGTTGCGCACCAGTTTGAGACGCAGGTAGAGATCCTTCACCGGGCCATCCAGCCTCTTGTCTAGGAAGAGCCCATTCGTCAGCGCGACCCAGCCGGTGGTCTGCCATGTTCTCCAATCCTTCCCCTGCCCCTTGACGTCGAGCGAGATTTCCAGAGTGCCGGCTTCGAGTCCTTCCAGCGTGATCCAGTCCGGCAACGACGCCAGGGAAATGGGACCGGTAACCAGCGCTCCTTCGAGACCGAACTGTCTGCCGAGCTGCATCTTCCCTTTCGCGGCAAGCCGTAGCGAAGGAAGCACCACTTCCCCTCGGCCCGTCCAGAGCGTCGCGTCGCGGGAAAGCGTTCCATCGAATTCGATCGAAGTTGGCGCGCCCGCCGGCTTCTCGCCGATGCCCGGCAGAACCAGCTTGGCGTCGGTCAACCCCAACTCGCCTTGAATTTGCGGGGCACTCGTCGGTCCCGTCAGCACGGCGGCTACGCCGATGGTTCCCTGCAAGACCGATTCGAGGGGTGGTCCCGTGGGCAACAGTTGAACTAGTTGGCTCGCATCGGTTCTGGCTCGCACGGTGAACCCCTGGAAGGTGCTCAACTTGCCGCCTGCGATCGTTCCCTGGACCTCAAACCGGGTCTGTCCAAATTGGCCGCCCAACTTGTCGAATTCCGTACCGTTCGGGGAGAGCAGCAGACGACCGTGCAGGCCTAGGACAGGATCCGGCAGGGCAGGACTACGGAAGCTGATGTTTCGTGCGACAAACTCTCCTCCGGCGAACGTCACCTCCGCCGGTTTGTTGAGGGGGCCCACGATCCGGAAGGTCGGGAACGCGATACCCTCAACCTCCCGCAACTCTGCCAAGGCATGTGACAGACGCTCGGATGGGACCGTCTTGGCGAGGAGAGCAACCAGATCGGCGGCCGCCATGTCTCCCGTCAACTCCATTTCCAACCAAGGGCCGGCATCGAGGAACGACACCAAGGCTTTTCCTGAACTGACCCGCATCGGCCCGTACCCGCCGGTCATGTCCGCCACCCTGATTCGGCCCGGCTCGATGAACACCGTGCCAGACAGGTTCTGTGCCGGCGTTTGATCCCGCCCCACGAGCACGTGGCCTTGCTGGACGCGGAACTCACCGATCAGCGATAGCCGGATTTGGGGGGATGCAGAACCGGTAATCGTGGCAGAAACCGCTTCCACCGTCCCCTTGATCTCCCGCTCTTTGATGATGGTCGGCAGTTGGGGATGGACCCACTGAGCCGGAACCAGATTCAGCAGATCGTCCAGTCCCAACGCGGACGATGAGAAGGTGAGCGAAAACGTGGGCTGAGCGGTCATCAAGCCTGAGACGCTGGCCTGCCCGCTGAGTGACAAGTGCTCAAAATTGGCCTTCATCTCGGAGAGGACCATGTCGTATCCGGCCACGCCTGGTACCACCCTGATCAGACCGCGAAGGTTCGCCGAACCCCGGATTCGATCCGGAACCGGTCGTGGACCGAAAAAATCCGCGACCTGTCGAAGGTGTATGTTCGTTGCCTGGGTAGTGCCTTCGAACTGGAAGACCGGGACTGCTCTTGTGGCATCCTCCTGAGCCATCCTGAGGGGAGGCTCGGTCCGGATGACTCTCCCGGCGAGCGACAGGGCGGACACGCCTTGGGTGTCGGGGATCATTGCGGACACCTGCACGTCGGCCCGGTTGCCGTCCGGTCGGACCGAGGTCACCGCGTCCACTGCGCTCATGCGGATGGAGCGGACTCCGTCAGGGCGGGACTCGTCGACAAGGGTGACTTCCCCGTTGATCAGGGTCGTCTCGCGGACAAGCAGCAACCACGCGAGCGGATTGCCATCCGCCTGGTCCTTGGTTCCCCCTGTGTCTGGGAACGAAAGGAAGTTCCAGTGCCCGTTCTGATCGCGCCGCAGTTCCACCTGGAGTTCTTCAATGGTTAATCGTTTGCCGACCACTCGCTGGCGTAAGAGCGGCAGGATGCGCAGGACCAGATCGCACCGTTTTGCCTTGAGGAAGACTCGCGAAGGGTCCAGGTCTCGGACCACCACTTGGAACAACACGAGCTGGATGCGGGGAAAAACCTTCAGGCGAGCCTGCCCGACCTCTATTTTTCGGCCTAGGCTCTGTTCTATCTGTTGGAGGAAAAAGCTCTGGATGTAGTCGGGACCTAGAAAATACGGGAGGGTGAAGGCTGTGACCACACCGAGGAGAAGAATGGCGACAAGACCAAGAATGATCGCCCTTGGACGAGCGTTCGCTCCTTCTCTTGGAACCGCGGTGGCGATCCCTTCCTTCTCTCGTGTCAAATAGGTGATCCTGGCCTTCCTCTTGATCATCAGTTTCGTGACCTACCTAGACCGTGTGAACATCTCGGTGACTGCTTGCCAGATGATGCCGACCCTGGGTCTTACTGAGCACCAATGGGCCAGGTGTGTTCCGCTCTTATTGTTGGCTACACGCTCTGTCAGATTCCCGGCGGCCAACGGGGAGCAGGCAGATAGGTGTATTTCTTATCTTACAGAATTAGCAGGTGGAAATCTAGGAAAGGGGGCCTTTTGTCAATCTTTTCCGCGCTCAGCATCCAGAGCTGTGATTCGGGAACGAGTCAAGTTCCAATCAACCGGCAATAATGCGTCCGCCATTTCGCGGACTGGAGCCGCAGTGACCATCCCTTCCTTCCTCTCGTGCCAATCGGTCTGCTGTGGCTGAGGATCAAACCAGGCGATGGGCTGAAGTGTGAAAGCAGTGCTGAGTGTCGAGTTATGAGTGCTGAGTTGTGGGTTTTAAGCTTTGATCCGTGGCCTTGAGCTATGAACTCAAAACTTTTAACTCAGAACTCATAACTTGTAAACTCGCCCTGTGCCCTGCTAGATTCACCATCATGGTCATCAAGTTTGAGAAGAAAGACCCGCGAGCTGTGATCTCGACAAAATTCGGCCAGATGACGATCAAGTTCTATCCTGATGACGCCCCTCGGCATGTGGAGAACTTCATTCAGCTTGCCAAGATGGGGTTCTACAATGGTACGACGTTTCACCGCGTCGAGCCCGGGTTTCTCATTCAGGGCGGCGATCCCTTGAGTAAGAACCCCGAGCGGAACCTGCACGGGACGGGCGGACCGGGGTATTGGCTGAACCCCGAACCGAGCGACCGTCCCCACAAACGAGGTGCTCTCTCCACCGCCAAAGTCCCGCGAGAAAGCAACAGCACGCGCGATTTCAACGACAACGGCTCCCAGTTCTTTATCTGCGTGGCGGATTCGAGTGGGCTGGACCGGCGCTACACGGTCTTTGGCGAGGTCGTTCGGGGGCTCGATGTGATCGACAAGATCGTTGCCGTACCACGGGATGAGTTGGACAACCCGCTCGAGCCGGTTGAGATGACAATCACAGTCAAGGAGTGAGGGGTAAGGTGTTAGGGGTGAGGGGTGAAGCGTGTCGGTTGACTCCACATCGCCTCACTCCTTACGCCTAACGCCTCACGGCCTTCAGAAGAATGCCATGCTGGCATAGGTCACAGTCGAGTTGAACTGATCCGTCACGCTCCGGTCATAACGAAGTACCTGCCCCTTCTCTGCTTGGATCAACTGTAACAGGCTGTAAATCGCCGAGAAACCGGAAATCCGGCGGCGATCCTCTTCCTTGTGAATGAACTGGGCGAAGGCGTCCCCGTTCAGCTCTTCGACTGTTTTCAGCATTTCCAAATCGGTCTGCATGCAGCGGTGAAAGGAAAAATCGGTGGGCGGTGTCGGGTCCCCGTACCGCATGCCGATGTGAGCCAGCTCGGCGCTGGCTATAACACAGACCTCTTTGCCCGACTCTACGATCGCATTCTTAAGCAGACTGAGAAAGGTGCCAACTCGCTCCCCCGTGGGCCTGAGCGTTGGTTCTATCAAACAAGCCGGCGGGAAGGAAGACAGAATCGGAAGAATCGTGATCGGTTTCTTGCTCCCAACGGTGTGTTGGAGGAATGGAAGTTGAAACTCGATGGAATGCTCATTGCGGTGGCTGCTGTCCTCGTCAAAGAAAGGTTCGCCACCGTTCTGTCTGAAACGAACCAGCATCTCTTTATTGACCGGCACGATCCCCAGCGGGGTCTCGAAATCCTTATCGGTGACGGCGAAGCAATTCTTCAGGCCAGCGTGGCAGGTGCCGAGGATCACAAAGACGTCCGGCGTCTCGGCTTCCTGCAGTTCCTTATAGGCCCAGGCATATATCGGCCCGCCCACGCTGAGCTCATAGTGCGGCGCGACGATCCCCTTGATCTGATTCCCCTTGTTCGCGGATGGCTTGAAGTCCGGCCCTTCACGGGACGAGAAAAATCCTTCAAGCTGTACCTTCAGTTTCTCTCCGTCCCCCTCATAACTCTTGCCGGCAAAGGCGGCAGGCCGTAAGGGAGCACGGCGGAAGGCGGCCTGGGCTTCGCGCATGGCAGCTTCGACCCGTTCCCCTTCTAGAAACAGCTTCTCCTCCAGATCGGCCACCAGCTTTTCCAGACGATCCGGCATGAAGAATTCCCCGAACTTTTTCAGGTACTGGGCGCCGATCTGATCGAGAGAGTGTTCGCCGTCGAAGTGTTGCAAGAGGTAAAAATAGTTCAGGGGGACGACGAGTTTTTCTACGGATAGTCCAGTGGGATCCCAGAATAGGACATATTGTTCGTCCTTGTCCTTGATCGGGGAGAACTGCAGATTCCGCAAGAGCGGAAATTGTTTTGGGTCTTTCGCCGTGTCTGCCATGTCGGGCCACGATCCCTTCGTCTGGAGGGCATTGTAGCGGAGCCGGAATCCCGGCTGCAACCTGCAGCCCGCGCACGTTGCCGGCTCATCCTGTGTCCGGTGGCTGTTCGCGCCGCTGGACGCGCCACAGGAGTAAAATCGCAACGGTTGCCACCCCCAACCACAGCGAGGCCCTGCCGTATTGGGGATCGGCGTACTCGATCAGATCGGAGAGCCGCCCGATGAGCAGGGACATGCGGGCCATGACCGTATAGCCGAACGCGGCCCCAAATGCGACCATGAGGAACAGGATGCCAGTGCGCGCCGCAACCCTGACCGGTCCAGTGTGTTCGATCGAGAAGAAAAAGTAGAAGAGCACCGACACGACGCCGATGAGCAGCACGATGGTGTTCAGGTTGCTGGAGGGATCCGACAGATTGTAGGTAAAGGTTGGCGCCCCCTGAGCGATGGAAATCAGCGGGCGGACTGTGTCCTCGACTTGCTTGAGGATGAACGACGAGATGATCCGCGGAATGGCAAGCCCCGACCCGACGCCTACGATAAATCCGAACGCAATGCGCGACAGCCAGGTGGCGTTCGGGAGGTACCGCGCCAACATCAAGGTCCCGATGCCAAGCGGAATGAGCAGCGACCAGTCGCCCTGCTTCACCATCGGCTCGTAAATGAGGCGGATCAGGACCGTGTCGTAAGTCTTGACGATTGTGTACCCGACCGAGACGCCGACGTAGAGATGCTCGGCCAGTTTGAACAGCGGGTTGTCCTGATAGAGGAACGTAAAAATGAACAGGGTCAGTCCTGTTGCAACCCACGCTCCGAGCAGCAGTTCAAACGCCATGGCTGGTCTTTCGTCCCTCTGACACTTTCACCGTGCCTCGCCCTGCTTGCGCGAGGTCTTGACCAGAAGGTAGAACACGTTGCACAGAATCACCAGCACGATAATGGCGAAATGCGTGGCCGATTGCGCGTCCATGCCGGCCACGGCGCGCCCCTTCTGGCCGATGAGCACTTCATATTCGGCAGCTCCACGCAGTCCGCCGATCAAACCGTTGATCTGGCCGCTCCGCAAGAGCGGATAAAGGCCCGGCGCAATCACGCCCGTACATCCGCCTCCAAGCTCAAACTTGTACTTGTCTTTGCCGTACACGTACCAGGTTTCGATCCCTGATGTTCCGGCCGCCAGACTCACCACGTAATTGACGTCGCGGAGCGTCTGGATACCTTTCAGGACTGCCAACTCGCGTGTGGGCTGGTTGTAGTAGTCTGTCGGAAAGGCCTTGTATAGGTCTTGCCCCATGTTGATGATCAGAGACCCGGATCCAGGGCTCCAGCCCAGGAAGACGTAGTCCTTCCCGCTCACTTTGCCCATCTCGCGCGCGACTTGCGTCATGACCTGATCGGCGAGCCCGGTCCCTGGCAACCAGAGGGTCATCCCGATCACCCGGAGATTCTTTCTGAACGCGTGCCGGAGCAGGGCTACCGCTTGAGGATACAGCTCCGGCTTGGAGGCAGGATCGTAATCCATGGAGAGCAAGAAGACGGATCCTTCTGGGAGGGACTCGATATAATCATGGACGCCACGGACCTCGGAGGACACTTTGATCGCCAGGCCGACAGGATAGAGAAGCGGCAGAAGCGTACAGACCCCGATCACCAGAAAGATGATCCGGCGATCAATATGCAGCATGCGCTCAGCGAAGTTCATAGCAAAACCCGTGAGGCGTAAGGTGTAAGGGGTGAGGTGGTTTGATCTGTTCGCCTAACACCTTACCCCTCACGCTTTACGCTATTCCTTGCCGCCACCAAGGTAGGCGCGCTCGATGCCGAAGATAATCTTCAAGGACAGCGCGATCGCCCCCAGACTGATGCCGATCAAAATGGCACGCCGCACCGATGCGTTCAGGACGTTCAGGATCCACTGTGTGATGTCCCCGCTGACGGGTAGCAGCAGCTCGCCAAGCGGAACCCGCCCCATCATCACGATGACCGCGGCGATCAGCAACAGGGCCGCTTCGCGGCTGCGGGCCCGGAAGGAACGATAGGCTGCCGAGGCGATGAAGAACGCCAGGAGAGCGAACATGCTCCCCTGGAGTGGCACCATCATATTCAAGTAGATCCAGCCGAAGGCGGTCATGATCCCGTTGATAGTCTCTTTCCCGTTCACCCACTGGCCGGCCGCGAAACTGTAGCTGAACCCCACAGCGATGGTCCCGAAAATCCCGGCGTAGAGGACCAGGCTGTAGCCCCAGCCTGGTTCCTTCCGCCGGATTTTCACCGCATGGATGTGAAACAGACTGGTCACTCCGAGCACCAGCGCGAACCCGCCGATGATCTGAAGCCACTTGGTGACCTCCGTGAGCATGAGTTCCGAGCGCGGATGCGGGACATAGTATTGCGCGGTGAAGAGCACCCCCGTGACGAACGTGATCACCAGCGGCAACTGTCGTCTCAGGAAGATCATTTCAGGTCCTTAAACAAGTCCAGCACGATGCGCGGCCAGTCCGTGCTGAACAGCACCCCCACGGTCGCCAGTATCGTCCCGAGCACCAGCACGACCAGAATGAACCCCTTGCCGAGATCCTGTCCACGCAAAGTGCCAACCTGGATCGGCTCACGCGACAGATAGGCGCTCGCGGCATAAAGTTCCTCGCCGATCAGGGTGTAGTCACAGGTGGTCACGAAAAAGGGCAACTGGTGGTCGGAGTCGGTACCGGCAATCTGGATCGCGCCGGTGCTCGCCCCGGTCTCGGTCAGCAACAGAGCCTCGGCAAAATAGGACCCCATGAAGAAATTTGCGGCCGGCTTACGCCGCAACATAATGCCGTCCACTGCCGCGGTGTAGCTGAACTGATCGGTGGTTATGAAAAAGTTCGAGTCTTCCTTGAACGCGTCCGGCTTGCCCGCTTCGAGGTACGACTGTTTGGTGATCTCCTGGCAAACCGCCATCACGATCGGGTCCCGGTGCGGCACCAAGAGATCGGTTTCATAGGCCGCGACCCGTTTCGCCACGCGTCCCAGGATCACAGCGGCCGCAATCGTCGAGGGCTCGCTCATGTCGCCCGCGCCGGTCAAATAGAGAATCGGCTTGCCCAGCTCGGTGGCCCGGCCGATCGCCTCATCCACCGCATCCAGACCGGGAATGCGTCGCAGAAAAATGTCGCGTTGCTTCGCTGTACGGATCGAGCCGAGCACCACGGCTCCGAACAGGAGGACGAGCAACAGATTGTTCATCTGATTCCAGTTCACCCAATTCGGCTCGGGAATGGCCTGGACCGGAGGAGTCTCCGCCCGCTCGGTGCCCTTCACGACTGCAACAGCCACGGTATAGGACGTGCCGTTCTTCAGTTCCAGGCCTCTGCCGGATCTTAGGTTGAACTGATGAGCCTCCGGTCTGTCAGGACGAGACCACCAGGGCCATTTGAGGTCGCGGACATAGTGCGAATCGGCAGCAAACTCAGCCACCACCTTCTTCTCGGCCCCTTCGCCTATCAGAATCTGATAGCGAACGTCTGGAGCGTCATAGTCGGCCTTGGACCACAGGACGGTCAGCCCTCCTCCGGCCTCGCTGGGCGTATCAATGACTCGGAGATTCTGAGGCGACACTAAGGCGTGCTGGGCCATTGCGGCGCCATCGGTGGAAGCTAGTGCACTAAGACAGACCAGTGGGAGGGTAAGGGCCAGGGGTCGGATCCTTCCCCATAGCCTCTCGCCTCTCGCCTCTCGCCAGGCACTCATCATTCCCCACTCGGCATTCATCACTCAGCACTACCCTTCAATGATTTCCACATTGGCCCGCGGAATGACCGCCGAGGTGCCATCGGCAAATTTCACTTCCAGGACTCGAACCACGCTTTCGGTTTCGATCTGCCTCAGATCTGTCGGCAGCGCCACCACCTGTCCGATCCGGCCGAACCAGGGGTCTCGAATGATGCGAACGTGGTCTCCGATCCTGATGCCGCTGCGTCCTGCTGTGGGGACCGCGCCTCCAGGCGGGCCCGCACCCTGCTGATCGCTCTTCCGAGAGATCAAAATCTCCGGACGAATCACCCCTGCCCGGATCTGGGTTGCGCCTGAGAGAGAAGCTTTCTGACCAGCATGCTTGGCCAGTAACTCGAAGGTCTTGGACGCCATCGGAATCGTGCCGAACCCCTCCGTAATGACCAACGTGAAGCCGACCTGCTCAGTTCCGGTGATCGCCACGCCGAGATCATACCCGAGCAGTTCCCGAAGGTCCTTGTCGTGAATGCTGCCGACGACCAGGCCGGCGACGCCGATCTCCCGCGCGCGCGTCATGGTCTCGAAGCCTAGGAAGGCGCCACCGATCACGATTTTGCTCTTCATGGTGGGGAGCAATTGAGCCGCAGACAAGGGCTGATCCGGCGAGTCCGCGGCCATCACGAGTTCTCCCCAGGTCTCCCCGCCGATACCGAAAATGCCCTGGACCATGCTGCACGAGGTCTCAACGGTCACGCCTTGCGCAGGAAGGAGGTCCACCACCGTCCCGTCCACGTAAGCTAACCGCTCCAGCAACCGAGGCGGTTCGCGTAGCAGCACTTGTCCTGTGATGCCGGAGACTGACTCCAACTTTCCTTGAATGGGCGAGCGCACCTCGGTCTTGAACCATTTGATGAAGGGTTTGTTTTCGGCAATGACTTCATCTTTCTGGACCGGATCTCCCTCCTTCCTGATCAGATAGTCCTTGATCTCGTCTGGCGCAACGCCCAGCAGGTTTGCCACGTTCACGACATGGACTTTTCCTGGCAGTTCCGCCCGGGCCACCACTTCCTCTGCATGGACTCGGTCACCAGCCTGAGCCAACACCGTGCCCGGAATCGGCAAGAGCCGGCGCTTTCTAATGACCGTCTGTTCTGTGACGGTGAGACCTGGTGTGTAAGCGTGGCCCATGTGAAGAGCTTATGGCGTATGGCTAATGGCTGATGGCAAAGAATTGATGATGCATAGCCAGGCGCGAACAGTCTCTGGCCTTATGCTATATGCCATAGGCCCTTAGCTCCTTCCCGGATAAAGATTCACTGCCCGGTGCCAACGAGTCAGGGCTGCCAGCCGAGCCTCTGGCTTGGCCGGAAGCTGCAGAGGCCTTCCGCGGCCATCCAGTAGAAGGCCGACCTCGCCGCCCTGGACGTCGCGCGTCACCGACTGGCCTTTGCCTTCGCCGAGATCCACCTGCTTGGCCGGTCGCAGCTCGATCTGCGCGTGCTCGTCGCGACCCAGCGGGAATAGACGCAATTCGCCAAAGGAGAGCGTCCCGCTCTCCGGGCTGCGGCCTTCTGGGAAGCGAATGGTATAGTCGGCGCACCGTTCCCCGTCCTTACCTTGCCCGATCGGAGCGACGCAGGTGCCGAGATAGATCATGCAGTCTCGAACGAACACGTCGGTCGCCGCCTGCTCGTTCACTGTGGAGAGGACACCCAGGTGCGGCATCATGAAGATGCTGTCCACGGACAGCTGGGTGAAGCCGAGCGGTTCATAGGCGTCCACCATCATCACCATGGACTGGACGCGTCGGGGCGAGTGGGACAGGATGCCGCCGCTGCCCACGATCAAGTCCAGTTTGCGCATGTCAATGAGCGTCTGGCCGGAGGCCCGCTGCTCGAAAATATCCGAAATGGAGCGTTCCTGCTGCACGCCCTTGAGGCCGGTGGCCAGCGACTTATGATGCGCCAGGGCCAGCCGCAAGGCTTCCCGTGCGATGGCCTGCTCGATCTGCAGCTCATCCAGCGTCTGTGGAATCGTGGTCGGACGGATCATCTTGTTCTTGATCCGGTTGCGCAGGATCTGTTCCTCGATCGTGAAGGGCACCCAGCGCATGATGTTGGCCAAGCCGGCCTCCGCCAGGACATTGGAGATGCTGTAGGATAGTCCGAGGTTCGCGCTCACAGTCCGATTGAAGATGCCTTCGAAGACCGAGAACACATCCGTCGTGGCCCCTCCGATGTCCACCCCAATCAGATTGAGGTGCTCCCGTTTCGCGATGGTCTCCATAATCAGCCCGACGGCGGCGGGCGTCGGCATGATCGGCGCGCCGGTCCACTCGATCAGCTTTTTGTAGCCGGGCGCCTGGGCCATGACATGTTCAAGAAAGAGGTCGTGGATCTTGTTGCGCGACGGCCCTAAGTTCTCACGCTCCAAGACGGGGCGGATGTTATCGGTGATCACGAGCGATGTTTTCTCACCCAGGATCTCCTTGATCCGATCCCGAGCGTCTTTGTTGCCGGCGTAGATCAACGGGAGCTTATAACTCATGCCCAGCCTGGGACGGGGATCAGCCGCCGCGATGTATTCGGCCATCTCCACCACGTGGGTCACGGTCCCGCCATCCGTCCCGCCGGAGAGCAGGATCATGTCAGGTCGGAGCGATCTAATGCGCTCGATCTTCTCGTGTGGGAGCCGGCCGTCGTTTGACGCCAGCACGTCCATCACAATCGCGCCGGCGCCCAACGCCGCACGCTGCGCGCTTTCGCCGGTCATGCTCTGGACCGCGCCGGCCACCATCATCTGGAGACCGCCACCGGCGCTGCTGGTCGAGATATATATATCCACTCCAACCTTGGGCTCGCCCTGGGCGGCGCGGTTCGGGGTAATGATGCGCTCGCCATCCAAAATCTTGCGGCCGGACAATTCTTCCAGCTCTGCGAATGAGTTCAGGACCCCGCGCGTCACATCTTCAAACGGCGCTTCCACGGTGGTGGGAGCTTCGCCCCGGTAGGTCTGCCGATATTCGTTGCCTACTTTTTCGATCAGGATGGCTTTCGTGGTTGTGCTGCCACAGTCAGTGGCGATGATTACGGAGAGAGGCGGTGCTGACGCTGTCATCGAGCAGACGACCCTGTGGGAGCGGATTTCGCCTCGATGAGGGCAATCAAGCGGGGAACAGTGTCACGACGCTCAAGCAGGTGGGCGACCTGTTCAATCTCACTGTTGGTGCAAGCCAGATCGAGAATGGGGGTCAAGAAATGAAGAGCCTGGCTGCCGAGGAAGTTCATGGGCCCGATGGATTCGAGAAACACAGTCGCAGGAGCAGCCATCCCTCGTTTCACGACTGCATCGGCGACTCGATCCAGGAGAGCGAGATCATCAAGAGAAGGAGCTTCTCTGTCTGGCGCAAGCGCAAATGCATGCTTCAAGCGGGCTTTGAACCCGCTGACCACTTGCGCCAAATTGTCCTTAGAAAACGATGCCATCGTCAGTGGAGGCGGGTCATGGAGCCGTAACCGGAGGCCATTATAGGGAGGGGTCAGAGGAGAGTCAATTAAGCCAACGAAGATGACAAAATGGGTCGTTCGGGTGCACACTCCTTAGGCAAGACGGTCGTTGAGCCTCATTCTCGTTAGATCGGGGAGAGGCGTGCTGCTATAGTGGAATCCCTGAGGGCTGTGGGAGACTCGATCGCCCGTGTATCCAGACGGGCGTGGGGTGTTCCATGGAGAAACGTGATTACGCGCGCTTTGCCGTCGAACTCCCCGTCTCACTTTCGGGAAGCGGGGTGGCTGGCGGCGGGCTGGTCTCTGGTCTCTCGGCTCGAGGCTGCACAGTCGTGAGCGACGAGTTGATCCAAGCTGGGACCACCCTCGCGCTACACATCCAATTGCCTGGGCAGTATGCGCCGCTCAAGGTGGATCTAGCCGAGGTGCGGTGGGCGCAGGGACGTGAATTCGGATTGGAATTCGTGCGCCTGCGGCTGGAGGAAAAGGCGCGCCTCCAGCGGTTCATCAGCGCCCTGTTGCGGAAGGCCCAAGGCGGTGGGTTCCAGCATGCCTCCTGACCGGACGGGGAAAAGTAGTCGGGAGTCCTTTCTTGGTCCAGAACGCTGTGAGGCCTGCGGCTCTCCACCTCGCCCGGCCGGTGAACAGTTTCACCTGAGGCCAGCTTAACTGCCCATGGTAGTGGGTCTCAGTCTTTTCCCTCGGTCGTGTTATACATCCCTCTTGCAAAAGTGAGCGGTCAGGAGCGACACTATGAGTTATCTCGGAGGCCAGGGGCTCCTGGTGCGGCAAGGGGACGAACTTTGCCAAGCCACCACGGGCATCAAACCTAGGGGAGACAGTGATGCCCTCTTGCCCAGAATGCGGCATGAAGATGGTGCGGCAGGCCTCCTATCGCACCGCGTGGGAGCGTCTCCTGAGGGTCCTTTGCATCTATCCCTTCCGGTGTCAGCTCTGTGCCCATCGGTTTCTGGCCTCTTTCGCGGGGCCCAGAGTGGACGCACAGCGAGACTATGAACGACTCTTGGTCTGGTACCCTGCCTCGTTCTCTTCGACTGTCCTGACGACAGGCGGACAGATTCAAAATGCGGAGGGGACCATTGTGAACCTCTCCATTCGAGGCTGCCAGATGAAAACCGACCTGCCGTTGCAGCCTGGAGACATGCTCTGCCTGACGTTCACGCCAACCGATCAGGCAGGCACTCCTCCAGTCGTCATCGAGCAGGCGGTCGTTCGCTCGTCTAACGGGACGACGAACGGGATCGAATTCATCAGTCTCGATGAGGCGGGCGAAGTACGCATCCGCCAGATCATCTCAGACCGGCTGCATAGTTGGATGAGACCTGCTGGGTAGTGCCAGCGCGCAGCACTGGCTCCGCTCGTTGTCCGTTCGAGACGAACATCACCTGCCTCTTCTCGTTCACGGAATAAAGGGGTCGTGAGGAATGGTCTCGGAGGAATGGCTTACGCGGCGTTCTGCTTCCGGGCCTCAATGCGGGAAGGTGCCTCGGACGAATCGCGTGGGACAGTCCCGGCGATCATCCGCATGATCCCTTGGCTGAGGACGGTCAGCGTGGCCCAGAACACCCCGTCGCTGATTCTCGGAATGAGGCCCGGCGTAAAGACCAGAGCCTGGGAAACTAGGCTGCCCACCGAATCGAGAAGCAGTCCGAATCCTGCCATGAACGTGAGCATACCGACGAGGCCACCTGCGCCGAGAGTGGTGACGATTTGCCAGCAAATTAAGCCAACCCCCGTGCCCAGCCAGAAGGCAAGTCCGACAGACATCAACCAATGACCATGAGGCAGCGTCAACGACGAAGCGGACCACCATCCCAGGGTCTGACCGAGCACAACGTGGCCTGCGTGCAACAAGACGCCAACGGTCCCGACGGCAAGCGCCCCCACAACGTGCCTCGTCGTCGCGTGGGTCAAGAAGGCGATCGCAGTGAGGAAGAGAAGCAGCATGCCGTCAACGAAGATGTAGGCGATGTAGGATGGAGTGGCCATGCAATCTGCTCCCCTGGGTGAGCCGGTTCGCTCCCCGTGAAGGGGACATCAGACTCAGTCTAACAAGGACAGGGAGAAAAGCGAGGATTTATGGGAATTCCAACAGGTGGTCCTCATGAAACAGCCAGATTCCCCAGAAAGCCGGACCTTATAGAGTGGTGGAGAGAGCGGTAACTAAGAGACACGCAAGATCGCTTGCACCAATGCCAGGCAGGAGGTACGGCAGGAGATATCTATCGCGGTGGCGTCATGACCTTCAGCAACTCCCTGGCCGATTCGGATGACAAGGAGCGAACGTTCTGCGCTCGCGGTGTGCGAAAGCTCGGCGGGGGGAGAGTACAATTGAACGGCGAACGCGTACGGAAGTTTCGAAACTGCGATGGTCTCCTTGGTACAGGCGAAGGCCAATCAGGTGAGCGACGTTTTGAGGATGCCGTCTTCGAGCCACTCAGCTTTTCCTGAAAGAATATCTTTTGCAATGCGGTAGACCGTGGTGTCATCATCCCAGAATGACGTCCGGGTCGAGAGCAACGGTGTGGGATCGAAGTCCTCTTTGATTCGTGAACAGAAATACGTGATCAGGGACTGCACAAGCTCCTTCTCTCTTATCTCCTTCTGGGAGCCGTACCAGACCATCGCTTCAATGGACAAGAGGTGCATACTTGCTTTGACCAGACGTTTCATGAGCAGTTGCTTGGGCACGAGCTTTCGCCGATGACGCGCAGCGGCCACCAACGTCTTTTGGGCCAGTTTTCGACTCTTCTCTTCCACAAAACGTGTCCATTCTGCATAGAGTTCGTTCACAGAGCCATTTGTCTCGTGGGAGGATAGGGGGTTCAAGGACCGGGACACGACCTTTACAAAAAAAGGCGTGGCGTGCAGCATGTCCTGGATCTGCCACTCGAGGAATGCGGTCCCCTGCTTAAAATACTCCTCCAGTCCTTCCCTCCCGATCCAGAGTGCCAAAATGCCGTTCGTCCCTTCCCAAATGAGGTTGATCAGGGCGTCCCGGATCATCCGTTCGATCGGCACCGGAATTTCACCGCGGAGACGAAGCGACTCCGGGGTCTCAAACGCGCGCCCGCCGTAGATGCGGAACAGATCAAGCAATGATTCCAGCAGCCATTCAGTGGCTAAAATCTTTGCGGCGGCTGATTCGAGGCGAACGTCCTCCTTGGCATCTGCCCAGAGTCCCGTGATCTTCACCAGCGCCTCGAGCGCGAGCACGCGCGAAGCCATTAGCACGATCTTCGATCCGATGTCCGTATGCTCCCCTATCGGACGATCATACTGGATTCGTTGCTGTGCGCGCATCCGGGCAAACCACAGGCACTTTTTCAGATTCCCCAGGCATGCGGCAGGAAGAGTGAGCCGGCCGACGGTCAGGGTTTCTAACGCACGCCGCAACCCCTTCCCCTCTTCTCCCAGCCGGTCTTCTACCGGTACGAAGACATCGCGCAAATGCACCTCGCCGTTGTAGATGCCGCGTACGCCCATAAATCGCAAACGCCTGCAGGTGCACCCCTGGGAACGTGTTTCGACCACAAATGCGCCAAACTGCCGTTCCTCCTTGGGACGATTCACCTCATGTGGCTCATTCACGATCTGTGTGATCACGACGAGCAGTGAAGCCAGAAATTGATTGTCCCGGCGAGGAGCATTCGTCGTGAACAATTTGTCGCCGGTGAGCCGATAGCCGACGATCCGGCCATCTTTCTTGACGGGGATCGCATAGGCCTTCAGATTCCAGATATCGCAGCCGGCATCCTTCTCGGTCAGCGCAAATCCTGAAATCTCTCCTTTGGCCAGACGGGGCAGGAATCGTTGCTTTTGCTCGTCATTCCCGACAAGCTTGACCGGTTCCGCAACGCCGATCGAATTATGCGCCGAGATAAGGACCGTGAGCGAGGCATCATGGCCCCCGAGCAACGTGGCCACCGTATGGTACTCAGACTGGGAGAAGCCGAGACCGCCGTATAGTTTCGGGATTTTGACGCCGAACGCACCAATCTCCGTACATGCCGTCATGATCTCTTCGCAAATCTCTCCTTCTTGATCGATTTGTTCCGGATCCACCTTCGTGAGCAACAGGCCGAGCCTTTCTAAAAAGTCGCTTGCCGCCTCGCTGATGGGCGCAATCGAATAGGACCTAAAGAGATTCCTCCGAACGATTCCCTCGAACAGGCCTGAGATAAAACCCGAGTAGGCGTTCGTATCCCGCGAGGCTTCAGCTACCGCAAGAGATCCCTTAAAAAGCTTTTCCCTTGTGGCCATCCGGTGTTCTCCCACTGCTACCAACAGGGACGCGCGAGCCACCCTCCCAGCCACGGATGCGGGACACGAACAGGCAGGATCAGGGCTGACTCGTCATAGCGCCGAGGACCAGCCTGTACGGCGGTGAGCTGTCGCCAACGCGGGGAATGGAGTCTCGGATGCGCCAGCAAACTGTGCCATTCGTGCCCTTACTCGCTCCTGGATGCGGCTGAGTGAGATGGAAATGCCGTGAGCGGCAAACTGCCCCTGAACCCGCACGAACTGATCTATGATCGCCTCGGCCACTGAGAGATAGCCGCAGCGAAGCAGATGGACCCGATCCCGGAAGCTGAGAAAGCTGCGTTGAAGCAGCAGGCATTCGCTGGGGTTCGGGGAGATGACGAGAAATTTATCCGGATGGTCCCGCTGGTACAGCTCGGCCGCAAGAGAGAACCGCGCCTCCAGATTGATGCGCGAGGCCTGATCCCCGATGGAGAGAAAGCCTTTCTCTCCGACGCGCGAGCAAACACCGCTGGGAGGCTGGTCCCACGCGGCTCCCGTCCCGGCGAAAAGGTGAGGATGAATAATCAGCATAAAGTCGGCCTTTTTTTGGAGCGCTAGCTCAAAAAAGGCGATCCGGCCGATGCCCGCGTCGATATAGTCTCGCCCGTCAATCCGGACCGGGCAGAAATAGATGGGAGCTGCCGAGGATGCGGTGATGGCCCGGGAGATCGGAGTCTGGCGCCATCCATCGTCGCCGAAGATGACGTTTCGTCCTGTTTCCAGATCAATCGCCGGAATGTAGAGCTCCTTGTGCAGCTTTTCAAAATCGTTACTCAGCCCCTTTGTCTTAAACGTCATCTCCAAGTACCGGGCGAATGGCTCCAGCTTATAGACGCCGCTGGGAAGCGCCTCCTGCGCCTTATCCAGCAGGTCAATAAAGCTCATCTCGCGCCTGTTCCGGACGTAAAGCTTGAACAGCGGGATGAGCTGCTGGATCGCACGCAGGAAGGTCTTGAGCCCTTCTCCCATCGCCGGGGCAAAGATATCCCGGCGCTCGAAATAGTATGGGCGTTTGCTGGACAGATTAGCTTGGAGAATCTCTTCTGGTTTGACACCATTAGCCATAAGCGCGGCACCGGCCGCCCCGGCGCTCACCCCCAAGAACAGATCAAAATCATTGATGGTGAACCCGTCGTCGAACAGATCATCCAGCGCCGTCAGCGCCCCGATCTCGAACAGATAGCCGGTAACGCCTCCACCCGAGAGTGCCAGCGCCAATCTACACGGCTGCCCCATACGATGCCTCACCCGAGATTCCCGCCCGTCTCCCATCTTGCTCGCACGTTAGCGATCCTGAAAGCGTGGCTGCCGCTTTTCCAAAAATGCCGAGGTGCCTTCCTTCTTATCTTCTGAATCGCACAGTTCACCGAAGAGGCGCGCCTCCAGGTCCAATCCCTCGCGTAACCCCAGTTCCGTACCCTCATGGATCGCCCGAAGCGCGGACCGGACCGCCAGTTGGCCTTTCGATGCGATCTTTCCCGCCAATCCCTGAGCTTGGCGCAGCAGATCCTCCGGCGGGACGACTTGCGAGAGGAGGCCCAAGGCTTTGGCCTCCTGGGCCGAGATAAGATCCCCGGTCAGGATCAGCTCGGTCGCCTTCGAGCGTCCAATCAACCGACTGAGGCGCTGCGTGGCACCGAATCCCGGGATAATCCCGAGGTTGATCTCAGGTTGGCCGAATCGTGCTCCTTCCGCAGCAAGGCGGATGTGGCAACAGATGGCCAACTCCAAGCCACCACCCAAGCAGACCCCGTTAATCGCCGCGATGACGGGTCTGGGACAGGCCTCGATCTTGTTGAAGATCGCCTGTCCCCGCAACGCCATCTCCGTCCCTTCACGGGAGGAAGGGATCCCGGCAAGCACCCGGATGTCCGCGCCGGCAATGAAGAACCGCCCGCTTCCGGTCACAATGATGGCTTTGACGGCACGGTCGGCAGCGAGCGCATCAAAGGCAGCCTCCAGTTCAAGGAGCAGGTCCAGGGTCAGCGTGTTGGCTGGAGGATGATTCAGCGCCAGTGTGGCCACGCCATTTTCAACCGCCCGCGTGAGCATGGCTTTGGCTGTTATAGTCATGAGCAGTCACCTCATTAGACGTGAAGCGTAAGGGCCGTCTCGCCTGACACCTTGCCCGATTTGCCTCATAAGCCGTTCAGTACATGAAAAAGCCTCGGCCGGCGTCGCGCCCCGTGAATCCGGCGTCCACCATGCGTCGAAGCAGCGGCGCGGGCCAGAAACGGGTCCCCAACGTCTGCGAGAACTCCTCTAACTCATGAAGCACCTGCTCAATCCCGATCCGGTCTGCGTAGTGCAACGGTCCTTCCTTGTCCTGTGGGAACCCCGTCCCGGCCACCATCGCGAGGTCAATGTCCCGGGCAGAGGCGATCCCCTCCTGGAGCGTCAGCACAGCCTCATTGACCATGGCCAGCAGGGGGCGTGCCTGCGTCCATCGCGTCCGCTGCGGGCCGGTCTCCTGCCAGATAGCCTGAATCAGTTGCTCCACCGTCTGCTCTGGCTCGCGTGGCTGGCTCAGGTTGTACTCGTAGAATCCCCGGGAGGTCTTGACGCCCAGGCGCCCGGCCTTGACCATCGCCTCTAGCAAGGGAGCAGGGGCCATGCGCGGGCCATAACTCTTGTGGAGAATCCTGGCGACCTCGCCGCAGATGTCCAGGCCAAGGGTATCAAGGAGGGTGAAGGGCCCGACCGGCATCCCGAATGCAGTCAGATCCTGGTCAATTTGCTTCAGAGATGCGGCGCCCTCCTGGAGAGAGACGATCGCTTCATTCAGATAGGGCATCAGAAGCCGATTCACCAAGAAGCCGGCGCACTCCTTGACCACGATCGGCGCTTTCCGGATGCTTTCGGCAAACCCGACGACGGTATCGATTGTCTGTGGATCAGTCCCGAGTCCTGGAATAACTTCCACCAATGGCATCGCATAGGCGGGGTTGAAAAAATGCAGCCCCAGCACCTTGGTGGGACGCTTGGTGACCGACCCAAGCGCCGAAATCGAGAGTGCTGAGGTGTTGCTGGCCAGGATCGCTCCAGGTGAGCAGGCCGCATCCAGTTCGCGAAACAGATGCTGCTTCAGTCGCAAGTCCTCGGACACGGCCTCGATCACCAGATCCACGTCCTTGAGCGCCGCGAAACCATCCGCCGCGCTCACGAGCAACATCTTTTCCTCGAGTTGCTCGCTGGTCATCTTGCCCTTATCCACACGGGCCTGATAGATCCTCCGCACACGCTCCAGGCCCCGCTCGGCGGTGGCCCTGCTCACATCGGTGATCACGACCGGTATGCCGGCGACACTGATCACCTGCGCTATCTGCGACCCCATGGTGCCAGCTCCGACAACCCCGACTCGATAGATGTACATGGCCGTCCCTCACACCCTCACATGCGTTCCAGCACCATCGCAGCACCCTGACCGCCTCCCACACACATGGTCACGGCTCCGAGCGTTGCGTCCCTCCGCCGCATCTCGTGGAGCAGCGTCAGAACCAGACGCGTGCCGGTCATGCCGACGGGGTGCCCCAGGGCGATAGCCCCGCCATTCACGTTCGTCCGATCGCGATCCAGTCCCAGCGCCCGTTCCACGGCCAAGTACTGCGCCGCGAAGGCCTCGTTCAGCTCGATCAGATCCAGATCAGGCAGGGCGACTCCAGCTCGTTTGAGTGCAAGCGGCAGGGCTTCTGCCGGCCCGATTCCCATGCGGGTCGGGTCCACACCGACAAAGGCGTATCCCCGGATGCGTCCCATGGGACGCAGGCGCAGGTTCTCTGCCTTCTCTGCCGACATCACCAGCGCGGCAGCAGCGCCGTCATTGAGCGGGCAACTGTTTCCGGCCGTTACTGTCCCGCCCTCTTTGAACAGGGGCGGATAGAGCACGAGCTGCTGCTCGGTCAATCCGACGTTCGGCCCTTCATCTTGCGTCAAGACCGCCGGTGCGACCTCCCGCCCGGCAACCGATTTGGGAATGGTGAGCGGCATCGTCTCATCCTTGAACCGCCCTTCCCGGAGCGCCCGGAACGCCCGGCGATGGCTCTCAACCGCGAAACGGTCCTGCTCCTCTCGCCCGATCCCGAACTCCTCGGCCAGGTTCTCGGCCGTTCTGCCCATGAGCTGGCCGCAGAACGGGTCGGTCAACCCTTCCCAGATGCTGTCGAAGAACTCGGCATGGCGGAGCCGCTTGCCCCAGCGCATGTCTCGTGAGACAAAGGGAGCCCGACTCATGCTCTCCACCCCGCCGACAATCTGGATGTCCGCGTCCTGGCTCTGGATGTTTTGAAACGCATTGACAAACGGCTGAAGCCCTGAGGAGCAGTTCCGTTGCACGGAGTAGGCGGGCGTCCGAATCGGCAGGCCCGCCATGAGCCCGATCACCCGGGCGATATTGGCGGCGTCCGTGGACTGCCCGACGCAGCCGATGATCACTTCATCAATCAGAGCCGGGTCAAGCGTGGTGCGGGCAAGCAGCTCGCGCACGACGAATTCCCCCAGCTTCTGGGCCGTGATGTCCTTGAGGGCCCCCCCGAAGTTTCCGATCGGCGTCCGCACTCCCGCGACGATGACGACCTCTTTCATGTCTGTCCTCCCTTGCTCCGGGGCTTACCCAACCTTGCACGCCAGGCCATCGGCGACGGAGAGGCTTACCTCTTCATCCCGCAGCGCCCGTCGCAGGACCTTGCCGACCATCGTTCGAGGCAGCTCCTGGCGGAACGCGACGGTCGTGGGAACCTTGAACGCTGCCAACGACTGGCGGCAATGCGCGATCAACTCCAGCTCTGTGGCGACCTGCCCGTCCTTGAGCACCACGAACGCCTTCACGGCTTCTCCGTGCTGGCGGTGCGGAACGCCAATGACCACAGCATCCCTCACGGCGGGATGCCGGAACAGCACCTCCTCGACTTCACGCGGGTAGACACTCTCGCCGCGAGACTTGATCATGTCTTTCTTGCGGTCCACCAGAAAGGAGAATCCTGCCTCATCCTGACGTACCATGTCGCCGGTGTAGAGCCAGCCTTTTCGCAGGACCGCCTCTGTTTCCGCCTCGTTGTTCCAGTACCCTTGCATCACCTGCGGTCCCCGGACAAGCAGTTCGCCGGCCTCGCCGGGTGACGCAATGGGCTTCCCTGTTTCGGGGTCCACAATCTGCGTGTCGGTGTCCGGGAACGGCAAGCCGATCGACCCGCGCGGGCGCGCGCCATAGATCGGGTTGCAGTGAGTCACTGGGCCCGCTTCGGTCAGCCCGTAGCCTTCAGAAATCTTGACGCCGGTCAGTCGCTCGAAGCGATCCTGGATCTCCGCATGCAGGGGGCTCGCTCCGCTCAGACAGACGCGGAGGGAGTGAAGATCGTAGCGGCCTACCTTTGGGAATTCGCTGATCTTCATGAACATCATCGGGATCCCGGAAAAAATCGTGACCCGGTGCCGGTGAATTGCCTTCAAGACGTCCGTGACCTGGAATCGGGGGAGCAGGACTACGGTGGAGCCGCTCATCATCGCGAGGTTCTGACAGGTGCTGAGGCCGTAGACGTGGAAAAACGGAATCACTCCGAGGAACACCTCTCGACCGTCGACAAAATCAGGCACCCAGACACGACATTGCCAGGTGTTCGCCACGATGTTTCGGTGGCTCAGCATCACGCCCTTGGGAGTCCCGGTGGTGCCTCCCGTGTACTGGAGCATGGCGACATCCTCGGGATTCGACGTGGGAAGAGAGGGAGATTCCTTCGATCCCGCGGGGACCGATTCCATTAGTCGCAGGAAGTCATACAGCGGCGGCCGCTTCTGGACGGTTACCCACCGCCCGGTGAGCCTGGCTTTGATGGGATAGAGCAGGCGGAGGACGGGCGGGAGAAAATCTGCGACACTCGTGAGGATGACGCGCTTCAACGGCGTCCGCTCACGGACAGCCTGGATCCGCGGATAAAACAGATCGAGTGCCACGATCGTCTCGCTTCCGGAATCGACAAGCTGGGTCTCGAGTTCCCTGGAGACGTAGAGCGGGTTCGTGGGGACGACGATCGCTCCGGCCTTCAAGGCGCCGTAATATCCAATGACCGCCTGAGGGGTGTTCGGCAACATCAGCGCGAGACGATCCCCTGGGCCTACACCGAGCGAGCGCAGCGAGAGGGCGAACCGGGTGGTCAGATCATCAAGCTCTTTGAAGCGGATGCCTCTGCCGTAGAAGAGAAGCGCGAGTGAATTCGGGAATCTGAGGGCGGAACGGCGCAGGAGGTCCGGGACAGTCCAGTCAGGGTAGCCGTAGGTGGAGGGAACGCCGGGATCATAACCACGAATCCAGGAGCGCAGCATGTGGTCCCTCGTCGAATGCCTCTGGCTCAGGTTTCTCCATGTATGCTTACTAACACTATACTGCGGGAAAGCTTCGTTTGCCACGGGGCGAAAGTATTACAATAAGGTACGTAATACCGTAGAGGTATCAGTGGATCTCCGGTCCTGATGTCCGGGCGAGAGGCGGGCATCTGTAGAACGCTCCGTCACTGTTGCTCTCAATGACAGGGGCGAAGGGAGGGACAGCCTACCTTGTGATTTGATCAAATCCGCTGATGAGACTATGATCAAAACGCTTAGAAAGCCGTCGGTCCATCTTCGTTGATTCACGGGGAGTTCGCTCTGAACCTTATTCACGGAGGGTCGCCATGAGACAGATCAATTGGAATCGAGTCCTGCTCGGAGGCCTGGTCGCGGGGCTCATCATTGACGTGG
Organism: Nitrospirota bacterium; assembly: GCA_005877775.1. Classification (GTDB taxonomy): domain Bacteria; phylum Nitrospirota; class Nitrospiria; order Nitrospirales; family Nitrospiraceae; genus NS-7. The sequence continues at coordinate 6,467 of VBOJ01000074.1, read as the reverse complement.
TCCAGTGGCTCCTCAACGGGGTGTTCCTGGGCTCAGACTGGCGCCAGGCCATGCAGTCACTGGGAAGGCCGCTGGCGGAGACCCCGGCCAGAGGCCTGTTCTACATCCTGCTGGGGGTCGCCTACGGGATCATGGCCATCTGGCTCTACGCCTCGATCCGTCCACGGTACGGGGCTGGCCCGATCACCGCCCTATACGCGGGGCTCGGCGTGTGGCTACTGGGGGACTTCCTGCCGGCGCTCACCTGGATGCCGAGGGGATTGTTCCCCAGACACCTGGTGGCCATTGCGATGCTCGTCGGATTGGTTGGGATCCTGCTCGCGACCGTAGCGGGCGCCTGGCTCTATCAGGAACCGGGGCTAGGAACCGCAACCGCGGCCAGGCGGGCGGCTTGAGGCTCCCAAGAAAGGACGAATCCCTGACGCGACCGCAAGCCGTTAGTTCTTGAAGGCCGAGGCAGTTGGTGTGTGGATGCAAGATCTCATCGCATCCTGTGCAGGCTGGCTTGAACAATGTTGAAAGGGTTTGTCGTTTTTGAGACACTAAGGCTCACGATCTGGCGTGACCAAGAACAGGCACTCGCAACTCCCAATCAACTCGGCTGATACACAGGGTTGAACCTCATGCTGTCCTTCCGATGCAACGCGTGCTCAGAATGCAGGGGGATGAGCTCCACAGGCCTGAGCCTCACCACATGGCTGGTATGGACTGCACTCCTGGCCGTAACCGGGTGTGTGGAAGAAAGTCGGTATCAGGCCGTGACTGCCGAGGCTGAGCAGCTCAAGACGGATGTCGAGCGCATGCAAGCCGAGGTCAAGGTGTTGGACCGACAGATGACGTCTCTCCGAGCGTTGAATCACGAAGAAGAAGCAACGTTGGCAGAATTACAGAATCAGCTCAGGAAGGAGCAAGACACCGACACCCGCACGAGCCAGGAATACGAGGAGAGGCTCGCCACGCTTCAAGCGAAAGCCAATACGCTTCTGAGCCAGAACCGAACGCTGCTGCGAGAAATGAGGGAGGCCAAAAAGCAGGAGGCATCCCTGCAGACCCTGGTGACAAGGTATGAGGCGGAACTGAATTCTCCAGAACCTGTTCTCGAGAACGTCACAACCCCCCTAGTCCCCCAGCCTGATCTCAGAACCGGCCCTGGATCCGCGACGCAGTCATCTCCAGCCACGCCGCCGCCACCGGAGACGCTGGCATCCGTTCCTGCCCCGCAGCCGCAACCGCCTCCTCAAACGCAACCCCCCGCTCCAGCCCAGACCGCGCCGCCGGCGCCTGCTCCCCAACCGCAGCCGCCTACGGGCGAATCCAGCGAATCCTGGTGGTCAACCATTAAAGACTGGCTCTCGACAGTCTGGAGCTGGTTGTTCTCCTAGCGTCCCTCAGGGTCCGTCGCGCGTCACTCGCGCCACGCGTCCTTTGCGTCTCTCGCGACAGACCGGGACCCATTGCATCCTGGAGGGCACCCGTTGCACTCCCCAGAGCAACGGGTCCCCGGTGCCCCGCGACAGACGCGTCACGCTTCACGAGCGACGAATAGCGCTGGAGAAACGTGGGTGCCCCAATGGATCTCAACGTGCTGGTCATCGGCGGAGGTATCCACGGCGTTGGGCTGTTGCATGACCTCGCCACCAGGAAGATCGAGGGCATCCACCTCGTCGAACAAGCCCGGCTGGCGTCAGGCACCTCGAGCCGGACCACCAAGCTGGTGCACGGCGGCCTGAGATATCTCGAGCGTCCAGCGCAATGGGCCCTCGTGCGTGAAGCCCTTCGTGAACGCGCGTTCCTACTGCGGAACCTGCCAGGCCTCGTCTCGCCCCTTCGCTTCGTACTGCCGAACTTCAAAAGCGGGAGACCCGCGTGGCTCGTTCGCCTCGGGCTTGCGCTCTATGACCAGCTCGCGCGGGAGGGCGGGCTCCCAAAGGCACGCCGTCTCACCAAAACCGAGGTCGCGCAGCTCGCTCCATACCTTCGACCAGAGCGGCTGGAGCAGAAGGTTGGGTCAGGCTTTCTCTATTATGATGCCCAGATGCTCGACGACGTCATCGTGCGGGTGGTTGCACAGGCCGCGATTCGCCTAGGTGCGACCTATGCGGAACAAACACGCGTGGAGGAGGTCGCTTCGGCCGGAGAGGGATTCCGTATCCGCCTCTCTTCCCCACTGGGCGAGCAGGTGGTGAGAAGTCGGGTGGTCGTGAACGCAACAGGAGCGTGGGCGAATGCCAACCTGCTCAAGTGGGGATGCAGCCCGAGGATACCCTGTCTGCTCAACGTGGGCTCCCATCTCCTGCTTAACCCCGAGGCTGTGGACGCGCGACCTGAAGACTGTGCAGCCACCCTCTTGCAACACGATGACAGGCGCGTGCTCTTTTTCATTCCCTGGCAGGGACACTGGTTACTCGGCACCACCGAGTCCCTGCTCGAGGGAACGCCGGACAAGTGGGAGTGCGCGCCGGGCGACCGGGAGTATCTCCTGCGGGTGGCTTCGCGGAACCTCAACCTCATCGAGCCAGCGCGCCATACGCGAGAGTTCTTCTGCGGCATCAGAACGATTCCCCTCCCTGCGGCCGCAGGGAGGCTCCGAGACCGTTCGGTCTCGGACGCCTGGCGCGAGCAACCCTTTGCGTCACCTTGGTATCTCCGTACGCTGGACGGCGACTTCTCCAGTTTGTCACGAGAAGCGGTCGTGGATGAGGCCGTACGCAATCTGTTCACCATCTATGGGGGAAAGTTCACCACCTACCGCGCGCTGTGCCAGCAGGTCGGAGATCAGGTCGCCGCACGCCTGAGCTCTTCGGTCCCGAGCGGCACCCTTCTGAAAGAGAACTGGTTTCTGGACGAGCTGAAGCAGGTCCGGCCCGAGCTGTTTCGCTCTGACCCTCGCCTCCGCCAGCAATAAGCCTCAGATCCATGAGGTGCCAAGGAACGCCAGTCCTCCCGAGCCTTGACCCAGCCGTGCCCAACGCTCATCAGCTGACGGCACGGGTGAAGAACGCGTATGGCCCAGAGGAGGGACAGTTTTGGATGGAACTGGGCGAGATTGAACGGTGGAACGATCCGGCCGTTGTACTCGATACACGGAATCAACTGGCCATGCAAAGGAATCGCTTGACGGAGCCAGGCGTTTCTAGGTGGCATGTTCTATGCTCATCTTACGCGAAAGCAACTCCCAGAACTGCTCCCGCACGTCCGATGTAGATTCCAGCCGTCGGGCGGTTTGGTTTTCACGGTCCTCGGGGTGACGGCGCTTCGATCCGTGGCTCGCCAGCATGCGTGGGCTCCAACAGAGAGGTCCACGCATGAACGCAATCCCACGTTCCCTCGCTTGGGGCCTGATCCTGAGCCTCGTGCTCACCATCATGGCCTCCGCCCCCAGTTGGGCAGAACCCATGGCCGTGCTCGTGGTGACTCCCCGAGTCGGCGTCGCCGGCGAGTCTCCATTCGGGCAGGAGCCAACGAAACCTATGACCTTGATCCGGGTAGGTCCCCGGGTAGGCATGAGCGGCAAATCTCCTTTTGGGAAGGACCAGAAGGAATACTTTCAGCAGTATGACGTCGCTGCGCTCTTTAGGCTTCCGTGGGGATGGCAGGAAAAATCCTCCGGTTTGAAACTCGACATGAGATTGCTTGCTTCCGCAGGGGAACTTGCCGCGGCAGGAGACACCAGCCTCATGGCTACCCTGGTGCCGTGCCTCGCCCTGAGTAGTCCGAGCGGGGCACTATCAATCGACGTTGGAGCTGGCGCCGCGGTGTTCAGCAACTACAAATTTGGCGCCCAGAACTTCGGCGGCCCGGCGCAGATCGTCGGCACCGCCGGCATCGGTCTCAACCCGTTTCCCGGGTTTTATGCTGGATACCGGTTCCAGCACTTCTCCGACGCCGGCATCTACGGTGCGACCAGTCTTGGCGTGGACATGCACATCGTCGAAATCGCCTACCGGTTCTGATCTCACCCTGTTGCGTCTTACCCCCTCACTCATGCCTAACCCCTGATCTGTGTTCGTGAAGCATGCCTGGGCGCTGAAGCGCTTCGGCGCGCAAGCGCAAAGCGCCGATAGTTTCGGACGAGATACGAGATGCGAGATACGAACGACGCAGCGTTTCTACCGTGGTGAATCGAGTAACAGCCCTGCGATCACATGGCGGAGGCGTTCTTCTTCGTGGGATTGCAGACGCAGGAACTTCACCCCGAACTCCCGGCCTTTGGCCCACCGCACCGTGGCGAGCTCGACCGTGATCGGCACGGCCTCCTCTGATCCATAGAAGAAGCGCAGCTCTAACTCCGTGTCGGGTTGCAAGGCTGTATCGCTTTCCATCCGACACCCCAGGGGGGAGATGTCGTGCACGCTTCCTTCCCCACCCACCATCGAGACATCGGCGGAAAATACACCCCGGAATTGGACGCGGAACCGCGTGTGGCCCCGCATGTCGACTCCGGTGGCACCAGGATGGATCGCGACCAGGAGCTCGACGATCCGCTGGTTTCCGGTGAGCATGCCGGTCTTGAGATACCCTTCGATCCGTGCCCAGGCGGCGGGGTCTGCGCGGGCTTGCAGTTCACGCAGCGTGCTTCCGACCTGCAATCCAGCTTCGTTCATCACTCGGAGGATATGCCTCCGGATGGCTTGGTAATCTTCTTCGTAGCTCACACTCTCATAGCCCTTTCCTCGTCGGCAGAAGGTATCCCGTTCTTCTTATCTCTGAGCTTTTGTTTCATCTGAAGTAGCAGGCTGGCCTCGATTATAAACGGTGTGACAACACCGAAGCATGTGCCCACGCTACTTTTTTATGGACAGTTATGTCAACTCATCGATCGTTGACTGTCCTCACTTTCCTACAGGAGTTTTTAGCCCTACACTCGGGTAAAGACTCTATTTGTGCTACTCGTTCCGTGACCTATCCTCCCGCGAACAAACATATGAAGGGACGGAACAGGGCACAAGGTCTTTTGCGCAGCTGGATTGCTGTCGTCACGGCAGTCTTGCTGGTGATTGGCGGGTCAGCAGTCGCGCAACTAGGAGGACTGCTCCCAAAGCCGGGGAATCCCCTTTCCGAGCCTAATTTCCTGCTGCAGACCCTGCCGGCCACCCTCGATTCGGTCCTTTCGGATCTCCTCAAAAGGGCAACGCCAGGCCAGCTCATCGAGGCGGTGGTCACGTTCGACCACTCCCCTACCGCAGGCGACATCACAGCGGTTATGGCTCGCGGCGTCCAAGTACTTCCGTTTCAGAGGCTCCCGATGATCGGAGTGCGGGGCACATCGAGTCAAATTTCGAGGCTGTCCACCCTCGCGGGCGCGCGGTCGATCTACGCGAATCGCGCGCTCACCTATTTTCTCGATGAGAGTGTTCCGCTCATCGGCGCCGATCGCGTCTGGAGTCAGTTGGATTATACCGGAAGGGGGGTCACCGTGGCAGTCATTGACTCCGGAATCGACGCGACCCACCCGGATCTGCCGTTCGGAAGCAAGGTAATCCAGAATGTGAAGGTCACCCCCAATCTGTTCGGGACCGGTCCACTGATCCTTGAAAACCTGCCGAACACCGATACGAGTGGACACGGCACGCACGTCGACTCCACGGCTGCGGGTACCGGGACTGCCCTGGGAGGCAAGTACAGCAGAGTGGCAATCGGTACCAACCTCGTCGGCGTGGCAGCCGGTGAGACTGTGTTCGTCCTCGCAGCGCTGGAGGGCTTTGATTGGGTCCTGCGGAACGTGGAGAACTATAGGATCAGGGTGATCTCTAACAGTTGGGGCACAACCGGTTCCTTCTCACCGGACGACCCCATCAATGTGGCCAGCAGGATGGCCCATGATGTCGGCATTGTAGTGCTCTTCGCCGCCGGAAACGGCGGACCCGGTCTCAATAGCCTGAACCCGTACTGTGTCCCATCCTGGGTGATCTGCGTGGCAGCCGGGAACAAAGACGGCCGCACCTTGGCTAATTTTTCCTCTCGCGGGATCCCGGGCGACCCCCTCTATCACCCAACAATCACCGCTCCCGGCGTGGGTATCGCTGCGGCCCGTGCCACCACCGGCATTGTCCTCAACACGTTCTTCGCCGTGGATCTGGTCGATCTCGGAAGCGACGCGATATGGTACGCAGCAGCCAGTGGCACCAGCATGGCGACCCCGCACGTGTCCGGAACCCTCGCTCTGATGCTCGAGGCCAATCGTTGGCTCACCCCTGATCGGGTGAAGTCCCTCCTTGAAGACACCGCCTCGCCGATGGCTGGCTATGGCCGGCACGAAGTCGGCGCCGGCTATCTGAACGCATACAACGCTGTGAATGCCGCTCGACTGGCACCGACGTCTTCAGACACCCCTCCTCCATCCGCCTCCGACACGGCTTCCCTTGATGGGGTAACCGTCTCGGGCGCAGTCACGGTCGCTACCGACGCCTCCGACAATGTGGGCGTCGCGGGGTCCAGTTTCACTTGGATGGCGCCCCATTGAGTCA
>VBOJ01000193.1 GCA_005877775.1 Nitrospirota bacterium | reverse complement strand
TTCAAGAGCATCGGATCAAACGATTGGGCGATTTTCGCGAACATCATCTTCAGCACCTTTTCCGGCGCTATCGGTTCGCGCCGATAGACGCGCGAAGAGGTCATCGCGTCGTAACAATCCGCGATCATCAGAATCCGTCCGGTCAGCGACTGTTTCCAAGGCACGGTGATCTTGGGATACCCGGAAAAATCGTAGTTCATGTGATGCTCGAACGCCGCCGCCGCCATCCTGCCCGGTAAGTTGGTGATCCCTCGAAGTTTGGCCAAGCCGATCACGCCTTCCGTCGGGTGGTTGCGCATTCTCGCCCACTCGTCCTCGGTAAAGTCACCGGGCTTGTTCAGCACCTCCGCCGGGATCGTCGCCTTGCCCAGATCATGAAAGAGGGCCGCTAGTCCCAGGTCGGCGAGCTCCGCTTTCGGATACCCGACCCGATTGCCCAAGGCAAGCGACAGGACGGCCACGTTCACGGAATGGTTATGCGTATATTGGTCATGGCAGCGGAGCGTGGTGAGCCCGAGAAGGACCGATTCGTCATCCATCATGAGATCCACGATGTTCTGAATGGCCCGCTTGGCCTGTTTGAAGTTGGGCGTCCGTCCATCGCGCACGCTCTGTACCATCTCGCCCACGCTCCCGGCCGCCTTGACGTAGCCGCTCTTGGCCAAGAGCTTCCCCTGCTTGTCGTCGCGCCTGACGGTCACAAACCGAGACTCTTCCAGGTCGATCCCCTGCACAGCCTGGTCTTTCAGCCGCTGCACCAGATCGGCGAACGCATGGGTAGCAGGGTCCAGAGTGACGAACTGGTAGGCGAACTCTCGGAGGTCCTTGGATTGCAGGGTCGATGCAAAGGAGAGGGCCCCAATCCTCCATGCGTTGAGGCTATCAATGACCCCTGTAAAGAGGGCCATCAGATGGGCGTCCATTTTGAGGTGCATTTCGCCCAGGAATAAGAAATCGTTCTGGAGACGGAGCACCACGTTCTTGTCCTGCGCAAGGGTCCTCACCAGCGTCAGGATGGTCTCGACCGGCTGGTCCAATGCCGTGTTAGTTCGGCCGTGGAGGCGGGAGGTCTTGAACAGAACGTTGAGTTGGGTGACCAGTTGCGTTCCCAGCGACACGAGCTGCTGATCAACGATGTCACTCGCCTCCGACCCCTTCCCGATCTTTGCGGTTAGGGATTTCTCATGAGTCAGAATAGGCTGGCTGGCAAGTTTATCCTCTTTGGCCTTGCCAGATTGTTTGGGATTACTCACCGGTATCGCCATCTCCCTAACCTTTTGCTCGTTTCTGTTTGGCCAGCGCGGCCAGTGCTGTGGTGCAGGCGTTGCGGACGGCTCGATTCATGCGTTTCTGTCCAGCCTCAAGGGCCGCGATCGCCGTTGGCGTCCCGACTTTTCCCAGCGCTTCTGCGGCCAGCGCACCGACCGATTGCTTGTTTTTCCTGTCGGTCCACAACCACTGGGTGACCAGCTCATGCCAATAGGGCACGGCCTCTTCCCCTGCGGTCTGGCGCATAGCCTGGAAGGTCATCCGTTTCTCCGCCACGGACCGATCCATGAACTGTTTGTGCGTGATGATCGGGGACCAGGCGCTGAACGGAGCGGTGTACTGGCCAGTTGTGAGAGTCTTGAGCGCTGAAAGTCGAACGGCTTCCTCAGCATCGGTCAGGAAGGCAATCAGCTTGCTGCCGTTCCCACTCGGGCTGAGCGCTCCGAGCATCCGAATAACCTCATTGCGAATCTGGCTATCCGGATGCTGCACAAGCTTCTCCAGGGGCTCGGCAAAACGCGGGTTCTTCAATCTCCCGATGATCGAGATCAGGTTCCGAACATAGCGCGGACGACGGTCGCTTAACCCCCGGACCAATGGCTCTGGCGAGTCCTTCGCCAACGTGCACAGCGCCTCACAGACAATCGTCCGGTGCTCCTCTGACTCCAGGTTGGCCAGGAGTGTACACAGAGCCGGCACTGTCTGCGGTTTCAGTTGAAGCAGGAAGGCCAGCAGACCCTCGGTTTTGACATTCGGGTCCTTGTTCAGGACAGCCTCAATGACCTTGATCTGTTCTGGTCGTCCGAGGCGATCGAACAGGCCGGAAAGCTTTTTCTTGTGTTCTTCTGGCAGATGGGGACAGAGTTCTAGAGCTTCCTTCAGCAAGCCCTCGACATGGTTGATCATCGGCCAGGTCCCATGCTTGGCCAACGTCTCCAAGATCTCCCCAAAGACATCGACCAGACTGGCGAGCAGGGTATTTGACTTCTCGCACGCCAGGATCACGGTCAGCATGTCCAGGATGTAGGTGGTGTCGTCTCTGGCCGACTCTGTCTCGATCTCCTTGGCTAGCTTCTCCAGTTCCTGCGGGGAGACTTCGTATCCAGCCAAGCTGGACTGAAACCGTGACCGTTGTCCGGTTCCGGCTGCCCCTTCGTTCGCTTGACGGGCCCTCTCAGCGGAGCTGATCTCCCGTAATGAAGCGACCGGCCTGTCGAAGATGCCCGAATCCTGGGGCGTGAGCACATCGGTGGTATCCGATGACTTCATAATCTCTTCGGCGGTGACGAAGGTGACCGCCGAGAGGTTCTTTTCCCAGAGACGGGTGACAATATCATCATCAGAGGTGGGAGAATCATAGTCTCCCCACAGGGCTTCCAAAAAACTCGCCAAGTCGTTCTGGGTGATTCCCTTATGCAATGAGAGCTCTCGGATGCCATCGACGTAAAGCTTGAAGGCCAGGTTTTCGGTCTGCGATTCCGTTTGATACACCACTTCGTTCTGAAAATAGAGTTCGGACCGTTGCACCACAAAGGTCAACCTGTCGAGGGTTTCCAGACGAGCGGTGAGATCGGTATAGAACTCGTGGAAGAACTTTTGAGCGACTGGGTTGTTCGGGCCGTAGGTTCTTGATGTCTTGAAAGCTTTTTCCAGCAGTTTCAGCAACAGCTTGACCGCAGCCACCTCTGGATCGACTGCTCCTTTGGCAACTGCTGCCGGAGTTCCTGTTGGCCCCTGAAATGTCGGCTCTACCATGACAAAATAGTAGTACCTCCGAACCCTTTTCACGTCAAGATATTATCCTTTGCGACACGGCCTCTTTAGCGGAAGAAGACGGGACCTGAATAGAGTCCTGGGGCATCCGCGCTCATCCGATGGGTTTGTCAATCAGGCAAGGCCAGACTAGAATCCACTGCTTTCCAAGAGAGAGCCGGGAAGTGCGATGCGCGGAACCGGCACGAACGGATTGCGGACAGCGCCGGTCAAAGGAGGGATCTGAATAGACCGGAAGGGGGGGCAGTGAACAGACAGCCGTCGGTTCCTCTCATTATCTGCTTTGGAGACAGCCTGACAGTGGGATACCAGTCGCCGACGCCTGGCTCCCTGCAGGCGCGCGAGACCCCCTATGGAGACTTCTTGCAAGAGCTATTAGGCTCAACGGCCAGAGTGGCAATCAGTGGCGTCTGCGGCGAACTGACTGCGGAGATGGCCATGCGTTTCCGGCACGACGTGCTGGCACACAAGCCGGCCTATGTGGTCGTGCTTGGAGGCACCAACGATCTGGGATGGAATGCGCGCCCCGCCGATATTATGAGAAACCTGCTGAAGATGTACGAACTGGCGCTCGCTGGCGGAATCCGGCCCGTGGCGGTGACCGTGCCGTCGGTGCGGGTCGAGGGAGGCTCGCAAGGCCAAGAGTGGATTGAAGAGCATATCGCACGCCGTCGCACGTTGAACCGGCTCATCAGCGACTACTGCGCGAGTAAAGGCGTGGCTTGCGTGGATCTATTCACGGCGACCGAAGAGCCGGGAACCGGGCAGCTGGCCGCCCCCTATTCCAACGACGGTCTCCACCTCACGACCGATGGGTACCAATGCCTAGCATATCTCCTATATGACCACGTGTTCGCAGCTGGATTGCGCGAAGCTGAAGGTCCGGCCGGTTCGTGAACAACGCAGCGACGAGACGGGTTGATGATGAAGGAAGGCAGCCGCTGTTCGCCATTCATCACTCATCATTCGGCATTCAACATTCCGCTACAGTGTTCTCCATTTCCGTCCATCGTTCTCGATCAAGCGATCCGCTTCCACCGGTCCCCAACTGCCGGCCAAATACTCCGGCAGCCATTTCGTCCCGTAGGCTGCCCATCCATCGAGGATCGGAGTGACCCAAGCCCACGAGGCCTCGACCGCATCCCGGCGCATGAACAGCGAAGCGTCACCGACCATGACGTCCAACAAGAGTCGCTCATAGGCCTCCGGTGACGGAGCGCCGAACGCATCGCCGTATTTGAAGTTCATCTCGACCGGATTGGTCTGCACCTTTGAGCCAGGCACCTTCGAGATGATCCGAAGCGACATGCCCTCTTCTGGCTGGATCCGCAAGGCCAGGACATTCGGAGGTTGGCGGGCGGCCGGGTTGGGATTGAAGAGGATCTGCGGGATATCTTTGAACTGCACCGCCACTTCGGTGGCCCGCTTGAGCATCGCCTTCCCGGTGCGGAGGTAAAATGGCACGCCCGCCCACCGCCAGTTGTCGAGGAACAACTTGAGCGCCACGTAGGTCTCCGTGGTTGAATCAGGGTTGACGCCCGGTTCTCGTCGGTAGCCTGGCACTTCCCGACCATCGACCTTCCCAGAGCTATACTGAGCGCGGACCGTGAACTGCTCCACGTCCTTGCCGGCGATCGGCCTGAGACAGCGCAGTACATCAATGCGGACATTGCGCACCACGTCCGATTCCAGCGAATAAGGAGGCTCCATCGCGACCAGGCACAGCAACTGTAAGAGGTGATTTTGCACCATGTCCCTTAGAGCTCCGGTCTCTTCGTAATAGGTCGCGCGCGTACCTACCCCCTCGGCTTCGCTGACTGTGATCTGCATATGGTCGATATATTTGTGGTTCCAGATCGGCTCGAAAATACTGTTCGCAAACCGCAGGACCATGATGTTCTGGACCGTTTCCTTGCCCAGGTAATGGTCGATCCGGAAGATCTGGGACTCGTCAAAGACCTGTCCGATGACGGCATTAATCTGCCTGGCTGACTGAAGGTCTCGCCCGATGGGCTTCTCCACAATGATTCGGCAGAATGGGCCTGCAGGATCAGGCGGCCGTACCAGCCCGGCCCGCTGCAAGCCCTCACAGACCGCGGCATAGGACGTGGGGGGAATGGCCAAGTAGAAAATCCGATTGCCGGGGAGCGAGCGCTCCGCCTCGATCTTTTCCAGATGCGTCTTGATGGCTTGGTAGGACTGCGGGTCCTCGATGCTCCCGGAGAGGTAGAACAAATGTCGTTCGAACTCCGTCCACGGCTTGTCAGCCAGCGGTCGCCGCGAGTAAGCAGTAATGCCCTCGCGCGTGCTGGCGCGGAAGTCTTCATCGCCAAGCGGCTTGCGGCCTATCCCGAGGACTGCGAAATTCGAGGGCAAGGTCCCATCCAAGAAAAGGTTGTAGAGCGCAGGCACCAGCTTCCGGCGAGCCAAGTCGCCAGACCCACCGAAGATCACCAACATGCAGGGCTCAGGAGTGAGAACCCGTCCGCTGTCCGGGCGCGAGGGAGGTCCCTGTCCCGACTCTGTCATGATGGGCCCCTCACCCGTTGCACGCCGTCATCGTCGGACTGCATGGCCGCCAAAGGCGTTGCGCATCGCAGCCAGCAACTTCTCGGCGAAGGACTCCTGCTGCCGTGATCGAAATCGGGTGAATAGTGCTGCTGTCAGCGTCGGCATGGGAACATTCTTATCGAGGGCATCCATAAGGGCCCAGCGGCCCTCACCGGAGTCCTGAACATAGCCCTTCAGCCCTTCCAGTTTCGGATCTTGCTTGAGGGCCCCGGCCGTCAGTTCCAAGAGCCAGGATCGCACGACGCTCCCGTGCATCCAGAGGTCGGCAATCTTCGCCAGATCCAAGAGATAGTCGCTTTTAGACATCAGTTCGAACCCCTCGGCATAGGCCTGCATCATGCTGTACTCAATGCCGTTGTGGACCATCTTGACATAATGTCCTGACCCTTGACCTCCCATATAAGCCCACCCGTTTTCCGGGGCCAGGGTCTTGAAGATCGGTTCGAGCCGCATGACCACGTCCTTCTCGCCGCCGATCATGAGGCAATAGCCGAGTTTCAGGCCCCAGATGCCTCCACTCGTGCCCGCATCGACATAGTGGATGCCTTTCTTCTTCAGTTCGGCCGCCCGGCGCACGTCATCGTGGAACCTGGTGTTGCCCCCATCAATGATGACATCGCCTGACTGCAGCAACGCCGCAACCGCCTGCACCGTCTCTTCAGTCGGGGCACCGGACGGAACCATGAGCCAGACTGCACGCGGTGTGGCCAGCTTCGAGACGAGCTCGCCCAGCGATGACGCGCCCACACATCCCTGGCCTTCCGCCTGTTTGATCAGCTCCGCGGTCCGATCATAGACCACCACTCGGTGCCGGTCGCGCTGCAAGCGCGTGACCATGTTCATTCCCATCTTTCCCAACCCGATGAACCCGATTTCCATGGGCTATCCTTTCTCCTCTCGTTGCCTCACCCGCTGAGACAGGCACCGCCCACCGCAAAGCTGAGGAGAGATGGGGGCGAACTCTCTTCCCGAAGATGGTCGCGCAGTCCAGGGAGTTTCATCTTATCATACTAGCAAAAGAACTTCCGCGACCTGGCTCATTGAATGAGCGTAAGTTTACCGGCTCAGCGGAAACTTGCTTCCCTGGAACCAGGTCGTTCTTACGACGATCGTCTTCGTAGATCGTCCTGGTTCAGTAATGGGTCAATGGAACATTTCATACCGGAACCAGGGTGGAGTAGGAAGAATGAGAAGAACATACCAGCCTTGCAGAACCCTGCAGTCCCATAATCCTACAGAAACAATCAGGGAAATTCTGCTGGGTAAAACGGGTAGTTCCCCTAGTGGCAACCGGGTAAATCCATAATAGAGAGTCTTGAGCAGGACCGGGGGTAGATCAAGCTTCCTTTCTGTCTGACAGACCGGAAGAAGCCACGTAGCGGCTCATCCCAGGTGGGACATGACTCTCAAGGGCGCAGCGTGTCAGCTTGCATCCAGCTACCCCTCGATGACTTCAAAAGCTTCAAAGTGACCCACTACCTCAATTTCATTGACACGATACGTATGACACTATAGTAATATTGGGTAGGTGCTTAATGTGATCAACAGGGTAGTGAGTGAGGATAAATTGTTCGTGAGCTGTGGGCAGAGAATAATTCCTATACAATGGCGGGTAGCTATGGATTGTGTCTGCGTACCCTGGCTTACGGCATGAGTCCTCGCTGGCCGTCGCGCACCCTTCTGATCTGGCTGGTGGGACTGAACCTCGTGATCTTCCTGCCCCCTGCCGCTGCAGAATCTCCTGTGGATGTGGAGACCTACGACTACAGCATCTCCAAGGGCCTCATCGAGTTTGGTAAGGGCCGCTATAACCAAGCCGAGGCATTGTTTGAAAAGGCGTTGAAGGCCAAACCGGGCGATCTCAATGCCAGTGATTACCTCGGACAAACGTTGCTCCGGCTCAAAAAGTATGAAGCCGCCGAGACGATCTTTCGGCAGTTGGTCGATGCCAACCCTCAGTCTGGGCGGGCGCTCCTGGGATTGGGCATCGCCCAGAGCAACCTTGGAAAATACAACGACGCTCTCATGAGTTTGAGCGCCGCCGAAAAGGCCTCCCCACACGATCCGCTCGTTTACTATTACCAGGGCTTGGTCTATCACCAACTGAAAGCTTTCGATCAGTCTCCGGCGCTGTTCTCCCGAGCGATGGCGCTCAGCCCTGATCTGACTCCTTCCGCTCGTTACTACACTGGGGTCGCCCACTATGCGCTCGGCCAACTCGATGAAGCTCAAAAAGAATTCGAGGCGGCGATCGCAGCCGGCGAGCCGGAATCGGAACTAGCACGGTCCGCCAGGGAGTTCCTGGAACACAAAGGAGCGGCGCCCAAGGGGCCGCGAAGTTGGGACCTCAGTTTCAGCGCAAGCGAGCAGTATGATACCAACGTAGTCCTGCTCCCGGGAGGCACTCAACCTCCAGGAGGGACAAGCGGGATCTCGCAGCAACATGATTTCCGGACTGCCTTCTATCTCAGAGGGGAATTCCGGCCGATTCAAACCAACGCGTGGACCGTCGGAACGACTTACGGGTTCTACCAGAGTTTTCACCGCACCCTCAGCGCCTTCGATGTGGAGGACCATTCACCATCGCTGTTTGTGCAGCGCCAGTTCGGAGTTATGCAAGCCCGTCTCCAATATGTCTTTGACTATGTCATAGTAGGACGGTCTCCCTATTTGATTTCCCACGCGATGCAGCCGATATTCACAATCGCCGAAGGAAACAACAAATTTACACAATTTCAGTTCAGGTATCAGAACAAAGATTTCCAGCACGGTCGGTTTCTTTTCAACTCCGTACGAGACGGGAAGAACTGGCTCGCCGGCGTGACTCAGTATGTGTATTTTGCCAACGGCCCGGGCCACCTGCGGGCAGGCTACACCTACGACACGGATAGGACAGGCGGCGGGTCGCCAACTGTGGCCGTGGTAGGCAACCAGACCAATGCCGATTGGGCTTACAAGGCACACCGGCTATCGGCAGGCCTAGGGTTACCACCTCTACTGACCATGAAACCAACCTTTGCCTTTGACTACTACAGACAAGACTATGATAATCCTAATGCTTTTTCCCCGACAGGAACCACTCGGCGAAGAGACAACATTTTCTTTTTTACCGCGACCCTAAACCGGGACATGACCGAAACCCTTTCTGTGGCCTTGGAATACAATTACACCCGGGATCAGTCGAATGTCTCAGTCTTCGATTATAATCGCAGCATCTTTTCGCTGACCCTCAACGGCCGTTTTTAGAACATCTCGTTCACCAGTAGACTGGCTGGTCTCCTCCAGGCTCCTCAGCCGAAAATTGTCTGATAGTGAGAGATCGTGCCACACATTCCCTCTTGTAAAATTTGTTCAGAATTCTTTACATGCTGAGGTATTTCCTCCCGTCTTTTCAGTGATTCTCTCCTCTCCGATTCAAGGCTTTACCCGATCGCACCTTCTGTCTCTCTAGTATATTCCACTCCATCGTAGGGGTTTTGCCGCTACTTTAGGGGGAGAGAGTGAGCGTCATTCTTGATATCGGCCTTACGGTAGCTTTAAACCGATCTTCCCACTCCTTTCCGTGACCGAATAATTAATAATTTCACGGTAAGCCTCGCGACAAAATTTCATTGAGGGACATCATGAATACTCGAAGCCCATATATGGTGCTGGTGGTGGTAACCCTTAGCATGGTGACTTCTTTGGTCTGGGCGCAGGGCGGCTCAGACGAGGGCATCGGCCTGTTCACCGCCGTGCAAGGCGCCGTGACGGTCATGCACCCACACCTCGCCAAGGCCCTTCCGGTCAATCTACATGACGAGGTCCTGTTCAAAGATGTGATCCAAACCCGTACTGAGTCGCGGACGAAAGCCTTCTTTGACGACGACAGCATCCTGACGGTCGGAGAGAAGAGCCATGTCGAGATTACCGAGCACATCTACGACCCGGATCGGAACCTGCGTCGCATGGTCGTAAAACTCGCCCAAGGACGGCTCCGGGCCCTGGTGGCCAAGGTCTTCAACGGACCTGGCTCGGCCTTCGAGATTC
>VBOJ01000192.1 GCA_005877775.1 Nitrospirota bacterium | reverse complement strand
CTGGAGGTCTGTGCCGAATTCAGGAATCCGGTCGGGGTCATCACCAAGGCCGCCCTGATTACGCGGGACATCGAGGTGCTCTGGCGACTGCACGATGAAGCCTGGGTGCAGGTCTATTTCAGTATTCCGTTCGCAGACAACGAGACCGCCCGCAAGGTGGAACCGCAAGCCCCCTCGATCACCAAGCGACTGGACGCCATGGCCGCGCTGTCGCAAGCCGGCATTCCAACGGCGATTTCCATCGCCCCGATTATTCCCGGGCTCAACGAGGATGATATCCCGGAACTCTTGGTCCGCGCGCGACAAGCCGGAGCCAGCGACGCGACCTTTGTTCTGCTGCGCCTGGCAGGCAACGTCGAGCCTGTGTTCTTTGAGCGAATGGCCGCAGCCTTCCCAGATCGCATCAAGAAGATCACGAATCGGATCCGTGACGTGCGTGGCGGCAAACTCTCCGAAGGCGCTTTCTTCAAGCGCCACCAGGGTGCGGGATCCTACTGGCAGATGGTCGAGCAGCTATTCGAGGTGGGCAGACGTAAAGCGGGCTTTCCTGACGACGAGGCCCGTCCCATTCCGAATACCTTCCGTCGGCCCGGTCCTGAGCAAACCACGTTGTTCTAGTCTCGG
Source organism: Nitrospirota bacterium (assembly GCA_005877775.1). Taxonomy (GTDB): domain Bacteria; phylum Nitrospirota; class Nitrospiria; order Nitrospirales; family Nitrospiraceae; genus NS-7. The sequence goes on along the minus strand of VBOJ01000192.1, from coordinate 4,319 downwards.
AGCCACGCATGAAACACAACCCGGGATTTGTCAAGCTTGTCGAACAGGCGAAACGGCGCATCAAGGAATGTTCCATTGCCGAGGTCAAGGCCAAGCTGGACCAGGGCGAGCCGTTTCATTTCATTGACGTGCGCGAGGACCACGAGTTCGCCAAGGACCACGCGAGGGGAGCCAGACATCTCGGACGAGGCATCCTGGAACGAGACATTGAGACGGTGATTCCGGACAAGCGGGCAGAGATCATTCTCTATTGTGGCGGCGGATTCCGGTCAGCCCTGGCAGCCGACAGTCTCCAGCAGATGGGCTATGCCAACGTCCGGTCCATGGACAGGGGTATCAGGGCCTGGCGTGAGGCAGGCTATCCGCTGGAACAGGGGAGCGGCTCGTAAAGGAATGGCCGTCTCGCGGCGAGACCTCCTCAGCCGTCTTGGATTCGGGCTCACCTTTCTACCGGCGATCGCTATGGCGCCACGCTCGCTGGTGGGAAGTCTGCTGTTTGAACCTGATGGCGAGTTAGTTCCGATCAAGCCGATTCCTCCCAATCCCTTCACTCGTGATGGAAAGGTGCTGGTGGCGATGGTTCACGGGCAGGACCCGGCGGCGATGCTCCGTGCCGGACTGGATCTGATCGGAGGGATCGAGCGACTCGAACTCCGCGGCAAGCGGGTAGTGATCAAACCCAACATTGTAAATGACCGGCCGCCTCCCACGACGACCAGTCCCTCCGTGATCGCGGCAGTGGTACGGGCCGTGCGGGAGGCGGAAGCGGCCGATGTGACCGTGGCCGACAGTTCTGGCATCATCCGGTTCCCCACGTCCGAGAATCTTGTGATCACCGGCGTGCGGTCGGCTGCTGAAGCGGCAGGGGCGCGTGTGCTGGCCTTGGAAGACGAGCCCTGGGTCCGAGTAGAACCGCCTGGCGCGAAATCGCTGCCTCGCTTCTACGTCTCAAAGCCCGTGTATGATGCCGATGTGGTTATCAACCTGCCGGTGGTCAAGACCCACCAGTTTGCGCATTACTCTTGCAGCTTGAAAAATCTGGTCGGGATCACCCATCCCCGGTACCGCCCCTCAGTGACCTTTCTGGCAGGCAACTGGCACGAACGGATCGCCGAGTTGAACTTGGCGGTGCATCCGCAGCTCACGATCGCCGACGCCACCACGGTCATGATTGCGGGTGGCCCCACGAGCGGGACCCCGGCGAAAGCTGACCTGCTGTTGCTGAGTGGTGACCGAGTGGCGCTGGACGCGGTGGGCGTGGCGCTGATTCGGTCCTTTGGCGCCTGGCCAAAAGTGGCGGGGATGAGCGTCTGGGAACAGCGTCAGATCAAGAGGGCTATCGAGCTGGGGTTAGGCATCGGCGGACCGGAGCAGCTTGAATTAGTGAGTCAGTCGCTCGCCGGATCCGATGCCGGATTCGAGAAACTCCTGAGCACAATCCGCCGAGACCTCACAAGGAATTGACTGCGGCAGGCGCCTGCAAGTTATTTCGTGTCCTTCACATCTGTTGCGTCTTTGGCGCATCGGATGCCAATATAGATGCGTCGGTCACCATGGTCCTGCTTGTTGCGATTGGCAGACCGTACAGTGTCCGGATTGCTTTGCCAGGAGCCGCCTCTCACTACGCGCCCTTTTCCACTGGAGGGACCAGTTGGGTTCTTGGATGGACTGTTCTTGTAATAGTTCTCATCGTAGAAATCCTGGACCCACTCCCAGACATTGCCCGCCATCTCATAGGCTCCGTATGCACTCTTTCCATAATCATATTGGTCCGTTCTGGCCAGTGTCGCGGGTCCTTCCCAGAACGTAATATTTTCGATACTGAAGTTACTTCGATTGCCGGTGACAGGATCGTTCCCCCATGGATACATCCTGCCGTCAGTGCCTCGGGCCGCCTTCTCCCATTCTGCTTCGGTTGGTAGGCGACCGCCAACCCACTTGCAGTAGGCCACGGCGTCGTCCCAGCTCACGTTGATGACCGGCAGTTGACCAATCCCATCGAGCATCTCATCCCCACGCCAAATACTGTATTTAGCGTCCTCATTGCCCGGTGCCCGGTGGCCTGTGGATTTGACAAAGGTGTGGTACTGGCGGTTGGTGACCTCATATTTACCGATGTAAAAGGCATCAAGGAAGACCTTGTGCTTCGGACCTTCGTCCGGCTGGGCCGGCCCGCCCTCCGCCCCCATCTCGAATTCACCGGCCGGCACGAGTATCCAGTCGTTGGGCGTCTCCAGCGAGGCCTGGGTTTTGGCCAGTAGCGCCAGCATTTTGGCTCGTTCCGAATGGGCCTGCGGGGCCAGCTTGAGCCATTTCATGATGGTGGCTTTCGCTGCAGGGAGCTGGAGTTCGGTTTCGCAGACCCCTTTGAGTCGCATCAACGTCTCGTCGTTGGGCAACTCTTTCATCGCTTCCATGACTTCCGTGAGGCCATTCTTGTACTGTCCCTGCTGCACCAGGTTCGCAGCCAGTACCGTGCGATCTTGCGCGGACAATTCCGGGATTGCGTGGTATTCTTCGGCGAGCGCGTCCGGTGCGGTGGAGTCGGCTGTCCCAGCTACGATCAACATGAATACCCAATACAGACCTCTCCTTCCCTGCCGCATGCGTCCTCCTTGCCCTGTGCCCTTTCGGCGCTCAGCCCCTGGCACTATTTGTTCTGTCGATCGAATTCTTTGATGACTTGCTCGGTGAGATCGATCCCGTCGCGATGGTAAATGACGATCTTCAGTGTGCTATCGCTGCCCTTATCGACGACCAGGCTGAACCCGCCCTTCTCGGCGACTGCCTGTGTCGCGACCTGGATTTTTTTCATATAGTCGTCAACCAGTTCCTTTTGTTTGACGGCCAGTTCCTGGTTAAACTCCTGGGCGCGCTTCTGGTAGTCCTGAATCTTCGTGCGAAACTGACCTTGTTTCTCACGTTTCTGGGTCTCGCTCATGCCGGCTTCCTGGTCTTTGAGTTGTTTCTCGAGCGCTTTCAGATCTTCCTCGTCCTTGGCCAACAACCGTTGACGGGTGCCGGCGTATTCCTTCAACCCATCCAACGCCCGCTTCCCGGCTTTCGACCGTTCCAAGACTGCTTGTGGGTCCACCACGCCCATTTTGAACGAGTCCGCCCCCCACCCGGATGGTGCGGATAACGCCATGATCCCGACTGCGACAACCCCCGCCAGGGTCGGGATTGTCCCCCGCGCATGCCTCCTTGTCATGTTACGGCTCTCCTTTCTCGTTCTGGGCGGACAGGGTCTTTCCTCTCCTTGGCCTCAAAGGACAGGGGAGAATATCTACATCAGCGGTTAGTGTCAAGGTCCTAGACATATCACCGCCCTTCCTTGACATTCGACAAGGGAACACCGTATATCCCGCCGGATTCTTGGATAGCGATGAGTGTTCGATACCGGGCCAGGAAGGTGGAGCCCCACGGCTTTACAGCCGTGGTCCCTCTGATGTCTTCGGCGAAACCCGCCGAAGCATGTCCTCCTTCGTCAAGTCACCGACGCGCCACAGCGCTTTGGCGACGGCGCGGCTTCGGAGGACACCCGCTGCGCATCGCTCCACGGCTTCAGCCTACTCCGCCGAAGTAGCTTCGGCTACGAAGGCCGGACAGCCGTGGCTTCCTGCGTAGGCGGGTGAAGGAGACGCAGTCGTGACCCCGGAAGAGCAGCGAGCCCACCAGCAGTTTGTGCGCGCGCTGCAACATGAACCGATCCCCTGCAGCACGCCAGGGTGTCCTGGATCGGTCGAAATCAGCGACGTCTCACAACTTCGCGACCGGGTGAAGACGTTTGAGGTCAGATGCCAGCTATGCGGTCTGCAACACCGGTTGACCGGTATGGAGCAACTCACTCCTCCCTGGGACGACGCGTCGCTCCTCGTCATGGCCGAAGAGCACTTGATGCACCAACAACCAAGCTGTCCCTGTGATGGGACACCGGTGGTGTTCACCTCATTGCCCAATCCAAGACGGCGAGCCCGATACAGAGTGTCCTGTTTCTATTGTGGCCGGCAGGCTGAGATGGACTGGCCACCGCTGGAGTCAAGGCAGTGAGCGGACGGGAAGTGCCTCACACCTAGGATTGGGTTAGACAAAGTAGCGACTGGTATCAAAACGATGTTCGGTGTTGTCTACCATCCGGACGATACTCCGTGTGTATGTCCCTGCTGAATCGGTCTCCGTCAGAGCCACTTCAGGCCCTTCAATCGGATTGCCCTCAGCATCCGTGAGCAGTTTCACCACGGGCCGCTCCGCGTTCTCCCGGTCCTGGGACGGCCGCAAAACGACCGCCAGCTCATTGGTGTCGAGCAACACCAGGCTGC
>VBOJ01000105.1 GCA_005877775.1 Nitrospirota bacterium | reverse complement strand
CGTTGCAGCCGCTTCCGCTGACACCTCGATCCGTTCCAACCCCATCGGATGGTCTTCGATTCGCTCGGTCATGACAGGTCGGAAGGTCGCTGGCCCCACATGCAGAGTCACGGTGGCCAGTTCGACCCCTCGCTGGCGCAAGGCCCTGAGCAATCGCTCTGTGAAGTGGAGCCCGGCTGTCGGCGCGGCGATGGCGCCAACTTCTCTGGCAAAGACCGTCTGGTACCAGTGGCGATCCTCAGGCCTGGGGGCTCGTTTGATATAGGGTGGGAGCGGCATTTGCCCGAGCTTCTCGAATATTTCCCGAGCCGGCATAGAGCTGTCGAGCTTGACAGTGGTTCGCTCCGCCGTGCGCTCGACGACCGTGGCGGTCGCCTCCTTACCGAATTCGATTACCTGCCCCCGCTTTGCGTTGCCCTTGAACAGCACTTCCCACAGGCCCTCGCCCAGTGCTCGAACGAACACCAGTTCCAGCCTTCCACCACTGGGCCGCTTGCATCCCATGAGTCGGGCGGGCAGAACCTTTGTGTCATTCACGACGAGGAGATCGCCAAAGTTGAGCAGCGCGGGCAAGTCCATCACGCGTCGGTGAGAAAGCGGCCCCGTCGTACGAGGCACGACCAGCAGGCGAGCTTGGTCGCGAGGTTCGACGGGACGGTCAGCGATCAGCGAAGGATCGAACGGAAAATCAAACTCGGTGAGTACCATCAGGGAGTGGAGGGAGAGACCGACTCCAACAGCCTCGCGTCCTTGAGTTCGGTCCCCGGAAAGTAATACTGCAGGATGGCGGGAAAGTGATACCCCAGTTCGGCCAGTTCTTTGGCTCCCCACTGACAGAGACCGACGGCATGCCCCGCCCCGTATCCTGAGAGGACCAGCTCCGACCCGACCGCTTCGAGCTCAAACTGCGTGCTTGGGATCACCGCATACCCCACCACGCGCCGTAGGTCCTCGCCGCGCAGGATCAGCTCCCCATTCGAATGGAGAATCCTGACCATGGCCACACGCCCGGCACGGCTGTATGAGAGAGGCGAGACATTGGCGATGCTGCCCACCGCCATTCCTTTTTGTCTCAGATTGGTTTCCAGCTCCACGACCTTGAACGAGGTCCGCCACTGATAATAGGGAGAATTCGTGTCGAAGGGACACTCCACGCCCTTCAGGTACGGCAGATCTTTTGACCAGACATTGACCGCGTCTTCGGTTTGACCGGCAGCAGTCGATGAGAAGGCGGCTAGAATTGGAGCGTTCAGGTGAGTCACCACGATCCCTCGCGTGTCCTCTACTGCCTGCTGTACTCGAGGGTCCACGCCGTGGCGGCCGCGATAGACCTGATCCTGGATGCTGCTCACCAAGTGATAGTCACGACCTGCATTCATCATTTGCTGATAGACCGCATACGTTCGAGCAGCGACAGCTTGAACTTTGAGCGCCTCCTGGTGCCAGCTCGAGCTTACCTCCGAGGGCACTACACCCTTCACGTACTCCTCCAAGTCAACTGCATTGATCACCATGAGACCCTGGCCGCGCCGGAGGACATGCAGACTCCCGCTCACCACCATCGTACCTGTTGGCTCCGTAGCCTGGAGAACAGGCGACGGACCGGGACTCGCTGTCGCACCTTGAGACAAGGGTCTCAGAAACACGGCTGCCCGTTCGATAGGCCGGTCCGGCCTCTGGGCCTCGATCTGCCCCTCAACTTCGACCCTCAGGTCCTGCCGTCCCCGAACCGTCACGCCTTCGGTCTGGAACCGCTCCCCGTTCACCGCGATTCCATCAGCGAGCGAGGTGACGATCAGAGGAGTCTCGAAGGCCCGTTCGTCACCGCTCGAGAGTCTCACGGTCATACCCTCTCCCGCCGAGACGTCTACTCGCTGAACATCTTGAAACAACAGGACACGGACAAGCTCGGTCGCCTGGGCGGAAGGGACCAGCAGGCTCCAACAGAGCAGGCTCCAGAATGCCAGTCCTACACGCATGATGGCTATCGTCTCAAGAACAGCGACAGTAGATAGAGCAGCAGGCTGACCACGACGCTGATCAGCACGCTGGTTGTGAGAGGAAAGTAGAAAGTGAAGTTGTCCCGTTTGATGAGGATATCGCCGGGCAGCTTGCCGAGCCACCCGGACCCTCCGCCCAGACTGGGCACTTTGCCCATCAAGATCAGCAGGGCTCCCATGAGAGCAAAGAGAACTCCCAGAAAGATGAGAAATTTACCCAGGCCGTCCCATTCCGACATAGCCTACGTCACGAGGAGTTCGGCGATCTGCACGGCGTTCAGCGCCGCGCCCTTCCTGAGATTATCCGCCACCACCCAGAGGTTCAGTCCATTCGGAATCGACTCGTCCTCTCGGATACGCCCAACGTACACCTCGTCCTTGCCGACCGCATCGAGCGGCATCGGATAGACAGCGTGCGCCGGATCGTCGTACACCTGCACACCGGGAGCCGTGGAAAGAAGCGCACGCGCTTCATTGGCGGTGAGTTTCCGTTCGGTCTCGATGTTGACCGATTCCGAATGGCCGATGTAGACCGGCACTCGAACCGTGGTCGCGGTGACCGTAATCGAGGGGTCCCCCATGATTTTTCTGGTCTCGTGAACCAGTTTCATCTCTTCCTTCGTGTACCCGGAGGGCAGAAAATCATCGATCTGCGGCAAGCAGTTGAACGCGATCTGGAACGGATAGACCTTGGGCCGAGGCTGCTTGAACAGAAGCAGGTCTTTGCACTCATCCATCAGCTCATCCATCGCTTCTTTCCCCGTCCCCGACACCGACTGGAAGGTCGTGACCACGATTCGCTTGATACGAGCCGCATCGTGGAGCGGCTTGAGCGCCACCACCATTTGAATCGTGGAGCAGTTGGGATTGGCGACAAGGCCACGATGCCCGGCGAGATCCTGGGCATTCACTTCAGGGACCACCAACGGCACATCCTTGTCCATGCGCCATGCAGAGCTGTTATCAATGACCATCGCGCCGGCCTTGACTGCAATGGGAGCAAACTCCTTGCTGACCTCTCTGCCGGCTGAAAACAGCGCCAGGTCCACCCCTTCGAACGAGTCCTTGGTCAGAAGCTTCACGCTCACTTCTTGACCCTGGAACAAGACGGTCACACCGGCCGAGCGGGATGAGGCGAGCGGGCAGAGCTGGTGAACCGGGAACTTCCGCTCATCCAACACTTCGATCATCTGGGCTCCGACCGCACCGGTCGCCCCGACCACGGCGACCCGATAGGCCGTCTTCTTTTTGAACATCGCTCAGCTCACAGCTTTCTCTGCCGGATCCGACTTGAGATTCTCCGCAGGATTCACGCGGCGATCAGCCGAACTCGGTGGTTGAAGGTATCGGCAATATACACATTCCCGCTCTGATCGACCGCCACTCCGAACGGATAGTTGAGACTGCTCTCCTGAGAGGGGCCGCTGTCTCCACCGAACTGTGGCACCCCACTTCCAGCGATACGAGTGACGATCTTTTTTCTCCTGTCCCATCTTCGAATCAAATGACTGTCCGAATCAGTGATCAGGATACTACCGGCTTGGTCCAGAGTAATGCCATAGGGACGGGACAGGCTTGTAGAAAACTCGTTGGCTTGGCTCAGGAATCGATACTCTCCACCGTCTCCGGCCACTGTGCTGATCACGCCGGTTTCCGGATCCACTGCGCGAATTCGCCCGTTGAACGTATCAGCGATGTATAAGGTACCATCCGGCCCCACGGCAAGCCCACCGGGCCCGGCGAGGGCAGCCTCGGACGCGCGCATCCCATCCCCACTATAGGCCGCTTCACCGGTCCCAGCCACGGTGGTCATCACCCCGGTATTCAAATCCACCATGCGCACCCGATTGTTGCTCTGGTCGGCGATATAGAGATGTCCCTTCCCATCCACCGCCAAAGCGACCGGTTCATTGAGTGCCGCGACAACGGCGGGACCGCCGTCGCCAGAGAAGCGACACTGCCCGGTCCCTGCAACGGTGCTGATGATGCCGGTGACCGCATCGACCTTTCTGACCCGATAGTTCATGGTATCCGCAATGTACAGGTTCCCCCTCTCATCCATAGCCACGGCCGAGGGAAAATTGAGCGTGGCGCTGGTGGCCGGGCCGCCGTCTCCACGAAAGCGCCCGCCTGTGGGCGATGCTCCTACCACGAACCGGACTGTGCCGCTGAGGTCAGCCAGTTGGGCAAACTTCTCCTGGGTCGCCTGGCTGGGACTGCCCAGCGGATCCTCTTCCGTGAGATCGGTCAACGTCTTCATCGGCGAGCTTTGCCTGTCAGCAGGATGAAGTGACCCTGCTGGACATCCTGCCACTGTGGTAATGAGCCCCGTCCGGAGTTCGACCTTTCTGATTGCATGATTTTCTGAATCGGCAATGTACAGGTGTCCATTGCCATCCAGCGCGAGGCTCTTGGGCTCGTTGAGGCTGGCCTCGATAGCCTGGCCCCCATCCCCGGCATGCGTTGGGTCTCCTGTACCAACGATGGTAAGGATCGTACCGGACTTTCCGGAAACCAGCACCATGCGCACTCACCCCTGATTAAAGTTCTTCAGGACGGCATTCCCCATTTCAGCCGTGCCGACCAGCTTGGTTCCAGGGCTGTGGATGTCTTTTGTCCGATAGCCCTGGTCGAGCGTCCTGAGAATCGCGCTCTCGACCGCTTCTGCTTCCTTTTCCAGATGGAACGTGTACGTGAACATCATGGCCGCCGACGCAATGGTCGCGATCGGGTTGGCCAGGTTCTTTCCAGCGATATCCGGAGCACTGCCGTGAATCGGCTCATACAAACCCGCGTGTGCGCCCAGACTGGCGGAGGGCAGCATCCCGATGGACCCCGTCAACATGGCCGCCTCATCGCTCAAAATGTCGCCGAACAGGTTGGTCGTGACTAACACATCAAACTGTTTCGGGTTTCTGACGAGTTGCATGGCACAGTTGTCCACGTACATATGGCTCAGCTCAACGTCAGGGTAATCGCGATGGACCTCGGTGACCACCCGCCTCCAGAGCTCAGAGGACTCGAGGACGTTGGCTTTGTCCACAGAGGTGACCCGCCGCCTCCGTTTGCGAGCCGCTTCGAACGCGACCTTGGCAATGCGCCGGATCTCCTCGGTCGTGTAGACCTCTGTATTGATGCCTCGCTCTCCGCCGGGGATCTTCTCGATCCCTTTCGGCTTACCGAAATAAATTCCTCCGGTCAACTCCCTCACAACCAACAGGTCAAGCCCTTCGATGACGTCGCGCCTGAGTGTCGATGCCTCGGCAAGCATGGGATAGAGCTTGGCGGGACGGAGATTCGCGAACAGACCAAGCTGCTCCCGCAGCCCAAGCAAGGCCCGCTCGGGGCGAAGGCTGTATTCCAATCCTTCCCATTTCGGCCCCCCCACCGCTCCCAGCAGCACAGCGGCGCTTTGCTTCGCCAGCGTGAGGGTCTCCTGGGGAAGGGGCACGCCGACCTTCTCGATGGCTTGCCCACCGACATCTCCAGAAATGAACTCGAAGACATGCCCAAATCGTTCACCAACCGCCTTAAGCAGTTTGACAGCCTCGGGCACAACCTCACGCCCGATCCCATCACCAGACAGCACCGCAATGGTCGCTTTCACCTGCTCGTTCTCCCTATAGCCCGGCGGGATATCCGAAGTGCCCTTTAACGCGCGTGTTCACCCTTGAATCTCGTGAAGCGTATCTCGTCGCTCGTCGTTCGCGTCATCGCGTGCTGCGCCTCTTGCGTTTTTCGCGACAGACGCTCCACGCTAGAGACGCTACTGACTCTATCGAGGTCGGACGCCTCTACTCCAGCACTTCCTCGTCCTGCGGCTTCCAGGCCGGATCCACCAGACACAAGAACTCCATCATGCTCGTCCCGGTATTCTCTAGCGACTGGACTGCTCCAGGGGGCACGTAGGCCACTGCCCCTGGCCCCACCGCCGTTGATTCATTCCCGATCCGGAACAAGCCACGGCCCGACAGAAAATAGTACACCTCGGTCGAAGCCAGACGATGGCGTTTCGAACGTTTCCCCGGCTTGAGCCGCCCATGGGCGAGACTGTAGCGAATCTCAACCGTGCCATGTATGGGACGCAGCAGCTCTCGCAGGATTGTATGGTCGCCAGCCAGGAACTCCCGGCACTCATTGAGCCTTGTGATCAACACGATGGGTGAAGATTCTCCCCACCTCTCCCTCTCCCCCAGAGCGGCTAGGGGTCAGCAACTAGGCGGGCTGGTTGGGCTGGCCCCACTGCGGCCGTCATCACCCGTTGCATTCAAGAGCAACGGGTACCCGGCACATCCTGATCGTGCGCGCTCCGGGAGCACAGGGCCAGCCCAGCCGGCCCGTTACGACCGATGCCACTCTATCGCTGCTCCGCCGCTCAAATCAAGCCGACCTTCTGCGTCGGATCAGACTGTTTTGAGGCCCAGTACGCCAATTTGTTGAGAGCGTTCAGGTAAGCTCGAGCTGACGCCACGATGATATCCGTATCGGCTCCGTGCCCGGTGACGGTTCTGCCTCCCTCCTCCATCCGCACCGAGACCTCACCTTGCGCATCGGTTCCACCGGTGATGGCCTTGACCACATAGGTGAGCAGGCGGCTGGTGGTCTCCGTCATCGCTGCTATGGTGCGGTAGGCCGCATCCACCGGTCCATCGCCTGTTCCGGTCTGTTTCACAAGGCGGCCGCCGATCTCCAACTCCACCGTGGCGGTCGGAACTCGATGAGTCCCGCTTTCAGTCTGCAGGCTTTTGAGTACATACCGCTCCGGAATTTTGGCAATCTCTTCAGAGATGATGACCTCCAAATCCTCTTCGTACATCTCTTTCTTCTGGTCCGCCAGCCGCTTAAAGCGGTCGAACGCATGGTTGAGTTCCTCTTCGGACAGCCGATAGCCCAACTCCTCCAGCCGTTGTCGGAACGCATGCCGGCCGGACAACTTACCCATCACCAGCTTGCTCTGGACGAGGCCGATGGATTCCGGCTTCATGATCTCGTAGGTGCTTTTCTCCTTCAGCAGTCCATCCTGATGAATCCCGGAGGTATGCGCAAAGGCATTGGCTCCGACGATAGCCTTATTCGGCTGGACGACCATACCCGTGATCTTGCTGACCAGCCGACTGGTCTTGGAAATCTCCTCGGTCCGGATGCCGGTGTCGGCGTCGAAGAAGTCTTTGCGAGTCCGCAGCCCCATGACGATTTCTTCCAGCGAGGCATTGCCGGCCCGTTCACCGATCCCGTTGATCGTGCATTCCACTTGCCCGGCCCCTTCCGTCACCGCTGCCAATGAATTAGCCACCGCCATCCCCAAATCATTATGGCAATGGACCGAGATCACAGCCTTGGCGCTGTTCCTGACCCGTTCGCGAATGCCGCGGATCAGGAGACCGAATTCCTGGGACGTGGCGTATCCCACCGTGTCCGGAATGTTGATGGTGCCAGCCCCTGCCCCAACGACCGCCTCCAACACTTCGTGCAGAAAGGTCGGGTCTGATCGGCTGGCGTCCATCGGTGAGAACTCGACGTCGTCCACATACCCGCGGGCGCGCTGCACCATCTCGACCGCGCGCTTCAGTGCCTCCTCGCGACTGATGCGGAACTGATACTTCAGATGGATGTCGGAGGTGGACAGAAAGGTATGGATGCGGACCTTGGGAGCCCCTTTGAGGGCCTCCCACGCCCGATCGATGTCTTCCGGCTTGGCTCTGGCGAGGCTGCAGATAGTCGGTCCCTCTACTTCTTGCGCGATTCGTCTGATCGCCTCGAAATCGCCGGGCGAGCTGTACGCAAAGCCGGCCTCGATGATATCTACGTTGAGCCGGGCCAGTTGTTTAGCAATCATCACTTTTTCTTCGACATTCATGCTGGCCCCTGGTGATTGCTCCCCATCACGCAAGGTCGTATCGAATATTCTAATCATCCGAGCCATGTCACTACTCCTCTTCAAATAGGACCACAGAGTGCCTCATTACAGGCTGCTCAAAGAGTCGGCATATCACCCATGCTACCGGGGTGCCAGGGCTGGTCTCTATTGCACGCGTCATCACCCGTTGCACTTTCAAAAGCAACGGGTGCCCGGCACTTTCTTAACGCGCGCGTTGCGCGAGCAAGGAGACCGGTCCTGGCACCTCGTGTCTCTTCTTTTTCAGCAGCCCGCAAAACAAAAAAGCCTTCCCCCCATACTCAGGGACGAAGGCTCATCGCGCTCCGTGGTACCACCCTGATTCAGTGACCGGCTTCCTCGCAGAGTGAAGCTCGGACACCCTTCGTTCGACCCGTCACGGGGGTCAGGCGGGGCCTCTTACTATACTTCACAGGCCCGGCTCCGAGGCGAGTTCGGCGACCGACGGGCTGGTTTGCACCCTGTCCGCCGATTGGGAAGCGGACGCCACCAGCTCTCTCCATTCCGTCGGAACCGCGTACTACTCCTCTTCTTCGCCGCCCTACTGTTTAGTCTCCAATACTGGTTGGTCAGATTTGGTGCCACTTCGCTTTCCCAGGACCTTTGCGAGGAGGCTCACGCCTTTCTCAATGATGCCCGACACGGCATAGCCCGCAAACAAGACGAACAGCGTCACTTGGGGCCATGCCACGACCAGCATCAGTCCGAGAATCGCCCAGACCAGGTAGTTAAAATGGCTGCCGCCTCTGAACTTGAGGTCTTTGAAGCTCCGATATTTGATCGTACTGACCATCAGGAACGCCAAGGTCAGGGTCATGATCAGAATCAGCAGGGGCTTCACCTCCGCCCCCATTCGGACGATGTGATGGTCAAACACGACCAGCGTGGCGATCACGCTGGCTGCGGCCGGAATCGGAAGACCGGTAAAATGTTTGCTCTCACTGTTTGCTGTCATGACATTGTACCGCGCGAGTCGCAACGCACCACACGCGACGAACGCGAACATGACCGCCGAGCCCAGCATGCCGTGCCCGCTCAGAGCCCAGGAGTAAATCAACAGGCCGGGTGCCACCCCGAACGACACGAGATCAGCGAGGGAGTCATACTCAACCCCGAACTGACTGGTGCTATTCATGAGCCGGGCCGACTTGCCGTCCAGCACGTCGAAGACCAGCGCAACCAGGATGGCAATGGCCGCTGCCAGGTAATTCGCGTTGAAAACGGCGAGGATCGCGAACAATCCGCTGAACAGATTCCCACTCGTCAGAACGTTGGGAATCAGGTACCCGCCCCGCTTCCGTTTCTGGTCCTTCATGAACGTTCCGCGCATCAGATTTCCACGCATGGCAACTCTCCCAGGATGGTTTCCCCGCCCTTGACGCAATCCCCGACTGCCACCCCTAAGACGGTGCCGAGTGGAAGAAACGTGTCTACTCTGGAACCGAACCGGATCAGCCCGAACCGCTCGCCACGCGCCACCGTCTCACCGGGGGAGGCCCAGCACACGATCCGGCGCGCCAGCAATCCGGCCACCTGGACGCACAGCACCTTCGCCCCGAAGGTGGTGCGAATCATGAGCGCGTTCTGCTCATTGCGCAAGGTAGCGTCCGGCCTATTCGCAGCGAGAAACTGCCCTGGCTGATAGACAATGTCTTCAACCTTTCCATCGCAGGGAATCCGATTGACATGCACATCGAGGACGCTGAGGAAGATACTCAGACGGATCCCCTGTTCCTTGAGAAACCGGGGCTCATATTCTTGCTCAATCGCCATCACGCGGCCGTCACCAGGTGCGACCACCACCCGTGCGCCGTCCGGAACGAGTCGTCTCGGGTTCCGGAAAAACCAGGCTGTGAACAGCGCGATGGCGCCCAGCACAAGTGCCGGAACGGTCCAGCCGAGCGCTCCGGCCATCACCGCGGGCCCTCCTGTGGCTGCGACGAATGGGAACCCCTCTCGGACTATCGGAATTCCGACTGCCCTGTCTGCCATCTCTAAGCCTTCAGCTCTCAGCTATCAGCCGCCAGCAAGCCGCTCTTCCGAAGCTGACCGCTGTGTGCTTCCTCTCAGTTTTTCGTCTTGTCCACGAGCTTGTCCTTCTTGAGCCAGGGCATCATCGCCCGAAGTCGCGCCCCAATCTCTTCGATCGGGTGCGTCTCACCCTTCGCCAGCAGGGCATTGTAGACAGGCCGATTGGCCTGGTTTTCCAGCACCCACTCGCGGGCAAATCGGCCACTCTGGATCTCCTCCAAAATTTTCCGCATCTCCTGTTTCGTCTCATCCGTGATGATCCGCGGCCCTCTCGTCACGTCACCGTACTTGGCGGTGGTGCTGATCGAGTACCGCATATTGGCGATCCCGCCTTCGTAGATCAGGTCCACGATCAGTTTGACCTCGTGCAGACACTCAAAGTAGGCCATCTCCGGAGAATAGCCGGCATTGACAAGCGTTTCATACCCGGCTTGAATGAGGGACGTGAGGCCTCCGCACAGCACCACCTGCTCACCGAACAGATCGGTCTCCGTCTCCTCCCGGAAGTTGGTTTCGATCACCCCGGCCCGCCCGCCTCCGATCGCACTCGCATAGGCCAGACCAACCTGACGGGTGGTCCCGCTGGGGTCTTGATGGATAGCGAGCAGCATCGGGACTCCGCTGCCCTTTGTATATTCAGACCTGACCAGATGCCCCGGTCCTTTGGGCGCCACCATAAACACATTGACCGTGGAAGGTGGCACAATCTGTCCGAAGTGGATGTTAAAGCCATGCCCAAAGGCCAGACAGGTTCCATCCTTGAAATGGGGCGCAATGTCCTTTCGATAGATTGCCGCCTGGGCTTCGTCCGGCGCCAACAACATCACCACATCAGCGCCCTTCACCGCGTCTGCTGTCGGCATGACCTTGAGCCCACTCTTCTCGGCCTTCCGCCAAGATGCACCCTCCCTGAGCCCAACCGTCACATTCACCCCACTGTCTTTCAGATTCAGGGCATGGGCATGTCCTTGACTACCATACCCGATGATCGCTACGTTCTTACTGCGGATGTGCTGAAGATCGGCATCCCGATCATAGTAAATCTTCATGTTCAACTCCTAAAATCGGGCTATGGGCGATGGGCTATCGACTATGGGGAGAATCTTCAGCCCGCTCTCGCCTATAGCCCATTGCCTATAGCCTATTCTTTGGCAACCCGCTTCGGTTGGGCGGCCACGGGACGAACCGGCTCCCGAGCGATCGCAACCCGGCCGGTTCTGACCAATTCTTTGATGCCGAGCGGCTGCAACAGGTTAATGATCCCCTCGATCTTCTTGGTATCCCCGGCGACCTCGATCGTGTAGGTCGTCGGGGTGGAATCGATCACGTTCGCACGAAAGATATCCGCGATCCTCAACGCTTCGGCTCGATCTTCCGGCTTCGTATGGATTTTGATCAGGGCCGTCTCCCGCTCGACGAATTCGCTTTCGTTGAGGTCCACCACTTTGATGACATCGATCAGTTTGTTGAGATGTTTGACGATCTGCTCGATGATCCGATCATCGCCCCTCGTCACGATCGTCATCATCGACATGGACGGATCGAGCGAGGGCGCGACCGACAGGCTCTCGATGTTGAAGCCGCGTCCGCTGAACAGCCCGGCCACCCTCGACAGCACGCCGAACTTGTTCTCAACCAGCACTGAAATGATGTGTTCCATCTTCAGATTCAGAGCGTATGGCTAATGGCCTATGGCTGATGGCTTATGGCCTCAGAGCGTTCAGCTCCTGCCATTTGCTATCAGCTATTCGCCATAGGCAATAAGCTCATTTCCTTCACGCTGTTAGGACCGTGTCCTTGTCTTCTCCAACCACCGGCGTCCCCACAGCCTGTTTCTTTTTCAACTCAGGCGGATCGGCCAGGATCATCTCATGGTTGCAGCCGCCCGCCGGAATCATCGGATAACAGTTTTCATATTGATCAACCGGCACGTCCACAAACACCGGCCGATCCACCGCGAGCGCTTCCTGGATGACATCATCGATCTCTGAGACCTTGGCCGCACGGAGCCCGACCGCGCCGTACGCTTCGGCCAGTTTCACGAAGTCCGGCACCACGTCCAGATAGCTTGACGCGTAGCGCCCCTCGTAGAACAGATCCTGCCACTGGCGGACCATGCCGTGGAACCGGTTATTGATGATGACGACCTTGACCGGAAGCTTGTTCACCACCGCCGTAGCGAGCTCCTGCGTGTTCATCTGCACGCTGCCGTCTCCGGCAACGCAGAGGACGAGTCTGCCTGGGAACGCGGCTTGCGCGCCCATGGCGGCCGGGAACCCGAACCCCATGGTCCCCAGGCCTCCGGAGGTCAGCCACCGGCGCGGCTTTGTCAGCTTGAAGTACTGGGCCGCCCACATCTGATGCTGACCCACATCCGTCGAGACGATCGGATCACGATCTTTGGTCAGTTCGTACAACCGCTTGATCACGTGCTGCGGTTTGATCGGGCCGTTCGAATCCTGTTCATAGGTGAGAGGATGCGCCCGCTGCCACACATGAATCTGGTCCAACCAGGGCTTCCGAAGTTCCTTCTGTTCCCCGTTCACGGTGGCCCGAAGAATCTGATTCAATTCCCGGAGCACGCGTTTGCAATCTCCGACAATCGGAATATCCACATTGACGTTTTTCCTGATGGAGGTGGGGTCAATGTCAATGTGGATGACTTTCGCGTGAGGACAGAACTCGGACACTTTCCCGGTCACGCGATCGTCGAACCGAGCGCCAACGGCGATCACGAGGTCGGAATAATGCACGGCCATATTGGCCCAGTAGGTGCCGTGCATGCCCATCATGCCCATCGAGAGCGGGTGCTCACCCGGGAACGCCCCGAGTGCCATGAGGGTCATATCGACGGGAATATTCATCATTTCAGCCAGCTCGATGAGCTCTTCGGAGGCCCCGGAGAACACAACCCCTCCACCGACGTACAGGATCGGCTTCCGGGCTTTGGCGATAGCCTCGGCCGCTTGCTTGATCTGCCATTTATTCCCATCGTACGTCGGGTTGTACCCTCTGATCGAAACGGACCCAGGATACGTGAAGTCCGTCTTGTTCATGGACACGTCTTTGGGAATGTCCACGAGAACGGGGCCTGGTCGGCCGGTCGTCGCGACATAAAACGCCTCTTTGATCGTCACAGCGAGATCATTGACATCCTTCACCAGGAAATTGTACTTGGTGCAGGGACGGCTCAGACCCATGTTGTCGGCCTCTTGAAAGGCGTCGTTCCCGATCAAGCTCGTCGACACCTGGCCGGAAAAGCAGACGAGCGGGACCGAATCCATAGAGGCATCCACCAACGCCGTGACGATATTGCTCATGCCGGGCCCAGATGTCACCAGCGCGACGCCTGGTTTTCCCGTCGCCTTTGCGTATCCCTCGGCCATATGGCCGGCGCCCTGCTCATGGCGGGTGAGGATCACGTCGATGTCCTTCTGCTGGTGGAGGACGTCGAATATTTTGAGCACGACCCCCCCGGGTAAGGCAAAGAGCGTTTTCACTCCCTCGCGTTTGAGACACTCGACGAAAATTTCTGCCCCTGTGAGTTTCATGCCAGTCCTCACGTCACGTCGGCTGTTGCTTCAGAGTGCCTGAGAAGTCACCGGCAACATTGAAGCAGGTCGTCGCCCTCTTCCGAGCGCCGGTAAAATCACGCTTAAAAATCAATGGGTAAGGAAGTCTAATGGTACCATTCATGACTTTTTTAAGTCAATGAAAATTACGGCTCCCGGCCTCAGGCGACGCACCACCGCCTCGTGGTATCCTTCCACATCGACTCGGGGCCAGCAGCACCATTACGAGAAGCAACGTCCGATCAGATTAGGTGTCGACATGATTCAGGTCACGATCCTGTCCCGACATGATTGCTACCTGTGCGACGTTGCGATCAATGTGGCCCGCCGCCTACAGATGGAATTTCCTTTTCGCTTGAGTCATGTGGACATCGCGAATGACGAGCACCTCTCAGCTTTGTACAATGCGCGGATTCCAGTCATCTTCATCGATCAGGTCGAGACGTTCTCAGGCAAGATCACAGAGGGGGAGTTGCGACAAGCCATCAAAAGGGCGCGCTGGAGAAGACCTATAAGCCGGATTCTGTCCCGCCTTCGTCCGTCTCATCAATAGCGGCGGCGGACTCCGGCGGAGATGATCATTTCTCTGGAACTCGAGTTACCCCGAGTTTCATGCGACCTACCCGAGGACCTCGGCCGGGCCAGCCGATGAGAAGCGGCACCGGTGCCCGCTTCTCGCGTCCTCCTATTTGGTCTTGCTCCGGGCGACGCTTACCGTGCCGTCCATGTCACCACAGACGCGGTGGGCTCTTACCCCACCATTTCACCCTTGCCTGAGCCGAATGGTGTAACGCTCGGCCATCGGCGGTTTGTTTTCTGTGGCGCCGGTGTCGGATCACTCCGCCTGGGTGTTACCCAGCGCCCTGCCCTTGGAGTCCGGACTTTCCTCCCGCTGGTGGAACCCTGCGGGCGATCACCCGGTCTTCTCCCACGCGCGTCCTCAGTATAATCGCCAAGTGGTCGAAATTCAAGCACATTGACGAAGCACAGTCCGTTTGTTAGATTACCCCGCCGACCAGCGAAGCCATTACCGCCTGAGAGCTCCTCTTTGACAATCACAGAGCCCAGCGTCGCCGGCAGCCGAATCGGCAGTGATGAATCGGGGAAGGGCGATTACTTCGGCCCCCTGGTCATCGCCGCCGCGTTCGTCACACCGGAGATCGAACCGGATCTGAAGTTGATGGAGGTGCGAGACAGCAAAAGGATTTCCGACGGCAGGGTCCTGGAACTGGCCCGCGATCTCCGGCAGGTCTGCAAACACAGTATCGTGGCCATCGGCCCGCAACGGTACAATGAGCTGTATGAGAAGATCCGGAACCTGAACCGGCTGCTCGCCTGGGGCCATGCCCGAGCCCTGGAAAACCTGCTGGAGCAGGTGACCTGTGAGCTGGCCATCGCCGACCAATTCGGCGATGAGCGCTTCATTCTGAATGCTCTCTTGGAAAAGGGGAAACGGATCCGCCTCGTTCAGAGGCCGAAAGCTGAAGAGGATCTGGCGGTCGCCGCCGCGTCGATCCTGGCCCGCGCCGAATTCCTGACGAGGCTCAAGCGCCTGTCCGATGAAGTCGGCACGTCTCTACCGAAAGGGGCCTCTCCGGCAGTCGAATTGGCTGCGAGGATGGTGGTGAAGAAACACGGGCGGGAACGACTGAGCACAATCGCGAAACTGCACTTCAAGACGACTCTGGCGGTCCTGGCTACTCCTTCCGAAACTTAGACCGTCTCCTGCACATCATTTTCCGTATCGTCCAGGGAGCCGGGGCTCACCTTGGCTAAATCCGCCTGGTCCCCTTCCCAGTACAGGATGCGGTGGCAGTAGCTGCAGGTCACTAACTGGTCGGACCGTTTGACTTCGGCCACCAATTGCGGCGGAAGTTGCAGGCGGCATCCGGTGCAGATGCCGTTTCGGATCGGCACGACGGCCAGATCCTTGCGAATGACCTTGAGCTTCCTGTAACGCTCCAACACGGCCTTGTCTATCCGGGCTGCGATCTGCTGGTGCTTCTGCTCCAACTGGATCAGCTCCGTGCCGAGGTCGGCGAGGAGTTTTTCCAGCCGGCTCTTCTCCTGCTGAAACACGTGTTCGGCCTGACTCGCCTTTGCCTGCGCTTGTTTGGCCGCTTGCTGGTGCTTCTCGATCCGTTCCATCAGCAGGAGGATCTGCTCCTCGATCTCCCCTTTTTTCTTGTTCGCCATCTCGATCTCAAAGAGATGCGCCTGGTATTCCTTGTTCGTCTTGAGCTCCGTGAGGCG
>VBOJ01000186.1 GCA_005877775.1 Nitrospirota bacterium | reverse complement strand
GCTTGTCGTGGGCGACTGGCGATCTGCAGGGATGACTCTGGCGACCACCGGTTCCTGGAGCGTCATGAGATCGCCGGCGTGAAACACCGGTCGCTCCTTCGCTTCCATGTAGACCCAGACGCCGGCACCCACCACCACCAGACAGAGCACAACCAGAATCGAGCGGAAGGACCGAGGGTAGGACAGCCTCAGCCACCGAACGAAACTGACGGCCCCCATCACGAGCAGCAGGCCGATGAAGCCGAGGACGAGGAAGATGAGGGCGGCGCGAAGATTCATCGACGAGGTTCACCCTCCACGTTCAGCGAGACAGACGTGATATATACGGAATAGTACGCCGGTCGCGATCGCTGACGGGAGGTGCTATTGTGCCCTCGCAACCTAAAGGCCTCAGTCGGTCAAGGAGGAGGAACCCATGAGGACCACCTGGCAACGCATCATGAGCGTCGTTGTGTTGGTTGGAACAGCTGTGACCATTGGGATATGGACGGGCCGGGGGCTGTCTCAAGTCACCACCGAAGAAAGACACCCTCCGGCCAAGTTCTTGCGGCTTCTGGGACATCAGACCCTCGGAAGGAATCTGCTCTTCGGCGCCTATTGCGATACGGAGCGCGGGCATCTGCTCTACACCTATACCGTGGCGGGAGGAGAATCCCCCAACGGGACGCTCGCCGTGATCAAAGACGGGTGCCGGCCAGACAAGTGAAGCATTCAACCAGGGCTGGCCCAACGCGCCGAGACGGAATTGCAGAACCTCTGCGGAAGGGAGTACAAGACAGGGTCATGGATCTCCCGTTCGATCCAGCCATCGCCGCTCACACCGCCTTCCTGCTCGCGCAGACGCGCAAGGAGCTGGGTGCGGATGGGGCCTCGGCTGCCGAATGGGAGGCCGCCTTCTCGGCGAGCGCCGGGGACGAAGCCACGCAGGCGTACCGCCGGCTCCTGACGCTCGGCGAGCGCTACCCGACCGCCCGCGCCTTCCAGGAATTCCTCATTTATAGTACCTGGCAGCAAGCCGCCGAAGACCCGATCGCCGAACACTTTCAGCAAGGCCTGAAACTCTGCGACCGGTTTCTGGCCGGAATGGAACCCTCCGACGCCCGGAACCTCACGCAGGTCCGAGCCTTGCGCGTCTCGTTCCTCAACGGTCTGGGAATCCAGGAGCATGATGACATCGCCGAGGAACACGACCGGGATGCGTTCAAGGGCGGAGACTGAGCGGAAGGGCATCACAGCGGCGCGGACATGTGGAAGGTCCCCGCTTCATGGTCCCAGAGCACAGCCACGGGGCGCCTGAAGCAGGCGCCCCGTGGCCCATGGATTGACTGTCGGATTACTTCAGGTGCCTGCTGACGAGTTTCGTCATCTCGAACATCGACACCTGTTTCTTGCCGCCGAATACGGCCTTGAGAGCGTCGTCAGCGTTGATCATGCGTCTGTTCTTGCGGTCCTGCAGTTTCTTGCGCTTGATGTAGGCCCAGAGCTTCTTCGTCACTTGGGTGCGCGGCATGGGTTTGTTGCCGATCACCTCGGCGAGAGCGGCGCTGGGGGTCATCGGTTTCATGAACGCAGCACTCGGCTTCCTCTTCTTCTTAGCCATCGTCTAGCTCTCCTCTCAATAGAGTGAGTTGCAATGTCCCCGCACGGAGGGGTACGGTCTGCGCGAGATTGCGTCAATCCGAGTGAAAAGTCAACCACCCAGAGAGAAAAACATGATGACGCCGGCGAGGAACACGACCGAGAGGCGGTCCAGGGCGGCGACTGAGCGGAAAGAAATCAGAGCGGCGCGGGGGAGGAAGAAGTGGAAAAGGGCCTCGGCCGGCGGCTTACGCGTGGAAGCATTTCAAAAAGTACAATGTTCCCTGTTCTGAATTCTGATCGGACTTCACTGCTGCAGATCTTTCACGAGTTGGCGGAGGCGCGCAAGGTCTTCAGCTTCCAGGTGAATAAACTCTGCCCCCCATGCACGGCCGCGGGCCCACCGCACTCGAGCCTGGTCAATTCTTACTGGGCAATCAGTATCAGGAACAAACACGCGCAGTTCCAGCGCGGTTCCCGTCGCAACAGCGATGTCACTGGCAATCCGGCATCCCCCGAGGGACAGATCCATCAGCTTCCCTTGCCCCTCTATTTGCTCGCCGGAAAACGTACTCCGGAATTCCACCAGAATGCGGAGGTATTTGCGTCGCTGCATTCGTGCCCTTGGCGAGGATCTGCAGATCCTTTCAGACTAACGCAGCCATTTCCCCTTCGGCAACCCAGGCCCACCCGCTCCAGGTCTTGAAGACGAACAATGGATGGTCCGAGTCATCCGTCAACAGGAGCAAGGCTAGGCCTGGTGTGAGGAGGTGTCAAGGGCGGGGGCCCGGGCTCACCTGGTGAAGCGCAAGTGGCTCGCGGGAGAATGCCGCGCCAAATCGGACGATCAAATCCCTCCGCGGAAGGCACGTGGGAGCAAGGACCGGAAGAGATCATCGAGGCCCTGCTGACAATTCATAGAAAAGTAGCCGGTGCGCTTTTCTCTGTGTATACTTTCTCTCAATTCATGCACGGCGATTCCCGGTCGAGCAGGAGATGAATTCGAGGAGGAGGAGACGTGGCCAACATCGATGCCTTATTCAAGACCATGCTGGACGAAGATGCGTCGGACCTTCACCTGGTGTCCGGTGAGAAGCCGACGCTGCGCATCCATGGTGAGTTAGAGCGGATGCAGAGTCACAACGTGCTTGACGATGACGAATTACGAACGATGCTGTACGAGATCACGCCCAACGATAAAAAAGAAACGTTTGAACGGACCGGCGATCTCGACTTCGCGTACGAGCTCCCGGGACTGGCTCGCTTCCGGGCCAATTTCTTCCAGCAGAAACACGGGCATGGAGCCGTCTTCCGGCGGATCCCGACCAAGATCGTGTCGGCAGAAGCGCTGGGGCTGCCGCCGATCCTCTCCCGTGTGGCCATGTTGCACAAAGGCCTCGTGTTGGTCACGGGCCCGACGGGAAGTGGGAAGTCGACGACCCTCGCGGCCATGATCGATTACGCCAACAAGAACCGGAAGGATCACATCATTACCATCGAAGATCCCATTGAGTTCGTCCACCAGAACCAGGGCTGTATCGTCAATCATCGGGAAGTCGGGTTTCATACCCGCACCTTCGCCGCAGCCCTCAAGGGGGCCCTCAGAGAAGACCCGAACATCATCCTGGTCGGCGAAATGCGGGATCTGGAGACGATTCGCCTCGCCGTCGAAGCGGCAGCCACCGGGCATCTCGTCTTCGGGACTCTGCATACGACCAATGCCGCCAAGACCGTGGACCGTGTGATCGAAGTCTTCCCGCACGAGGAACAAGCTCAGATCCGTGCCACCCTGTCCACCAGCCTCAAAGTCGTGGTGGCCCAAAACTTGTTTAAACGGATAGACAAGAAAGGCCGCTGTGCCGCGTTGGAGATCATGGTCTGCAACACACCCGTCGCGAATCTGATCCGTGAGGGCAAGACCTTTCAAATCCCGTCCGTGATGCAGACGGGCAAACGGGCCGGGATGCAGACGCTGGATGATGCGATCCTTGAGCTCCTGAACAAGAAATGGATCAGCCCCGAGGAGGCGTACGAGAAGTGCACCGACAAGTCAAGGTTTACATCGCTGTTGAAAACCGTTCCAGACGAGTTGACGTGAATTGGCTGCCCATCGAGGCTTCACCTGTCAGTCAGGCGCTGGCGGACAGAAGCGGCAACATCTTTGAGTCGTTTCTGATTCACGTCAGCGCCTCCAGATCGCGAGTCGCCTATGGGGAAGGCGCGGGGGAGGAGGGAGAAACAACTGTTCCTGACACCGTTTTACACTCAAGTCAGTCCAACAGCTTGCCGATAAGAACTTCTCCCTGCAGTTGACAGAGGCGTCACCCATGCCGCAGAGTGTGAACCAGAATTCCGATCCACCCTGGAACATCGAGGATGCCCAAGACTCTTCCCATCTCAGAAGTGAAAGCACGATTGCCTGAGCTGGTGACCGGTGTCGCCGAGCGCGAAGAAGAGGTAGTCGTCACCAGGAACGGGAAACCAGCCGCCATACTCCTCAACTATGCCGAGTATGAACGGTTGAAGGAAACGCTCGACGTGCTGACCGATCCCCACCTGATGCGGCAGGTGCGCCGGAGCAAGAAGTTCTACGCCGGAGGCGCCAGAGGTCTGTCGTTTGAAGACGTCTTTGGAGAGCCCCTGACGCCGCCACGGGCGCGCCCTCGGTGAGGGCGGCCTTTCAACCGGACATTCCGCCCCACGTTGCCGCAGTCATCCGCCACCGCCCGCCGGACCTCAAACGCAGCATCAAAACCGCCATTCGCACACTCAGTCATGCCCCTGACAGCGGGACGCCGCTGACGAGGGAGCTGGATGGATTCTGGAAGTACCGGGTGCGACGATTTCGGATCGTCTAGGCAGTGGATCGGCCGCACAAACGCCTCAAGATTGTCGCAGTCGGGCACCGGCGTCGGATTTATGAAGATGTGACGGCGCACCTTGGCCGCAAGTCGTGAGTTCGAGGAGTGACGCGGGGGAGGAGGGAGAAAACGATTCCTGACACCGTTTAATGGACCCTGTCGTCCGCCGATACCACTGTGGTCGGTTCTCGGCGGACGGAGAGCGTACGTGTCGTGCGAGTAAAACCTTAGGCCTTCTCCTTCACCGTGAGGTCGTTCTTCACAGACTTCACGCCGGGGACCTGCCAGGCAATCCAGGACGCTTGGGCACTGGTCTTGAGGTCCTGAACCTCGCCGCTCAGCGAGACGACTCCCGCATTCGTCTGAGCATGAATACCGGCCTTCTTCAGAGAGGAGTCTTTCGCGAACTGCTCATTGACCCGTGTCGTAATCGCAGCATCCTTGTCATCGATCGCCTCGCGTTGGGCCGGGGCCACCACCTGCAAATCGTTCTTCACACTCTTGACGCCGTTGATCCCTTTGGCAATCCCTTCCGCCGCCTGCTTCGCCGCGTCGGAATCGACCTTGCCACGGATCAACACCGCGCCCTGTGTGGTCTCGACCTTGATCTCACTCCCTTTGACCCGCGCATCGGCAAACAGCGCAATCTTGGTCTTCGCCGTCAGGGACGTGTCATTGATCGGAGTCTTCGCGTCGGCCTTGCCAACCGCGTTCGCCGATCCGGTGATGAGTGCCCCACCGATAACCAGAGCCGTGCAGAGTGTCAGGACATAGCGTGTGTTCATGATCTCCTCCTTAACCGAGTTGTGAAATTGTATAGTGAGACATCTTGCATTGATCGATTCCCGTCACTGAGTCTTCCCCCCCGTCGCATCCGGCTGAGACTTGTGATACCACTGGTCCGCCCACTTCATCAGCTCACTCTTTTTATCGCCATACCGTTCCTGGACTTTGCCGATAAACCTGTCGTAGTTCCCTGCGATCTGCTCCAAGTCATTATCGGTAAACTTGCCCCACTTCTGTTTCAGTTCGCCTTTGAACTGCATCCATTTCCCCTTGAGTTGTTCAGCGTTCATCGGATCTCCCTCCTGTGTGAGATATCGAGACCTCAGCGTCACGTTGGTGTCAGGGCATCACGTCGGGACACTGTCGGACAGCCCGACATCCCCCAGTCACGTCACCCGAGCGGTGCGCCCCCTGACCACATGGATCGCGACTAACACGCTCCCGAACAAGAACAGAATCCAGGAAATCTGGACCGCGACCGTGGACACCCCGGCGAGATTCAGGGCGCCGGCAATCAAGCCGACCACCAGCAACACCAGTGCGTAGTAGAGCATGGCTCACTCCTCTCTATGGATTGCGGGCGTGAGTCGAACAGTCCTCTGGAGCATCGCTGGAGTCCTGGCCGCCTCCATCAGGAGGCCATGACACCAGACAGGCAGCGAGTCAGAGAGACGCTGGCGCAAAAGCGACGGAGACTGGAGAATCGGTCACGCTAGGGAAGGATCAGGAAGCGCGAGGATAGGACAGTCAGCGGAACTTCACACCTAACAGCCTTACCCTAGGCGCAAAGGGTACTGGAGTCAAGCAATATTATTTGGGACCTGGATAGTTTAATGATACAGGCACGATGCGACGGGTGCTGTCATGTGCATGGCGTCCTGAAGATCGCGGCGAAGAGAAGGGTCGCACCTCCATCGCTGTGTGGCACTCATCTGATCCGTGGTCTTGTCGTGTGCCGCTTGAAGGCGAGGGGCTCCATGGAGAGGTGTCAGGGTGCTCTTGGCAAGCACTGGCGGAAGTAAGGAATGAAGGAGCCGGGGCCAGACTGTTGCATCATCCCCGAATCGGTCGCAGGCAAAACGGGCACTTCTCTGGTGCCTTCTCTGTAATATACCTCACGTGACAACTCGGGCATTCCCACACGGACTTGCGTACATCTGCCGGGCGAAGAACGGGAATCTCCCTGTGGCCTTCATTGGCTGACATCTGAGCCCTTTCTCTCCCCTCCTCGTGTTCTAGTACTCATCATCGACCTCGAGCCGGACTTCCCCTTCGGCAGGATGCCCTTTCCCTCAACAGAATGCCCGGTACATCCCCAGATAGCCGCAAGGCGAGGCCGTCTGTGGGGAGGTGTCAAGGGGAGCGGGGGGAGGAGGGAGAAAACGGTTCTTGACACCGTGTTCCGTTCCCACCTTCCTACGTTCCCTAGTGTTCCTCCTCTTCGACGTCCTCGATCGACTGCGTGAGCGCCGCGACGAACGCCGCCGGGTCAGTCAGATCGTGCTCAGTCAGTTGGAATTCAGAGACGAGTACACCGTCTTTGTCCACCAGGATCAAACGATAGCCCTGTTTCACAGCGTCGCTCCCTCTTGATGTGATCCAACGCGAGGCCACCGATTTTGAGCTCCCCTTTTCTTCTCTTCGCAGGGGTGTCAGCGCGGCGAAATGGAGAATGGCCCCGTCTCCCCCCTCAGCTATTCCAGACTCTTGGCCTCGAAGTGAGCGAGGGCATCGTCTTCGACGGTATAGCTGATCTCGAGGGGGTTGCAGCAGACCTCACAGTCTTCGACGTAGGTATGACGGCGAACCGAGAGGTCCAGGACCATCGAAATCTGTCCCCCGCAAAAGGGACAGGTGAAGGAGTGTTCCACGGCGCGAGGACGGGATCGCGTGTGATCGCAAGACCTGAGCCTGCGTTAGTTGTTCCAGCCCAGGACGTCGGACTCGCGGACGAGAACGAGTTTCTTATCGTCCAGCTCGATTGGGGTCGTTCCGTATTTCTCGTAAAGGACCTGGTCGCCCGGTTTGAGGACCGTGGGCTTGAAGACCTTGTCCTCTTTCCCCTTGGGTGTCCTTCCCGACTTCTTTTCCGGTGTTTCCCAGCGTCCCGTCCCCACGGCCAGGACCTTTCCTTCTACCGGTTTCTCCTTGGCTGTGTCGGGGATGACCAACCCCCCGGCGGTCTTTTCCTTGGCCTCCGACGGTTCGATCAGTACCCAATCCTGTAACGGTTGCATACCCATAGTGATGCCTCCTTCTTTGGTACTGATTATAGACTATCTTCGCGCTATTATGCGGTTCTTCCGAAATGAGCGTGGAGAGCCTGGCCCATGTAATTCCGCTGAAATAAGTCAAGTATAAGTCAAGTTGTGAGTCAAGTGGGAAAGGAGGCGTTCAGAACTGGGCACGGAAGGCGCGGGGGAGGAGGAGAAAAGAAACAATTCCATTCAACCGACGGATTCATCCGCAGGATGGTCAAGCGGACTGGCCCAGCTTCAGAAGCGTCGTCTTGGAAAATTCGAGAACTTGTAACGCCTGCTGGCGCGTAACGGTAGGAAAGTTTTCAAGAAACCCATCCACCGTGAGTCCCGCTTCCAGATTACTAATGAGCGCGTCAACAGGCACCCTCGTGCCACGGAACACAGGCGTTCCGCTGAGGATGTCCGGATCGATCGTGATCGGAAGCTCCCTCAGTTCCTTTTCTCCAATGACGAGCGTCATGAGACGGTCCCTCTCAAGTGCGTTGGAGCAATTATAGTTCAGAAGGACCTCAAGGTCCACGTCGCTGAAGAGTCAGAGTTTGCAGCGAAAGGCGCGGGGGAGGAGGGGAAGAAAGGGTTCTGATACCGTGTGGCTTACTTATGCCGTTTTGCAATAAGTTCCCGGACCGTGGGCACTAACTCGTTGGGGACCTCCATAAGGGTCTGGGATTTGTCCTCCAAGGCAGCCTCGTCCTCAGCAACGGCTTCTGCTTCCGTTTGTTCTTCGTAGTGAGCAAGGATCCGACGGACTCTCTCTTCATCCCATCCTGGAGGGAATCTGCTCTGCCTTTTCATGACTTCTTCCTCCGCCGTACCCGAAAAGCGATTTAGCCGCGCGGATTGACGAGAGGGAGAGATTCCGTTTCTATGCGAGAAAGGTCAACAAACTGGCTGGCATGGTCAATATCAATGCCGACAATGTGTCCCTCGGCATCGAAATCGATCGCGACGCCGGGCGCGACTTCTCGAACCTCGGCGCCGACCTTCTCAGAGAGGTCAATGTAGAGCGAGTCTGTGTCAGGGTAATAATGAAACTTCATTCCGTCACCCCTTGAAGTTCCGGTCAAAAAACGCGTTGTGCACAGTAATACTATCCTCTAGCGTCACGACGCGCAAGTATTGTGCGCGCTCCGCAACTAAAATCCAATAACGAACCCGCCCATCTGGCTGGACTTCCCGCCGCAGCGGCTGACGCAAAGCCTTCTCACACCACTCACGCCTGATGTAAGGACGCTTCCGTAAAACCCGCTCTTCAAAATACCGCGTTGTCTTCACTAATCAGTGATCCCGAGCATGGCTATGAACGGGGGGAGACTATCACAATGCTCACCAAAAGGCGCGGGGGAGGAAGGACTCAAAGAGATCCGCCGTAGGGAGCAGGGCCCCTACTCCGATTCCATACGATCGCGGTTTGTGTGCCGATCGAGCCACGCCGCCCAGGTGAGGTAGAAGCAGGCCAGCGCTATGAGGAGCCCGAGGATAGTCAGCCAGAAGGTGACTTCCGGGATGGGCACGCCCAGGATCAACGCCACTGTGGCCCCGACAATGATCAGGGAGATCAGGGATCCGAGGATGAACATTTCTGCTCAGCGTCGCGTTCGTGTGGGGGCAAGGCTAGGCCGTCCGCGGGGAAGGTGTCAAGGGGAGCGGGGGGAAGGAGAGAGTGGAAGGGCTCGTTTAGCGGCGGCGGGCGAGGGAGTGGTTCAAAGGTCGGAAGTCCGCGTTGGGGTGGTAGCGATTGATCAGAGTCCCCTCTCAGCCTTTCAACCCAAAGAGCTTCTCAATGAGCTCGTCGCGGCTTAGTTCAATGTGCGCAGCATGTGTTGGGAATAGTGAGGTGATGCTCCCCATGTTCGGTCGTGGTGAGGCGGAGGTGGCTACCAGTTTGACGGGTGACGCGATAGCCGAGCTTACGGAGAGCCTGCGCAAGATCGCTTCCCGACAGGTCGCGGGGAAGCTCATACGGCGATAACTTCCTCGCGGACGTGGTGGAGTCGGATGACCTTTGGATGTTTACCCTCATCGAAATGACACCGAACGGCATCACGCACTTTGGCGTGGAGCTCAGCCATTGTGTCTGCTTCGGTAAAAATCGAGGCTTCCAAGGCCCGGGCCGTGTAGCCTCCTTCAGGAGCTTCCTCGACCACAAAGATCACTTCGTTCATAAGAGAACCTCGTAGAGCATCCGCTCAATCCTATCATAAGTCTTGTCTGTCGGCCGCGTAGCCGATGGCAGCCTGGATGTCCGCACGGGTCAGACGGGGATAGGCCTCA
>VBOJ01000185.1 GCA_005877775.1 Nitrospirota bacterium | reverse complement strand
CAGGGATCTTTCGGGTCCCAAACCATGAGGACTTTTCACCGCGCCAGACAGGTGAAGGGCATCAGCTATGCAATGGGGGCATCACCATAGCAGACTCTACGGGTGAGGGGCAACAAGCGAATTGTCACGTCCCACTTTTCTTCACCGTGGATTTCATGAGGCTGTCGGCTTGCGGTGGGGAGAAGCCTTGGTAGCCCTCATGCCGTTCCGTCAGCTCCACCACAGAAAAGGCCGCGCCCTCCACCTCCTCCGGGACCGTGAAGACCTGCCGGAGGGGGCCGCCCCGCGCGCCTACGATCGAACCGGCGAACCGGACGCCTGCTTTCTGCAAGCGGTCCATTGCCACTTCAATGTCTTCCACCCGCACCGCAATGTGGTGGAGGGTACGGTCACCGAACCGAGCCACCCAGCCGGGGATGATGCTGGTCTTGCCTCTCTCACCGGCGTAGGCCTGGTCAATGAAGAGGGCCGGGTAGCCCAACTTGCGATAAACCTTGGCGAACCAGTCCTCGTACTCCAGCCGTTCGGAAAAGGCGTATCCCAGCCGCAGAAATTCGTCTGCGCGCCGGTCGACGTCGCCGGTCCGAAAGGTCAGATGGTCGGCGCTCGGAGAAAAGCCGACCCCGACTTCATCCAATCCTTTCTTCAGCGTCTGGGCCGCACGATTCCGGGCGACAAAATCTGCGATATAGGTTCTGAGCAGATCATCGAGTTGGCGCGGCGACGTCATCGAGCACCTCGCGGTGGATTGGACGCATACACCTCATGGCGGAACTTGCTATGCACAAGTTTAGCCTAGCGTGAACCTGAAGGGATTACAAGGGACATGGCAGAGAAGGAGAAAGGAAAGGATGTGCTTGGTTACGTAACAGTGCCGCCGCAGGAGGAACCGGCCCCGGCGGTACACCCGTAACAATGGTTGCCGGTGACAATCCGGCGGGTGTGGAGTTGAGCCGGATCGAAATCGCGAATATGCCGAGGCGCGCCATGGCTCACCGACAGGTCCAGCATCTGATTGAAGTCGCAGTCGTAGAGCGTCCCGTCCCAGCCGATTGAAATCGTATAGCGGCACATAACGCCGGCAGCCGCAGCCGGGTTGAAGGCATTCGCGAGCCGTTCCATGTAGCCCTCATAGTTGCCGCTCTCGACAAGGAACTCCAGGAAGCGGCTGATCGGCATGTTGGTGATCGTGTAGAGGTGGTTGAAGACCACGCCGTGGTGGCGGGCGAGCTCCCGCCGAAACTGGGCTTCGATGGCCTCTTGCTTCGGCGGGAGAAAGGCGCCGACCGGGTTGTGGACCAGATTGAGGATTAAGCCGCTCCCCTCCACTCCATACCCCAGTCGGTTCAAGAGTTGCAGGGCGCGGATAGACTTTTCAAAAACTCCGTCCCCGCGCTGGGCGTCGGTCTGGGACGGACGAAAATAGGGGAGAGAGGCAACCACCTCGGCCCGATGGTCGACCAAAAACTCGGCCAGATCGCTTTGCGAGGGAAGCAGGAGAACGCTCAGGTTACACCGATCCATCACGTGACGGCCGAGGCCTCGCGCTTGTTCGACCAGCCAGCGGAAATTCGGGTTTAACTCCGGAGCTCCTCCGGTGATGTCCACGGTCGGGATGTCGGTCTTTGCCAAAGTTTGAATACAGAGCTCAGCCGTCTCGCGCGACATGATCTCGAGGCGATCCGGGCCTGCGTCCACGTGACAGTGCCGGCAGGTCTGATTGCAGAGCTTGCCGACGTTGATCTGAAAAACCGTGATGCCGGTGGCATAGAGCGGGTTCAGGCTCGCGTGACCCATTCTGTCTTCGAATGGGGAGCAGGCCTCAGTGCTGGCGAGAATGCTCAACTGCTCGGCGGTTGAGGCAAGTGGGCTGTTGCGGGCCAACAGGCTCAGTCCCATCAGCAACAGCCTCCACTGGGACTGCAGGCCACCTGCGTGCTGGAGCCCTCTCCCGTGGCCCGGTTGATCATGGCGAAGTGTGGTCGGTAGGGGTCTGACTCCAGGACCTTCAGTGTCTTCGAGCAGATCTCCAGCGGAATGCCCCGCCGGAAAATGTGATGGTCGTCGTCCTCCGCCTCGGCAAACGGACCTGTGAAGATCGCATAGTCTCCTTTCCAGACACAGGGAACTTGTTCCGGAAGAATCGCGCACAAGCGCGAATCGGAAGCTTCCAGAGAGACTGGAGAGTCGGTCAGGAGAAACAGGCTTTGGAACGGTGACGCCTTGAGCAATGGGGCTGCGTGGGCATTCACCGGCCTGGACTTTCCCCGCTGGTAGATCTGCCCCAGTTCATCCATGACGCGACTGAAGGGCCCCAGCAAGGTGGCAAACCGCACACGGTCCACTTCCGCCGTCTCTGAGAGCTTGTAGCCTGTTAAGGTGACTGAGAGAAAGTGGAGGCCGTCAATCACCTGCCAGGGGGTGAACTTCACTTGGTGGATACCAAGGAACCCCGCTACCACCATACCCCCCATGTACTCACTGACCTGCAGCGCACCGGACAGACAGTTGCCCCATTTTTCCGTGTCATGGACAAGGTACTGAGGGACCGGCTGATCCGACACAATGTCTGAGATCGTGAATCTCCCTCCTGGTCGGAGCACTCGGTACATCTCCCGGAACACCTTACACTTGTCTGGGGCAAGGTTGATCACGCAGTTGGAGATGATCAGGTCAACGCTACTGTCTTCGACCGGCATGGCCTCCGCCATCCCCTTGCGGAACTCCACGTTGGAGGAGGGGTAGCCGAGATTGCGCGCGACAACCGGTGCATGGCGTCGCGCAATATCGAGCATCGTGTCGGTCATGTCAATGCCAATCACCAAGCCGGTCTGGCCCACCTGCCTGGAGGCCTCAAAGCAATCAATTCCCCCGCCGGAGCCAATGTCCAGCACGGTTTCGCCTGATCGAACTGTCTCCAGTCCGGCTGGCGTGCCGCACCCGTAGGAGATTTTCAGCACTTGTTCGGGAATGAAGGTCTTAAGATCATCAAAATTGTAGCCCGTGGGGCAGCATATCTGCTCGCCGGTCGCTGCGGCTCTGGCATAGCGATCACTGACCCTTTGCGTAATCCCGTCGTAGGACATTAGCACCTTGCGATCAAATGAAGAATGGCAACGCCTCCATGTATCAAGTTCGACATTCCCGCGTCAAGCGTCTTTCCCACATGCACTGTCAGCCACGTAGGAGAAGGGGGCCCTGCTGCGTCTTAGTCTTAAGGAGTCATGGGAGGCAACCATTCCTTACGGGGAAAGTGTGTGTCTACGAACGGCTCTGTGACGTCGTCACGAGCACACGACGCCACACCCATCCATAGATGGCAAGATTGACCGCCAGCACGACAGCCCCTAGAGCGATCTGCTCCTCCCGCGTGAGGCCTGCGGGGTACAAGAGAGGAAGGATATAGTGCTCGATGAAGTCCGAGTTGTAGCCGCCCTCGCCACCTTGCATCCGCAGCCAGGTTTCGAGCGGGGTGAGCGGGCAGATCCAGCCCCCAAATTCGATAGCGGCGCCCCACGCGACGGCCGGCAGATGGATCCAGGCCACGCGCCGCCACCACAAGACCAGCAGCCCACCGAACAGCACGAATACCACAAAAGCCAGGTGGAGAATCACAACGAGGTCGGCAAAGATCTGATACAGCTTCGGTGAGTGATCCATGGTCAGATTCGCGTCTGACCCTTGTGAGCAACGAGAAGTGCAATCCCGCTATACGCCATCGGTTCTAAACGGATTGTCCTTGGGAGGTGGAGATTGGCCAAAGGCACGCCATGCATCCACTCGAGCTTGCAGCGCACATTGTCTCAGGCGTTTCGCATCAGTGGTAATGCAGGTCACCAGGTTGGCCCCAACGTTCGGCGCAATCACAAGCATCTTTGTGGACTCAGTGGCGATCAGCCTGTTGTTTCCTTCAAGCGCAGATATCGTATTGTTAAACTTCCTGTCCTCGTCGAACAGAGCTTGCTTGAGGGCTTTGCTGTAATGGCGCGTTGCCAGCCAGGCAAGCGCTCTGAGAGGCGCGCTGATCCGCTTGCTTCGAAAGGACAACGGCTTAGTCAGCACGACAACGATGTAGCGACATCCACAGTCCACGACTCGCTGCAGCGGCAGGCAATCACTGAGGCTGCCATCCAGATAAAGCCGATCGCCGACTCTGACGAACTGGTTGTAAAGGATCGGCATGGCGGCTGTGGCTCGAAAGGTTTCCCATAAATCGATCCCCGGCGTTCGGGTGGTCACATAATGGGTCGTGGCATCCTGCACGTCAGTCAAGGCGATGTGCAGGACGGTAGAGGCCCGAATCAAGGCAGGCATGTGAAACGGGCGAACCTGTCTCACGAAGTAGTCAATGAGATAGTCCATATCCACCTGCTTTCGGGCACGCATGAGGTCAATGAAGTTTCTGTTGCTTAGATAGTCGGTGTAGGTTTCAACCCCATACCTGGCCTGACCGGTGATGAAGTGGGCACCATTGTGCGCGCCAGAAGATGAACCGGCGACATGGTCAAAACTACTGCCGAACCCCATCTCTTCCAGCGCGGCGAGGACGCCCAAGGAGTACACCCCTCTCATCCCGCCTCCCTGGACAACGAGCCCGATGGAGGGACCCGCTGCGGTCCCGGACGCTCGCTTACTCAGTGCGTCCCAGATTTCACGCGCTGTGTCCGCCGTCATTCAATTCGTAGCCATTGTGTGGCGCAAGGGCTCCTCGTTCGGTCAGTTTACCTCATTGGGCGCCGTCTCTTCGACAGCGTTTTGTTCGAATGGACTCACCACTCCGCCCCTCCAGATGAAGTACAGCACCGGAATGACGAGGAGCGTCAGGATAGTTGAGCTGACCATACCCCCGATCATCGGCGCGGCAATCCGTTTCATGACATCGGCGCCGGTGCCGGTCGTCCACATGATGGGGAGCAACCCGCCCATGATCGCAGCCACCGTCATCATCTTAGGCCGCACCCGCTGGACCGCGCCCTCCATGATGGCATCTCGCAAAGCTTGGACCGTTGCCATCCGGCCCTCGCGTGCGTGTCGTTCATATGCCTCGTCCAGATAAACGAGCATGATGACTCCAGTCTCCGCCGCCACGCCGGCTAGGGCGATGATTCCGACCCAGACGGCCACGCTCAGGTTGTAGCCCAGATAGTCGAGATACCAGAAAGCGCCGACCGCGGCAAAGGGCACGGACAGCAGCACGATCAAGGATTTGGCCAATGACTTGAAATTGAGATAGAGCAGTAAGAGGATCACGGCGAGTGTCAGGGGGACCACCAGTTTCAGCCGCTCCTCCGCCCGGACCAGGTGCTCATATTGACCAGTCCAGCGCAGCGTGTAGCCGGGCGGGAGCGTGACGCGCTGGTCCACGATTCGCTGCGCCTCCTCAACATACCCGCGTAAGTCGCGCCCACTGACCGCGACCGACACCAAGCCGGACAGAGCCCCACTTTCATCTGAAATTGAAGGCGGCCCTTTAGTGATGATGATCTCGGCGATCTGCCCAAGCGGGATCTGCGCGCCGGATGGCGTGGCGATCAGCACTCGTTTCAATCGGTCAGGATCGTCCCGCAATTCGCGCTGATATCGGACGTTCACCGGATACCGCTCGCGTCCTTCGACGGTCGTGGTCACGGTCTCGCCGCCGATGGCCGAGGCAATCACGGCCTGCACGTCCCCAACCGTTAAGCCATAGCGGGCTGCCTCGCGCCGGTTCACGATCAGGTCGAGGTAATATCCCTCATTCAGTCGCTCCGCAAAGGCACTCCGCGTGCCGGGCACAGTTGCGAGCGCGTGCTCGATCTCAACTCCAATTTTCTCGATCAGCTTGAGGTCTGGCCCGAGGACCTTGATGCCGACCGGGCTGCGGACGCCGGTCGTGATCATCTCGGTGCGAGTCTGGATCGGCATCCACCAGATGTTCGGGAACCCAGGGATGCGGACACGTTCGTCCATCTCGTCCAACAGCCTGTCCCACGTCATCCCGGTGCGCCATTGTGATTCCGGCTTGAGCGTCACCGTGATCTCAGCCATCCCAACGAAGGCCGGGTCGGTCGCCGTCGGTGCCTTGCCCATTTTGCCGAACACCCGTTCGACTTCAGGGAAGGTCGTGAGCAACCGGTCCTGGACTTGTAACACCTTCGTCGCCTCCGGGATCGAAAGGCCTGGGACGGTTGTCGGCATGTAGAGGATGGTGCCCTCGTTCAGTGGCGGCATGAATTCCGCGCCGAGCCGCGCAAAGATCGGCACCGTGAGCCCCATCGCCGCGACTGCAAGCACAATCGTCAGCCACCTCACTCGCAGCACAGCAGAGAGAATCGGTCGGTACAGAGCAATCAACACCCAGTTCAGCGGATTGCGGGTCTCCGCGCTGATACGCCCGCGGATCAGTACCACCATCAGCACTGGAGCCAACGTGACCGAGAGTGCCGTAGCGAAGAGCATGGCAAAGGTCTTGGTATAGGCTAATGGCGTGAACAGGCGGCCCTCCTGCGCTTCCAGCGCAAAGATCGGCAAGAAGGACACCGCGATCACGAGCAGCGAGAAGAACAAGGGTCGCCCGACTTCTTTCGCGGCGGCGATGATCGTGTCGGTCCGGTTGCCGAGAGGATTCCGCTCCAATCGCTTGTGCGCGTTCTCGACCATGACGATCGCCGCATCCACCATCGCTCCAATGGCAATGGCGATTCCGCCGAGCGACATGATGTTCGACGTGATCTTCAGATAGGCCATTGGGATGAAGGCGAGCAGGACCGCGATCGGCAGGAGGATAATGGCTACCAGGGCGCTGCGGAAGTGAAAGAGGAACAGCAGCGCCACCAGGCTGACGATCACGCTTTCCTCCACCAATTTCTCGCGGAGCACCGCAATGGCTCGATGGATAAGATCCGACCGGTCATAGGTGGGCACCATGCGCACGCTCTTCGGCAAGGTGGGTGCGATGTCCCGTAGCCTCGCTTTCACACGCTCGATCACGGCGAGCGCATTTTCTCCAGCCCGCATGATCACAATGCCTCCGACGGTCTGCCCTTTGCCGTCCAGCTCAGCGATGCCCCGTCGCTGGTCCGGTCCAATCTGCACCCGGGCGATGTCACGCACCAGGATCGGCGTGCCCCGTCCATCTGTGCCGACTGAAATCAGCTCGATGTCGTCAACCGACCGCAGATAGCCTCGTCCTCTGATGACGTATTCGGTCCCAGCCATCTCCAACACACGGCCGCTCACCTCGGCATTACTGTTGCGCACCGCCTCGATCACCGTCTTGATCGGCAAGCGGTGAGCCGCTAACGTATTGGGGTCCACCTCGATCTGATACTGCTTGATGAAGCCGCCGATCGCCGCCACCTCGGCCACGCCAGGCACGCTCTCTAGTTGGTAGCGCAGATACCAATCCTGGAGGCTCCTAAGCTGCGCCAAGTCGTAGGTCCCCGACTCATCCACCAAGGCATACTGATAGACCCACCCCACCCCAGTGGCATCAGGCCCCAAGGTCGGCGTGACGCCAACCGGCAGCTTGCCGGTCAGCTTCTGCAGATATTCCAACACGCGACTCCGCGCCCAATAGAGATCGGTCCGGTCCTCGAAGATCACATAGACATAGGACACGCCATATTCCGAGACCCCGCGGACCCGCTTGACGCGAGGGCCAGCGAGGAGGGACGTGACAATCGGGTAGGTGATCTGGTCTTCAATGAGTGTGGGGCTGCGGCCAGGCCACTCAGTGTAGATGATCACTTGCACATCCGACAGGTCCGGGATCGCGTCCAACGGAACTGCAAACACCGCCCAGACACCCCAAGCGGCCAGCAATAGCGCGCACAGGATCACCAGGACCGGATTCCGAGCGCTTGCCTCGATCAGTCGTACGATCATTTCATGCCCTTCATGCCGCCCGTCTTGCCTTCGTGCGCGCCGCGCATCTGCCAATCGCCCATCCCAATCTGGCCCATCATCGCCTGCATGCTGGACGTCGAGGCCAATTTACTTTCTGCGTCCAATAAGAACTGCGCCGAGGTCACGACCCGATCCCCTTCCTTTATGCCTTGCAGAATCTCCACACGATCCTGGCTTCGCCTGCCCACTTTGACCGGATAGGGTTGAAAGACGCCTTGCCCACGATCCAGAAACACGAGTTGGCGCAGTCCGGTCTCCAGAACCGCTTCTTTCGGAACCACCAAAGTTTTGACCTCGTCGGTGCGCAATGTGACGGTGCCGTACATGCCCGGCTTCAACTTCAGTTTCGGATTCGGCAGTTCCAGCCGCACCCGAACCGTGCGAGCTTCTGCATTCAACGTCGGGTAAATGTAGGACACCGTGCCCTGAAAACTTTCTCCCGGATAGGCTGCGAAGGTGACCGAGGCCGGTTGGTTGAGCTTCACGGCGGCCACCTCTGATTCGTAAATGTCGGCATAGATCCAGACGGCGGACAGGTCTGCCACTTCATAGAGGGTCGTCTCTGGCTCCACATACTTTCCCGGCAGGGCTTCGCGCTTGAGAACGATCCCGGATGAGGGGGCATAGACGGTCAGGACCGCGTCGGCTTTCCCCCGACGTGCAACGGCAGCGATCTGCTCATCAGTCAAATCCCAGAGTCGAAGGCGCTCGCGCGCACTGGCCACAAGGGAGGCCGCGTTGTCCTTGGCATCAGCCAAGGGACTGGCAGCCACTTGGGCCTGCGTGTTTAAGGCCACGAGATATTCGTCTTGTGTGGCCAGGAGGTCCGGCGAGTACAGGGTAAAGAGGGGCTCGCCCTTGCGGACCGGTCGACCGATCGAGTTGACGAAGACCTGTCGGACCCACCCGGAGACCTTCAGGTTGACTTGGGTGAGACTCCGTTCGTCGTAATCCACGATGCCGACCGTCCGGATTGCCTGCTCCAAGATGCCATAGGCAACTGGCTCGCTTCGGACTCCGATCAACTGTCGCGTGACGGCTGGAATGGTCACAGCCGCCGAAGAAGAAGGTGCAGCGGCGCTCATTCCCGGCGTGCTTGCCATCTCCATTGGCTTCATGCGGGACATATCGCCCTTCATCCTGTGAGCCGCGAAGAATCCTGCGACCGCTCCGACTGCGACACAGGCTGCCGCGATCACAACCATCAAGCCTTTTCCATGTTGGTTCTCTCTCATGGGGTCGTCCTCCTCATATCCGCCTTAGCTGTTTGTGCCAAGGTCGCTCCCGACCACCTGTTCGAGTTCAGCCAGGCGCTGTTCCCTCTCGACAAGCGCTCGGTAGTACTCAAGCTGGAACCCTCGTAACGCACGCTCGGTCTCGATAAGATCCAGAAAACCTGTCTTCCCGGTCCGATACCCGGCCCGTGCGGCTTCCACGCCCTGCTCGGCCTGTGGCAGTACGGTGGTTCGGTACAACACGGCCACTTCCCAATTGGCCCGAACTTTTGCCAGCAGATCCCGAATCTGGAAGCGGGTCAGGTTTTCCGCGGTGTGGAGGTCTGCGCGTGCCGCCGCGACCGCTGCTGATGCCTCCTGCACCCCCGCGTCGTACTTTGGCTTGGTCCAGAAGGCAAAGGGCATGTTGATGGACACCACAGCGCCGAACCCGTCGTTCGCATTAAAGTTCTGAAAGCGCTGGAACGCCAGATGGAAGTCTGGGTAGTACTGGCGCTGAGCGAGTGCCCGGGCGCGTTCGTTCCGCTGGATGGCCAACTCGCCAGCTTTCAGCTCAGGTCTGGCGGTGATTGCGATCTGAAACAGTTCTT
>VBOJ01000184.1 GCA_005877775.1 Nitrospirota bacterium | reverse complement strand
GGAGGTCTGGGTCACTTCGCTCGTGAGGAACTCCGGCAACTCCAGCCTGCTCGTCGTCACGACGTCGAAGGGGATCGCGCTGATCCGGAACCACGAGCAGCATGACGGAGCGACCCAGACACTGCAGGACCCTCATCACGCCGGCAACCCGCATATCTGGTTGGATCCAGAGAACGCCAAAATCATGATGCGGCACATCACGGAAGCCTTCATCAAGGTGGACCCTGGCCACGCATCGGACTACCGGAACAATCAGGCTGCTTACCTCCGCCAGCTCGATCAAGTGCAAGCCGAGCTGGCCGAGCGTCTGCGCAGCATCGCCGACCGCCGGGTCGTGGTCCATCATCCGGCCTGGCCCTACTTCGCCCGACGGTTCGGGATCAAGATCGTGGGGGAAATCGTCTCGCAACCAGGCGCAGAACCTTCGGCGCACCACCTGCAAGCGCTCATCACCAAGATCCGCAGCGAACACATCAAGGTCATCGTGTCGGAACCCCAGTTGAATCAGAAAATTCCTGAGGTCCTCGCGCGCGAGACGGGTGCCCGTGTGGTGGTGTTGACCCCGTTGCCCGGAGGCATCGCAGGGATCGAGACCTATCTCGATATGCTGAGGCACAATATCTTGCAATTGGCGCAAGCTCTGGAACTGACCCAGGGTGCAGCACTTGGCCCTGAATGGGTCTATGACAACCATTCCCAGCCAGCCGCCCGCTGAAGGCTGAGCCCTGACGGCTTTCTCCTGATCGCATCGATCCATGGGCAACCCCATCATTCGGTTTTCGCACGCGACCTTCGGATTCCCCGGCGTCATCGCCTTGAAGGACATCACGCTGGAGATTGCGGAGGGGGAGTTTATCGGCATCATCGGGCCCAACGGGTCGGGAAAGACCACCTTGTGCAAGGCGGTCCTGGGCCTGATGCGCCCCCTCGAGGGCAGCCTGCAAATTTTTGACTGCGCCTGCGAGGAACTCCGGTGCCACCATCGGGCGCGGATCGGCTATCTCCCCCAGAAGGGCAGACTGGACCAGAATTTTCCAATCACCGTGTTGGAAGCGGTGATGATGGGGCGCTACGGTGTGCTCGGCCTGTTCCGCAGACCTGCGAAACAGGATCAGGAAATTGCGCTGCAAGCCCTGACCAATGTGGGGATGCAAGATCACCGTGACTCAGCCCTCGGACACCTCTCGAGCGGGCAGCAGCAACGGGTCCTGATCGCGCGAGCCCTCGCGCAGCAACCACAGGTCTTACTGCTCGATGAGCCGACCACTGGCATTGATATCACCACACAACACAGCGTCCTGGATCTGGTTCGGCGGCTCCACCGGGACTTGGGGCTCACAGTTCTGTTGGTCACCCACGATATCAATATGATCCGATCGCAGGTCGACCGGCTGGTGTTACTTAAGACACGCCTCTTCGCGGCCGGTGCTCCTGAAGCGGTGTTGAAACTTGACATTCTCCAACAGGTGTACGGCAAGGACCTGGTCATCACTGAGAAGGACCTGATCATCGTCGAGGACTACCACCATCACCGCTGACGCGCAGGCGAGGGGCACGAGGCGATGGGCGATCGGTTCGGAGGTTTCGCCTATAGCCCATAGCCTATCGCCTCTAGCCTAGTCCCATGGTTGAAATGTTGTCATACGATTTCATGCAGCGCTCCCTTTGGGCCGCAGCGTTGGTGGGAGCCATCTGTTCTGTGATCGGTGTGTTCGTCGTCCTCCGAGGGCTGGCCTTTGTCGGAGCCGGCACGGCCCATGCGGCCTTTGCCGGCGTGACGCTGGCCTATCTGGTTGGGTTGCCACCTTTCCCGCTGGCGATCCTGTTCGGGCTGGCGACGGTCTGGGTGACCGGGGTAATGGAAGAAAAAGGGCAGATGAAGCTGGACGTGTCGATCGGGATTCTCTATACCGCCACGATGGCCCTGGCGATCCTCTTTATCGGCCTGATGAAGCAATACAACGCGGAGGTGTACGGGTATCTGTTTGGCAGCGTGCTGTCTGTCACGCCGGAAGAACTCTGGGGGATCGCCCTGCTGAGCCTGCTGGTGTTGGGAGCCATCCTCCTGTTCTCGAAAGAGCTATTCTTCATTGCGTTCGATCAGGAGATGGCCGAAGCCTCCGGTGTGCCGGCCCGCGGCATGTTTTATCTCCTGCTGACGCTGATCGCATTGACGGTGGTTGTCTCGCTGAAGATCGTTGGAGCCATCTTGGTCTTTGCGATGATCTTGATCCCGGCTTCCACCGCCTATCAGCTCACTCATAGCCTCAGGCAGATGACAGCCTACTCGGTCCTCTTTGGGGTCTTCTGCGCAACCAGCGGCGTCATGCTCTCCTATGTCTGGGATTTGCCGTCAGGCCCCGCCATCGTGTTGCTGGCGACGACACTATTTTTTACTTCCGTCTTCCTCTCTCCTAAGCGGTTGCGACGTGTGGTTCCTTCTTGACGACCAACATTAGTTGCTCGATCCGCTTCACGGAACCCTACGCGGCGTTCCTTCAATCCTGAGATTTTCTCCAGACTCCACACACACCCATTGCATGTGTCCCGGGACGAACCCTGAGACTGGGCAAACGACATAATCGCCAAAAACAAACACGACGTCTGAGAGCTTAGCGCTGACATTTTCGGGAATGATCTCTTCGTCTTCGCCTTCGCCTCCGGCAATTCCAAAGATCCGCTTGGTGCCAACCCACCACATACGAATGTCTGGGTATCCCTGATAGACAGAAATTCTCCCGCGCACACTGAAGCACTCACCGATCACCCTCGGGTTCCCCTTACAAACTTCTTTAGCCAAAGTGACT
This sequence comes from Nitrospirota bacterium, assembly GCA_005877775.1. Classification (GTDB taxonomy): domain Bacteria; phylum Nitrospirota; class Nitrospiria; order Nitrospirales; family Nitrospiraceae; genus NS-7. Next base: position 2,018 of record VBOJ01000184.1, on the reverse strand, counting down.
AGAGGATTACAGACAGCCAATAGCATAGTTGCCGTGATAGAAAGCATAATGTCGCGCATTCGTTTCTAACCCTCTCGAACCATTACTCTAGCCGGGCGTGCTTCGCCCGAGCCCGCACCATGCCGGTCTGTTCGTTCGCGCTGAAGCCGAGCTTCTCGTAGAAGGTCTGCTTATCTCGCGTGCAGAGCCAAAAGAGCTCCACCTGCTTCAGGTCGGGATGCTGGAGAATCCGCTGCATGATCTGTGTGCCAATGTCCTGCCCTTGGTAGTCCGGATCCACGATCACATCCCAGATCGAGGCCCGGTACACGTAGTCGGTCAAGACCCGCCCGAATCCCACTAATCGTAAGCCGTCCCAGACCGAGAGCGCCAGGTCCGTGTGTGACAGCATCTCACGCACATCTTCTACGCTGCGCCCGCTGGCCCAGGCCGCATGTGAATAGAGGCGGACGAGATGGGCTGGATCAAAGTCTTTTCGTTCTGAAAACGTAATCATGCCCTTGTGAGCGCCCGTCTCGTTGTATTACAGTACATCGCGATTCCGTCGTCATCCGTTTCGACTGAATGAGGGTGTTTCAATGGCCACGCAAGTCCGTACCTGTCCCAAATGCAGCCGCCTGATGTGGGTCAAAGAAGAGGAGATCGAGCAACAAGATGAGAACACCATTCGCTTGAAATGCCCACATTGCCATGAAACCGTCCGGTTTAAACTCGTTTCAGAAGGCTCGAATGCGACCGGCCCCAAGATGGGCCACTAATTCAGTGCTGAGTCATGAGTGATGAGTTCTGAGTCAACTTATACTTCAAAACTCAGCACTCAGAACCGTCAAGTCACATTCCTCGTCCGGCTCCTTCCAGTTCCGGTTGATTGCCAGGCAGGATTCGGTTGAGGGCATGACGGTACTCGCGCAGACGCCCCTCGTCGGCGGAGCTTACTATCATGATCTTCTCGCGCTGCATGAGTTCCAGATGATCTAATGACTGCAGCAGCGGCTGTACCGCCTTCAACACCCACCCCGCTTCAAAGGCTTCCAGGGACTCGATGAACAGATCATTCAGCGGTCGGTACGCCGAAGCTCCTACTTGTTGGCGAAACCGAGAAACCGTCTTCTCATAAGCCTCGACTGCTTCCGGTGTCGGCTTGAGCCCGCCCGGCATCACCGAGAGGTGGACCACGGCCGGCAGTTTCGAGCTGTACGCCTTGAGCTGCGCGACCAAGCTGCCGATCACTTCCAGCACATCGCTGGTCTCCACTGCTTCATCCCCCTCACAGTTGTTGACACATACCCTGACCATTACCGACTGTCAAGCACGAGTGGAGCGAGTCGTGGATGCGATGTGCTCGAGCGCATCAAGGACCGCGCTCATGTCCGGAGGAAGCGGGGAAGAATGTCCCATCTGGCGCCCAGTCGTGGGATGCAGGAAGCCGAGTGTCCGCGCGTGGAGCATCACGCGGGGGATTGCCACCCCCCCGAGTTCCCGCACCTTCCGCCCTCCGTAGATCGGATCGCCCAACACAGGGTGACCGAGCGCAGCCAGGTGCACCCGGATCTGGTGGGTGCGACCTGTTTGAGGGAAGAGCTCCACAAATGTGGCCAGCTTGCCGAGTCGTTTGAGAACACGATAAACGGTTGCGGAGGCTTTGGGCCGAGCAGTGCGGGCGGAAAATTTCTTGCGCTCCTTTAGATCACGCCCGATCGCCAGCTCGATCACTCCTTCCGGCTTTTTGATGACCCCCCATGCGAGCGCTTCGTAGACGCGCGTGATGCTGTGTTGATTGAATTGCGCCGCAAGGGACCGGTGGGCCTCGTCCGTCTTGGCGATCACCATGATACCGGACGTCTCCTTATCGAGCCGGTGCACGAGGCCCGGCCGTTCCTTGCCACCGATCGTAGAGAGTGCTCCTTGGGGCGAGTCGAAATGATGCAGGAGCGCATTGATCAGGGTTCCGGACCAGTGCCCCGGCGCCGGGTGGACAACCAAGCCAGCCGGTTTGTTCAGGACCAGGATCGCCTCGT
>VBOJ01000183.1 GCA_005877775.1 Nitrospirota bacterium | reverse complement strand
AGTGTTGAAGAAGAGATCCCTGACCTCGACTTGCGTGCCTGGCGCCGCTGCAGCCTCTTCGATCTTGGTGATGGCGCCGCCCGTGACCAGCAGTTGGGTTCCCACCGACTCGTGCCGGCATGCGGTCAGGAGCCGAACTTTTGAGACGGAGGCGATGCTGGGCAGCGCTTCTCCGCGAAACCCCATGGTCCTAATCGACAACAGATCCCGATCCGTACGTAACTTGCTCGTCGCGTGACGTTGGAACGCCAGTGGGGCATCCGTTCGGCTGATCCCCTCACCGTCATCGGCCACCCTGATAAGCCCGCGCCCGCCATCCGTCACGTCCACAGAGATGGTCGTACTGGCCGCATCAAGGCTGTTGTCGATCAGCTCCTTCACCACCGAGGCCGGTCGTTCCACGACCTCGCCCGCGGCAATCCGACTGACCACGTCTCCAGGCAGCACCCGGATTCTTCCGACGCTGCTGGCCACACTCATCCGTCGGCTCTCTGAAGCGGAGAGCGAGCCCTGTGCGTCTCAGGACAGGACGCGGCTGAAGGGTCCCGCTTCATCGTATCTCGGCCAATTTGTTCTTCGCCAACTTCGCTTCGTCAGAAGTCGAGAACTTCTCGATCACCTGCTTCAGGAACTCACGCGCTCTAGGGCTATCGCCGGTCTCCGCCGCCGACAGCCCCAGCTTGAATAATGCCGAGGGGACCTTTTCGTGGCCAGGATATTCCTTCACGACCCGATCAAAGGCCTGCATCGCCCGCACATAGTCCTTCAGGTTGTAATAGGACTCCCCCAGCCAGTACTGGGCGCTGGGAGCCAGAGAGGTCGAGGGGAAGTCTTTTAAAAACCGCTGAAACCCGGTCACGGCCAGATCGTACCGGCCGTTCAGGTAGTCATTGTACGCCAGATTGAAGGCCGAGGTCGGGGTAATCCCTGGCACACCTGGGATAAGGGGGGCCGGCTCTGAAGGAGAAGGCAGTCTGGCCGGTTTGGACTGACGCGAAGGTTCGCTTGATTGACTGTCCGGCTTCATGGAGGAGGATGATTGGGACTGTTGAACGTCTTCGAAACGAGCCATCCGGGCTTCCAGGTTCTTCAACCGCGCGGCGAGCTCATCGAGCCGTTGCCGGTCGGGGCTTGACTCCTTGGCCGTTTCCAGAGCCTGCAGGCGGCGCTGCATGACTTCCTCTCGTTTGCTCGCCTGCTCCTGGGATCTGGCCATTGCGTTGAATTCTTGTCGCATATCCACAAAGTCAGCGTGCTTGGCGCATCCGTCTTGGACCAACGCCAAGACGATCAGGGAAGCAAGGAGGGAACCAGACATCGGGAACCGGTGAGTCATCGTGTCTCTCGCAGATTCTTGAGTTGAGCTAACTTGTCCAACGCCTTGCTGGCTTCCTGACTCTTGGGGTAGGTGTCCACCACCTGCTTCAGCAGGGACGAGGCCCGTTTTCGATCATTCAGGGCCAGGTAGGCAAAGCCTCGCTTCAGAATCGCGGCCGGGACCTTGTCGCTGGACGGATAGTCCAGCTCCACACGCTCAAACGCATCGATGGCGCGCTTGTAATCTCTCTTTCCGTAGTAGCATTCTCCAAGCCAGTACTGGGCGTTAGGAGCGAGGTCCGAGGTCCCATAGTGAACGAGGAATTGAGAGAACCCCTGCTGCGCTCCATCGAAGTCCCCCCGCTTGAACCTTTGCATGTTGCGCTCATACACCTCACCGGCGTCGTCCTTGGCTTCACTCAAGGCCGATGCGCTGTCCCTTCCCGGGACTGCATCCACGGAGGCGATCGCCGGACGCTCCGGTGAGGTCGGGACCACCGACTCAGTGGCCGCCATCGCTGATTCACGCGCACGCGGTAGGTCAGAACGAGGGACGGACCGTTGCTCCTGAGGAGACCGACCGGCCTCTTTCGCCTTCCGAGCCGTCGAGCCGGCAGGGATGCGCGCATCAGTTGTTTGCCTGGTCTTTGCCATCTCGTCAAGACGCTGATCTTGTTCCTCCACGCGCGACAGCAATTTCCCCCCCAAGGTCTCCAGCGCTTTGGCGACGGAGGCGACACTCTTGTTCACTTCCTCAAGGTGGCCGGACATGGCCCTGGTCTCCGATTCAAGCTTGGTCGTCAGCGCGTTGGTACGTTGCGTGAGCATGTTCGTCAACTCGCTGACCTGATGGTCTTCCTGAACCAGCTTTTCCCCCAGCGCGTTCATCGCTAGCTTGAAGTCCGCGAGCGATTTACCGAACTGCGTCAGCTGCGCGTCAAGCTTTTTCTCCACTGCCCCGGTCCTGGCATCGCCTGCGCTGATCGCCTTGTCATGCTCTTCCAGGCGCGCATCCAGCGTCTTCGCGAGGGTACCAAGGGTGGCCGCCACAGCGTCCAGGCGTGCCGCCACCTTGCCCAGCTCCTCGTCGCGCTTTCGGGCGCTCTGATCCAAGCCCGCGATCCGATCGTCGAGTCGTTTCCCCAATTCGTCGACAGAGTGCTTGTTCTCGTCCAGCCTGCCCTGGATCTTCGGGAGACTGTCCTCTCGAAGATCGGCCATCTCATGACGCAGCCTCGCGCGAGTCTCACTCATTAACTGGTCTGCTTCCTTCTTGATCTTGTCAATTTGCCGATTCGCCTCGTCCGCTTTTCCCTCGATCTCCTTTTCCCGTTGATCCAGCCTCGCGATCTTTTTATCCAGGTCGCGTTTGACCTGCGCCAAGTCCGCCTGCTGCGCCAGGCAACCCGACAGCAAGAGTGAGGCCAGCACCCAAGCCAGCGACCATCTCGCGGAGAACCGGATCGCTCCGTGCTCTGCCGGCCTTATGGATGCGATCGTTCCCATCTCAGAATGTCCTTCCCCGGTACGCCGCCAGACACTACTTCGTGCGGACGACGATGTGTCCGCGCCGATTCTGCTGATAGCACGACTCATCGCGCTCCTTGCAGAAAGGCCGTTCCTTTCCATAGGAAACAACCGCCAAGCGATTCGCGACCACACCAAGTTCAGCTAGATAGTTCCGAACCGCCTTGGCCCGTTTCTCACCCAACACAAGATTGTAGGCCTGAGTGCCACGCTCGTCGCAGTGCCCCTCGATCTTGAGCATGGAGGTTGGGTTCGCTTTGATCCACTCGGCGTCGGCCGTGAGGGCCTGCCTGGCCTCTTCCGTGATATTCCAACTGTCAAACGCGAAGTAGACATCCTTGAGCCCGGAGGCAGCGGTCGCCACTTGTTCTCGGCGGATGTCTTCCGCTATTCGACTGGTGGAGTCAGACGGCTGGACCTTCGCAACTTTGATATCTCCCGGGAGATTTTCCGCTGAGGGACCCTTCCCTGGTTTGAGTAGATCTTGTTCCGATATTCCGGGTTCCGGGCGAGCGGCTGTCCCCGAATCGGCCCGGTCCGTCTTTGCCATGGGCCGTTCAGAGGATTTCGATCCCGAGGTGGCCTGAATCTCCTTCTTGCTGCATGCCGGCCCGATGAGGAGCATCAGACTTACCGCTCCCATCAGGCATGCTGTCACGTACCGTGTGTGCATAGCTCATTACTCCTGGTTGAGGTTTCGCACTGAATCGGCTTCCAAGGAATCGGTCTTCACGCTATAAAGGTGACCAGGACGGGGAGCTGTGGTGCGTTCCGCCGGATGTCAGGCGTTCCAAGTCAGTCCCGTCGCTGTTGATCATGTAGATATGGCTCTTGCCTTCCGCGGTCGAGCTGAACGCCAAATGCCGGCCATCTGGAGACCACGAGGGTGAGTCATCGACGCCAGGGCCCGTGGTAAGTTGGCGGCGTTGCTGCCCATCGGGGCTCACCACGCACAGTTTATATTCCTTCGTCGGCGTCCGGCAGACATGCGCGATCCACGTGCCCCGGGGGGACCAGGCCGGGGCGGCGTTATAGTCTCCCTCATAAGTGAGGCGGCGCACATTGGAGCCGTCCGCGCTCATCAAATAGATCTGAGGCCCCCCGCCCCGATCCGAAGTGAAGGCGATCTCACGACCAGTGGGTGACCAGGACGGAGACAGATCACTCGCTGAGTTATTCGTCAGCCGCTGCAGAACTTTCGTGCGCGTGTCGAGCTTGTAGAGTTCCGAGTCGCCGTCATGACTCGTGGCAAAGACCAAATCGTTCCCGTCCGGCGAGAAGGCCGGCGTGATGTTCAACCCGCCGAGCGAGACCAGCGTCCAGCGTTTGCCGGTTGCAAGCTCGATCATGTCAATGTCCTGCGTCGTGCGACTTCGGTATGCCGTGAAGACCAGGAACCGCCGGTCCGGAGACCAGTGGGGCATCAGGTTCAGGAACCCATCTGCCGTGACCTGCCGGGGCGCATAGCCGTCGTAATCCATCACGTACAGCTCACGACTCCCCGTCTGCTCAGACACAAACGCGATCTTTGTCCTGGCGATTCCAGGCTCGCCGGTGTAGCGGAAGACCAATTCGTCCGCCAAGCGATGCACCATCAGGCGAAGGACGGAAGCGGGCCCAGCATAACGCTTCCCGGCCACCACTTCGTCGTTCCCCCCATCATAGACATATCCATCCAAGACCACATCCGCTTCTTTCACACCCAGCTTGCCCCAGACCAGCACCGAGATCCCGTTCTCCGTGGCCTGCTTGAACAACGCCTTCTCGGGATCCTCCGCGTCGTTCACCTTGATCCCAAGCTTGGGAAGATCCATGAGCGAAAAGATCTGGGACCGGCGAAGGTCTCCTTTCAGCACGGTCGCAACCTGCTCCGCAGATCCGGCCACTGCGGTCTTCCCCTGAAATCCAAGGACTCCGATGGGAATTTTCTGGAAATCCGGGCGAGTGGCTTCCA
>VBOJ01000182.1 GCA_005877775.1 Nitrospirota bacterium | reverse complement strand
AGCGGCACCTGCTGAAGGACCTGGACGGTCTGCTGCTGACCGGCAGCGGACCGGATCTTCCCCCCAGCTTGTACGGGGAGCGGCAGCGATTTCGGTACCGTGTGATGAGCCATCAGCGCTACGAATTTGAGCTGGGAATGGCGCGCCTCGCTTCACACGCCGGTGTACCGACCTTGGGCATCTGCGGCGGCATGCAGGCGATCAATGTCGCGCTCGGAGGGAGTCTCGTGCAGGACATTCCCTCGCAAGTCTCTGCCGCGCTGCCCCATCGTGCGCCTGGGCCGGCCACTCGGCTGTCGCATTCGGTTCAGGTCGCCCCGCGAAGCCTGCTGCGCCGCATCGTGGGACAGGCCAGGATTCGCGTGAACAGCTCGCACCACCAGTCGGTGAATCGCCTGGCGCCCTCGCTGGTCGCCAGTGCGGTCGCCCCGGACGGAATCATCGAGGCCATCGAGGCGAATGCATCATGCCGACACCCGTTCTTGCTGGGGGTTCAGTGGCACCCGGAATTTCTCTACAACCGCCACGACATTCAGCGACGGCTCTTTCTGGCTTTCCTGAGGGCCGCCCGCGCCTGATCCGAACCGGATGTCGGAGCGAGCCTCTACCATCCTCCCGCTCGCCCAGCCAACGTTTTCCTGTAGTTCCGGGGGTAGGGCTCCAGAGGACCTCGCCGTGACGATCTCCTGGTTGGGTCTGCCTGAGCGCTTGACCTGCTATACTTTCTTTAACGTACCTTCTCCCTGTTGGAGAACGTGAGTGACTAACCCACTGCTGCGAACCAAGTCCATCGAGGAAATCCTCGCCGACAGCGACCGCCCCGAGTATCGCCTGAAGAAAACGCTCACCGCCTGGGACCTGACCATGCTGGGCATCGGGGCTATCATCGGCACCGGTATTTTCGTGCTGATCGGGACCGCGGTGGTCGGCGACGCGCACAGGCCAGGCGCAGGGCCGGGCATTGTGCTCTCGTTCATTCTGTCGGGCCTCACCTGCGCCTTCGCCGCGCTCTGTTATGCCGAGTTTGCGACGATGATCCCTGCGGCCGGCAGTGCCTATACCTATTCCTACGCGACCCTCGGTGAATTTCTGGCCTGGATTACCGGCTGGAACCTCATCTTGGAATACGGGGTGGCCTGCGTCGCGGTGGCGATCGGGTGGTCCGGCTATTTCAACAACATCCTGAAAACGCTCGGCATCCAATTACCCGTCTGGGCCACCCACGCCCCCGGCTCTGTGGAAGGGGGAATCGCCAACTTACCCGCTGCGATCATTGTGCTGCTGGTGACTGTGGTCTTGGTCATCGGCGTCAAAGAAAGCGCGCGGACGACCGGTGTGATCGTGATGGTGAAGCTGGCAGTCATCCTGTTCTTCCTCGCCGTCGGCTTCGGTGCGATCGAGCCGGCGAACTGGACGCCGTTCATGCCCTACGGGTTCCAGGGCGTGGGTGCCGCGGCCGCGATCGTGTTCTTCGCCTACATCGGGTTCGATGCAGTCTCCACCACGGCCGAGGAGGCGCGCAACCCACAACGGGACTTGCCCATCGGCATTATCGCGTCGCTCGGACTCTGCACGGTGCTTTACGTGTTGGTCGCAGCAGTCCTGACCGGCATCATCCCCTACCAGAAGATTGATATTCATGCGCCGGTGGCCGAGGCCCTTCGAGTTGCTGGGTTCCACTGGGGAGCGGCGCTCGTCGCCACAGGGGCCGTGGCCGGCATCACGAGCGTCTTAGTCGTGATGATGATCGGACAGATTCGCGTGTTTTTCGCGATGTCGCGCGACCGACTGCTGGGGCCCTGGCTCTCGAAAGTGCATCCACGGTTCAGAACGCCCCACCACGCCACCCTGCTGACCGGCGCGGGGGTCGCGGTCATGGCCGCGTTCGTGCCAATTGGAGAAGCAGCCGACATGACCAATATCGGCACGCTGTTCGCGTTCGTGCTGGTCTGCGCTGGTGTAATCGTCCTTCGGCGGACCAAGCCGAACCATCCTCGACCCTTCCGCATCCCGTTGATGCCGTGGATTCCTCTGTGCGGCATGGCGGCCTGCCTCGGATTAATGGCCTTCCTACCGACCATCACCTGGATCCGGTTTGGGATCTGGAGCGTCATTGGCGTAATAGTCTATTTCAGCTACAGCATGCGGCACAGTAAGCTGGCCACAGAAGAGTCACTCGTCAAGAGTCATTCGTCATCCGTAGAATCTGCGCATTGACCAATTGCTGATGACTCATGGCCGAGCGCTACCCGCTCAGTAGGCTAGCTGGCTTCTTCACTGGATGGGTTTGGTTTTGCAGGTGTGGCGGCCTTGGGGGCCGCTGCGGGAGCGCCAGCCGCGGCTGGCTTGGGTGGGGCGGCTGGTTTCGGCGGCGCTGGCTTCTCGGGTTTGATTCCTCCCTCCCAAGAAGGACCTGTGTACATCTCAGGTGACAAGCCTCGGGCCTTCCACTTTTCTTCGAAATCAGCAGCGGCGCGGTTGGGTGTCTCGCCGACGCCCCTGACTTCGCTCCAGGGATAGACCTTCGGACTAATCTGGCAGCCGTTCGAGCCCCGCTTCAAGTACAGGGCGATGGGATTTCCCCGATAGGGCCCGAGAAAAATGTGGACGTTGCCGACGTATTCCAAGAGGTTCGCCATCTACGTTCTCAGAGAGTTGGCATAATGCCATATCGGACCACGACGCGCAAGAGAACGGGAGGAGATGCCTCGGCTTGGGAAGGGCGGACAGCTCCGGTTTCGCCATAATGCGCTACAGCCCCACGGCCACTGGCGTCGTCTTGTTGGCCGCTGCGCCTCCACGGATTATCGGAACGCGCAGCGGCAATCAAATTGCCACCAATACTTCTCTCCCGCTATGGCGAGAACCTCCGTGCCCATCCCTTCCATCCGAGGCACTAGAGAAAGGAGGTAGAAAAGTACGGAGCCTTCTGCCGCTATGGCGAAGTATGCTCCAGATAGCATGTCACCTGGGGGTTTGGAATCCTTGGAACTTTGGCGCCAAAAGCTAGTCCATCCATTTCCCGATTTCCTGATTCCCAGAAACACTGTCCAAAACTATTGCAACGCCTCAGAAATGAACCGCCATGATAGGTGATTCCGCCGTTGTGAAGAGGATAGAGAGAATCAGACTAAGCCAACGATCGGGCACAAGAGCCGCAATGTGAGCCAGATCAGGACAGCGCCGAGGAGATCGAACAGGAGGCCGGTGCGGAGCATGCTCTTGATCGGGACGAAGCCGCTGCTATAGACGATGGCGTTGGGCGGGGTCGAGACTGGCAAGGCAAAGCCGAGGCTCGCCCCCAGACATGCGCCGAGGGCTGGCGCGACCGGCGAGACGCCGGCCGACTGCGCGATCGCGATCACGACCGGGGTCACCATGCTGGCTGTGGCGGTGTTGGAGACCAGTTCGCTGACCAGCACCGCGACGACGATTGAGCCAGCCGTGAGGCTCCAGACCGTCTGACTTCCGAACAGAGCCATGACCCCCTGACCTATCGAGTGTGACAGTCCGGTCTCGACCATCAGCTCTCCAAAGGCCAGCCCGCCGCCGAACAGGATGATGATACCCCAGTTGATACCAGCCGCTTGTTTCCACGAGACTGTCCATTCCCCCTTGCTGAGGTTGGTTGGAAGGAAGAACAACAGTCCCGCCGCCAAGATGGCGACCAGCTCATTAGGTAAATGGGCTTTCAGCCAGAGGCTCAGCGGATTGTCCAATCCCCACACTGCTGCAAAGAGGCCTGGAACAATCCAGAGAACCACGGCTGTGCCGAACGCCACGGAGGCATTCACCTGAGCGCGCGTCCAGGGCATGAGCGCCAGCTTCTGCTCCTGCAGATGCTGCGCGAGGCCAGGCAGCATGGAGGTCTCGGCCGGATGCAGCCACCACAGCACAGTCCAGGCGACGAGCAGCAGGAGCGTCGCCAGTGGCAAACCGACTGCCATCCAGGTCACAAAGGAAATGGACACACCCGCCTGCTGGGCGATCAGTGCGGCACCGATCAAGTTAGGCGGCGTGCCGACGATTGTCGCCATCCCGCCGGCTGTGGCTCCATAGGACAGCATCAGCATCAGCCCGATGCGAAACTCTCCGAGCTCGTGCGCCGGGGTCCCATGAATCGTCGCCAACAAGCCCAGCGCGATCGGCAGCATGAGTGCGGTGGTCGCAGTGTTGCTGACCCACATGGAGATAAAGGCGGTCACTATCCCGATTGCGAGAAGAATCCGGCGAGGGTGGACCCCCACCCAAGCAAACGACAGTATCCAGGCCGCAAATCGACGATCCAGCCCGTGCACCGCCATGGCTTCCGCGAGCAAGAAGCTGCCCATAAATAGGAAAATGATTGGGTGGGCGTAGGAAGCAAACACGCTCTTGGCAGAGCCGAGACCGGCGAGGACACAGAACGCAGTGCCAAGCAGCGCCGTGATCGGCAGCGGGATCGGTTCCGCGATCCAGTAGATGACAACGGCCGCCATGATCGCGGCCAGCATGTGGGCGTTGGGCGACAGGGACGGGAAGGGAAGGAAGTAGACAGTGGCGGCGGCGAACGGGCCCGCAAAAAAACTCAGCAGTCGACCGGGTGCGCGGCCGCCGTGCTCGTCGCCCGGTGTTTCGGATAAGGTGGGCTCCTGCATCAAGCAGCAGACGGGCTAGGAGGCCGCGGGTGATGCCTGCCCCGGCTTCTGACACCGCATGATGAACACGGCGATGATCAGCACCAGGATCACGGCGACGTTCAACGTAACATCCCAGATGTACCGGTCGAACAGTTCCTTCGTCACTTCGGGGAGGTGGGATAGTTCGGCGCTGGCGGTGAGAATGCGTCGCGTGCAGGCGATGATGCCGACGGCCAGGTACGGCTCGATGGCGAGGATTTCGGTCTGGAGAAAGCGGACAACCGTCCGGAACAACTCCAGAATGATGATGACCAGCAGCAAGTCGTTGAGCAACTGAAGACCGGCCGGCAACACCGCACTCTTGGAGGCCGCCGTCGTGATGAACTTGTAC
>VBOJ01000181.1 GCA_005877775.1 Nitrospirota bacterium | reverse complement strand
CCTCATCGAACAGTTTACGAAGGGCACGTTCGATGAACTCTATGTGATCTATAACGAGTTCAAGTCGGCGATCCAGCAGCGGGTCATCGTTGAGAAGCTATTCCCCATTGATGCGCTGGACGGAACCGCAGAGACCAGCGTGGTGTCAGGCGGGAGCTATGAGTACGAACCGGACGAAGACGAGTTACTGGCTGCCTTGCTGCCGAAGCATTTCCAGATCCAGGCGTTCCGGGTGCTGCTGGAGTCCTCCGCGGCCGAGCAGGGCGCCAGGATGGCTGCGATGGACGGCGCCACCAGAAATGCCGGCGAGCTGATCAAGAAGTTGACCCTCTATTACAACAAGACTCGGCAGGCTGCGATCACGAAGGAACTGATGGACATCGTCGGCGGCGCCGAAGCGCTCAAATAGGAACAAGTTCTGAGTTTTGAGTTGTGAATCCTAAGTTGATGACACACTCAGCACTCATAACTCGCGCACAAAGGAGCCACATGAGTACCGGAAAAGTAATCCAAGTGATTGGGCCCGTGGTGGACGTCGAGTTTCCTCCCGGACAGCTCCCCAATATCTATAACGCGCTCCGAGTCGAGCAGGAAGAGGACAAGAAGGCTAATAAGCCTGAAATCCGCCTTACGCTCGAGGTCGCTCAGCACCTGGGAGAGAACCGCGTGCGCGGGGTCGCCATGTCCTTGACCGATGGCTTGGTCCGGGGCATGCCGGTTCATGATGTGGGAGCGCCGATTTCGGTGCCGGTCGGACGCGAGACGCTGGGGCGCCTGATCAACGTGCTGGGCGAGCCGATAGATGAAAAGGGTCCGATCACCGCCAAGAAGACCTACCCGATCCATCGTCCAGCTCCGCCCCTCGAGGAACAGGAGACCAAAACAGAAGTCTTGGAGACGGGGATCAAGGTCGTCGACCTGCTGGAACCCTACTCCAAGGGTGGTAAAGTCGGCCTCTTTGGTGGGGCCGGAGTGGGCAAGACCGTCATCATCATGGAACTAATCAATAACATCGCGCTGCATCACGGGGGATTCTCGGTCTTTGCCGGTGTTGGCGAGCGGACCCGCGAGGGGAACGACCTCTGGCACGAGATGCAGGAATCCAAGGTAATTGACCCAACCGATTTCACAAAGTCCAAAGCGGCCCTTGTGTTCGGTCAGATGAACGAGCCGCCCGGGGCGCGCCTGCGCGTGGGCCTGACCGGGCTCACGATCGCCGAATATTTCCGGGATGAGGAGAATCAGGATGTGCTGCTCTTCATTGACAACATCTTCCGGTTTACTCAGGCGGGCTCCGAAGTGTCCGCGCTCCTGGGCCGTATGCCCTCTGCCGTGGGTTATCAGCCCACTCTGGGAACGGAGATGGGTGCCCTACAGGAACGCATCACCTCTACGAAGAAGGGTTCCATCACCTCGGTCCAAGCTATTTACGTCCCAGCCGATGACCTGACCGACCCGGCTCCCGCCACCGCTTTCGCGCACCTGGACGCCACCACAGTGCTGTCACGGCAACTGGCCGAGCTCGGCATTTACCCGGCGGTGGACCCGCTGGACTCGACTTCCCGCATACTTGACCCGCAGATCATCGGCGAGGAGCACTACCAGGTGGCGCGCTCGGTCCAGGCGGTCTTGCAGCGCTACAAGGATCTGCAGGACATCATTGCGATTTTGGGCATGGATGAGCTGTCCGAAGACGACAAACTGGCGGTGGCCCGCGCTCGCAAGATCCAGCGGTTCCTCTCACAGCCCTTCCACGTGGCTGAGGCTTTCACTGGGACGCCAGGCAAGTACGTGAAGCTGAAGGACACGGTCCGAAGCTTTAAGGAAATCGTCGAAGGCAAGTACGACGATCTACCGGAGCAGGCCTTCTACATGGTGGGGACGATCGAGGAAGTCGTGGCGAAGGCTGAAAAGCTTGGAGTGAAGCGTTGATGAGACGGCTCGGCTGTCCTCTGTGCTCGCGCAACGCAGGGCCGCAGAAGGCCCTCAATGGACGGCCGCGGTTGGAACTCTCTGGTTGTCCTGCTAACGGTCGAGGGTGTCAGAGCAAGAGGTGCTCGGGTCGATGCGCGAAGTGTAGAGCGGCCCAGTTGCCTCAGTCGCAACGCATCTGACAGTAACGGGAGAGGAAGAAGAAATGCCGGGGAAGTTACTGTTAGAGGTCGTCACGCCGGATCATTTGCTGCTCAGCAAGGAGGTGGATGAAGTCATCGCGCCGGGGACCGAAGGTGAATTCGGCGTACTGCCTGGACATTGTCATTTTCTTTCCACCCTAAAGATCGGCGAGCTGCGCTACCGCGTTGGCGACGTGATCGAATACATGTCGGTGCTGTGGGGATTTGCCGAGGTGACGCCCAAGAAGGTGACGATCCTGGCCGAGATCGCGGAGAAGGCGGAGGATATTGACGTGGAACGGGCCCAGGCTGCAGTGGAGGAAGCCGAGCGGCAACTCGAAATGGGTGGACTCCCGTCCGAGCTGAAGGAAGCCCAGATCAGCCTCGAAAAGGCCCGGCTGCGCAAGAAGATCGCTGAACGCGACCGACGAAGACACTGATCCCAATCTCCGTCCTCATTCTTTTCCCTCTCTTACGATCAGTCCGCTTGCCTAGCGAATGTTGGTCCTTCAGCCGATTAGCCATCGTTCCACCAACAGGCCAAAAACCTCCTAAGAGTTCACGGAGCAGTCTATCGATCTTGGTAGGGTTTTGCCGTATGCTTTTGGCTGTTCAAAAAGAAACCCTGAGAAAATATCTTGATCTAGGGAAATTCTAGAATGGAGTGACATGAATGGATAGCAGCGCGACTTACTCCGTTGATCCTTTCCTTGCTCGCAATGCGGGTGATACGGGCCATCCTGGGACCGGGGCGTCGGCAGTGTGGTCACCCACTTTTTATGCTGGTGCCCAACTCCTTCCGAGGAGTCGTTGGGGCGGGACGGCTTTGGAACTGACTTCGTTGCGCCACTAGAACTAAGGCGTTTTGAGGCACAACGTGACTAACGTAAGGAGTTGCCTCGGGACTGTGGAGAGTTTGTGAAAACACGGAGGTGCTCATCAGACAAACAATGCTAAGAACACATCGCCAATCTCACCCCCCATGGTCTTGCAGATCTTCACAAATGAGACAGAGGTGTAGATTTGACAATGTCCCCATTGTCTTTCCGGAGACACCCGCTGGAATCGGCAGCTCAATCCCGTTCGGTGTCTATCTTTCCCTCCAAGTGTATTTTGGTTCCTTCAGTGTGTCGTCGTCTCTTCAGGTGTTCCTCAGTCGTCTCTTCAGGTGTTCACCGGAGCCAGCCATCCCCCGTCCAAGTCTCCAGGGGACGACATCCGAGTATAAGTCTCTGTTAGCTCAGGAACTTGCCCAAGCTGTGCTGATTGGGGGGCTCTTAGCGACATTTATGGCAAGGTCCTTGCTCCCTTACTCGTGCATGCACCTCTTAAAGCCGACCAACCGCTCGATTCCTGTTCTCGCCGTGCTCATGAGAATTCCTCCGTAAACGGCCACATCCCCCGGTCTGCATAGGCTGTCGGTACTGCCTGTCCTGAAAGGTAACTGGCATTTCCATTCGGCTAGAGGATACAGGGAAGTTGCTTGTGGGAGGACAATTGATGGAACAGATATGGACAAATCTCCGAGAGTTAGTCCAAGGGACCGCGGAGGTGTTGTATCACATTGTCGTGGTGGCGTTGAGCGCGGGAGTGGCGTTGTCGCTCCCGCATGCAGCCAACTTTATTGCCCAAACCTTTGCGATCCACTGGTCTGCCATTGAGAATGATACCGTCGCTCTCGTCACCATCGAAATCGCAGTGGCCGTCATGCTTATTGCCTGTATTAATTATCTTCGTCGTAGCATGAAGGATCGGCAACTCACTCAGATGGCGGCCCACGCAGGCCTCACGAATGTGTTCCCCACCAGAGGCGTGTTGGCCCGGAGAAAGATCAGGAAATTAAAGACCAAGCAAGGACGGGCCAAGCATATCATGGTCATCGGATCAACAGGCTACAACACGTTCGTGGATCCGAAAGGAGACCTTCATACGGTGATCTGGAAGTGTTTGGAGGCGAAAATTTTGTTACTCAACCCGTACAGTGAAGCAGCACGGGCTCGAGCGAGAGCAGTTCTCGATCCCAAGGTCGGGCCTGACAGTTTAGTGGACCAAGTGGAACGGACCATCGAGCTATGTAAACGGCTCAAGGCAGGCCAGAAGTCGATTCAGCTCAAACTCTACTCGGACCCACCGCACGTAAAATTGGCCATCATGGGGGATTCCATCTGGTTGCAGCACTATCACACCGGGCTGGACGTCCACACGATGCCTGAATATGTGTTTGGGCAAAACCACAATGATTACGGCCTTTATACGCTGTTCTATCAATATTTCACAAAGAAATGGGACAGTTCTGAGATCCCGGAATACGATCTCGAGACCGACGAACTTGTGTACCGAGGGAGCAATGGCAATAGCCATGACGTAAGGAGGGAAAAGTTCCCTAAGAGAACCAGCAATTCTCCTTCCACCTTCTGCCCCGCTACCCATTTGGGAGATATGGGATTACAAGACCGGTGAGGGTCTGAGCTGATTCCGATCCGGCCAGAATACTCTGGTGAGATAAGGCGGATAGGCAACAAAGACGGCTAAAGAGAGCGTATCTTGTGAAGACTGGATAATCGTCTGGGGACCACTAGCAGTTCTTTTCGGATTAGCCAGACCTTAGTCGAGAGATTCCATGGACTCTAGGAGTGAAGTCGAATTCTTTCTCGTGGTTTTTGAACCCCCGCCAACAGCTTAACTAAGAAGCTATTTTCTGTAGTCGTCTGAATACTGCCAGCTCAAATCAACAAACAATCTCGGGATATCCCGAGTAAGGACTCACATTCAGTTTTACCCACTCGTGATCAATGAGCCTGCCATCTTAGTTTGTCTAACTCATTAATTTTATTATGTTCTCGTCACAGAGCCTCTAGTAGCGCTTCGTAACTCTTTCGTAGGGATTGCTTGCGCTTGGCCTAGTTGATACTGTCCCCAGGGTACTCACATGGTTTCCTCAGGTTCTTGACAAGGCCAGTCAATTCTCGAATGCGCTCTTTCCGTGATCTCCTATTGAGTTCCGCTTTCACGTACCGTTTACTCCTGCCCATTAGCCTGCCCTGTTCTTCCGAAGGCTTCTCTTCACTCGGTAGTTAAAAGAGGAGGAATCTCACCGTGGAATCCACAAGTGATTTGGGAGAGTCTCTTCCAGATCCGAACTCCGCAACGAAGTTGGCTCATGCAGCCAGCGGACCAGGAATTCTTGTATGTTCACCCACGATCCAAGTGCTGCATGTGAACCGACGCGCCCTTGAACTGGCAGCTCGAATTGGTCAGGTGGAGGTGGGGACCGTCAGGAGCCTCCTCTCGACACCAGTCGTCGGGCTTTGTGCTCAAGTCCTAGAAGCTCTAACCAGCCGCATCGCGGCAGGTATCTGGGACCCATTCGAAGTAAGACGCTTCGTTGGCGAACCAGGACGGAGGGTGCTGCTTCGCGGGTACGGACTGCCTGATCGCAAT
>VBOJ01000180.1 GCA_005877775.1 Nitrospirota bacterium | reverse complement strand
TGCGCTGCAGGTTGTAGTGGTCCACGGTCTCCGGCCCGGTCCGGCGCGTCACCTCCACCAGATCTCGTAGGAGCACTGGAGCTCTACTATCCTCTCCAACTCGCGGCAACGTCGGTCGTTCGGGGAATGGGGTCTGCTGAAACGCCATAGAGCTGCCTCGTCCAAGTGGGGTTACGGCGCTGGTCACCGATGGCTGTTCGACCTGGGCGCCAACGAGGGGGGTGTTCAGGAAGTCTTCGAAGCGGATCAAGGCCTGCTCCGGATATTGGGCCACCACGAAGTAGGCATTGTTCGATTTGGGATCAATCCAGTAGCCGGGGTTGAGCGTGAGGTTGGAGCTCAGCCCGGTGATCAGATCCATCACGACCCGCTGCTCGGTCAGGCCCATATAGGCCGACTTGGCCCGATTCACCTCCAGATGCAGCTCTGGATAATCCATCCCCTGGCGAACCTGCACATCGGCTGTGCCGGGAATCTGGGCCGCCACGGCTCGAATCCGGCTGGCTGCCTCGGCCACCTCGGTCAGCTTGGGCCCGCTGACTTTGATGTCAATCGGGGCAGGGAGGCCGAAGTTCAGCACATCGCTCACGATCCCACCAGTCTGGAACGAGAACTTTAGCCCGGGAAACTCCTGGGCCAACCGCATGCGGAGCCGAGTGATCACCTCGTCAGTGCGCAACCGGTGCGCCCGCGTGAGACTGACCAGCAGGAATCCTTGATGCGGGCCGTTGACCGGCGTGAACAGCACCATCCAGCCATGCGGCAAGCCGAGGTTTGCCACGATCTGGTCCAGCTCAGTTGTTGGGATCTCCTGGCGGATAACGTCCTCGATCTGCGCCACGATCGCCTCGGTCTTCTCGACACGAGTGCCCTCCGGCGCCGCGACGTTCAGGATGAACTGGCCGGCGTCCACCTTCGGGAAGAACTCGGTAGCCAGCCTAGGCGCCATTAGCAGCGACCCAACAAAGATTCCCGTGACCGTCACGACCACCAGCGCCTTGTGGTCCAAGCACCAGCGCAGCGCATGGACATAACCATTCACGATGGGGTCGAAAAACAGCCGATCAAACAGCCGCTGCCCATGCGCCGACTCATGAGGCTCCGCCTTGAAGAGGGTAGCCATGGCCACGGGTGCGACTGTCATCGAGGCTAGGTAGGAGATCACCATGGCGTAGGCCACGGCCAGGGCCAACGGCACAAACAGAAACTTGACGATCCCGGTGAAGAACATGATCGGCAGATAGACGATCAGGATGCTCACGGTGGCCACCAGCATCGGGAGCGCGACTTCCCTGGTGCCATCGCCGGCCGCCTGGCTTGGTGATTTGCCCGTGCCCAAGTGCCGATGCACGTTCTCCAGCACCACGATGTTGTTGTCCAGCAGCGTACCGATCACGAGGGCGAGGCCGCCCAAGGTCATGATGTTGACGGTGTGCCCGGTGATGTAGAGCAGCACGAAGGCCGCCAGGATCGACAGCGGGATCGCCAGTGCGATGATAAGAGTCGAGCGCAGGCTGCCAAGGAACAACAGTACCATGAGACAGGCAAGCCCACCGCCCAGCAGCCCCTCGTGCTCCAGTGTCTGGATCGCCTGGCGAATGTAGAGCGACTGGTCAAAGATCAGCCGGATAGTGAGTTCCTTTGGCAGCCCAAGCAGCTTCGGGAGCGTCTCCTTGATCCCGTCAATCACCTGGATCGTGTTCGCCCCAGCCTGCTTCATGATCGGGAGGTACACTGCCCGACGACCGCTGATCCGCACGATGTTGCCCTGGACGATCGTTGAATCCGCTGCCCGCGCCACATCCTTGAGCAACACCGGAACCCCATTGACGACCTTGACAGGGATGTCGTTCATCTGTTCCATGAGTTGGATCATGCTGTTGGTGTAGACGTTGTAGTCAAAGTCGCCGATCTTCACATTCCCGGCCGGCAGCAGAATGCTCTGGGCGTTGACCGCAGTGACGATGTCGTTCGTCGAGATGGCGCGGGCCAGCATGCGCTCCCGATCTAAAAACACCGTGATCTGTCGGAGGGGCCCACCAAAGCTGGGAGCCACAAAGACCCCGGACACATTGGCCAGTTGGGGGCGCACACCGTAGTAGGCCAGGTCACGGACTTCCTTCTCGCCCAGCGTCTCGCTGCTGACCGTGAGGGTGCCGATCGGCAGGCTGGCCGCGCCAAATTTGATGATGATCGGCGGGAAGACTCCCTGGGGCAGGTAGCGCAAAGCCGAGTAGGTGAGGCTGGTGATCTCGGCCATTCCGGCATTCACATCATAGGAGGAATGAAAATAGATCTTGATGAGGCTGACTCCTGGCAACGAGCGAGACTCGATGTGCTCAACATAGGAGGCTTGCAGGAAGAGCTGCTCTAACCTGAGCGTGATGGCCCCCTCGATCTCTGAAGGCCCCATGCCTTTGTAGAAAGTGGCCACGGCCACGACCGGTAGGTTGATCTCCGGGAAGATGTCCACCACCATGTTCTGGTAGGAGACCCCCCCCAGGATCACGACGATCAGACTGATCGCCACCACCGCATAGGGATTCTGTAGCGCCGCGCGAATCATAGATCAGTACCTAAGACGTCTATTGCGTCGTAGCGTTGCTCGCGTCTATGGCGATGAACGCGATGGCGCGAAAGACGCGTTTGCATCGCTAAAGCACCTGTAGGCATGGCAAGACAAACACATGAAGCGGGATCTTGAGCCCGTGTTGCTGCTTGGTCCGTTGGTCACGAAACCCTTTGAGTCCTTCCACAACCCGTTCCGCTTGATCCTCAGGCAGCGCTGTAAGGACCAACGCGTTCATTCCAGGCCAGGTAAAAGAGTGGAATGCAGAGCCAGTTTCGCCGGTCCCGCCCACCTTATGTAGCTCGGTGAAGGCCTTGACACTAAACTCCTTCAGGAGCCCGTGAATCTCTTCTTCAAGGGAATCGCGAAATACGATGAGCAGCATCTTCATGGAAAGTCCTCCAGGGTGCGAAGTCGATAGGAAGCTAGCCCGAGACGATATTCACATCTCTTCAGAGAAGGTGAACCCTCAAAAAAGGACTAGCGTATTCTTCTTGGCTAAAGCCTTCCTTTGCGGTCTGCTACAACACCCGTTCGCATGGAAGAACAAAAACTCTCATCGGAATCTTGGTTCCGCTCCGCAGTTGGACCATGTAGTCCCGAGATTCTTTCAGCACTCCGATAACCCGATCCGCTTGGAGGTCCTCCATGGCCTAAAAGATAATGGCGTGGTGGCTGGCCATGTGAGGGAGCCAAACGCGTGGCCTGCCTCACCAATGCCCAAAACCTTGGGAGCTTCAGTGAAATTTGAAACACCCAGTTCCTTGAGCAAACGCCGAATGTCCTGATCAATAGAATGACGGTAGATGAGCATGACCATCCTCATAAAGGACCCTCTCTGAGACTTCTACTGAGGTATCTAACTGTCCAGTTTCACCAGGTTGTGAACGATCCGACAGGCTGCCGGAGAAATCGATTGGGACATTTGGCGTACCAGTCCTGTGTCAGTTGTGCGGGGGTCTTGCCTCCAAGGGCTTTGTAGGGCCGATGTTCGTTGAAGTAGCGTTCGAATCCATAGAGCGCCGCCATCAGCAGACCGACCGAGTCGAAGTGCCAGCGGTAGACCGTTTCGGCTTTGATGGTGCCGCCCGTCCGCTCGACCAGCCCATTGGTCCACGGGTGATAGGCCTTGGTGAGGCTGTGGCGCATGCGGGCCCGGCGGCAGGCCTGCGTGAACGGATGGACCTTGGTGGTGCGCACCCCGCCCCGGCCGCGGTAGAGCCGCAGGGTGAACTCCCGGCCATTGTCGGTCAGCACCCGATAGAGCCGGAAGGGATAGAACCGCTGGCAATGGAGCAGGAAGGCCAGCGCACTGGCCGTATCCCGTGCGGGGTGGACCTGCATGGTGACCAGGCGGGTCGCCCGGTCGATGGCGACAAACAGATACCGCCGGTGGCCGTCGAGCCGCGGCAGGGCGAAGGCATCCAGATGCAGAAAGCCAGGCGGACAGGCGCGGAACCGGCCCCGGGGCCGAGACGGCTGGGGCCGCAGCGTCCGGAGGCGATGCAGCTGCAACCGGACCAATTCCCGATAGACGGCCGAGCGACTGAGCTGCGGGAACACGGTCTGCCGCAACGCCAGCCAGACCGTGTCCAAGTCCACCAGCCAGTCCTTCCGCAGCCAGGTGAGCAGGGGGATCGCTTCCGGGGGCACGGCCTTGTGCAGGCGATGCGGCCGGCTGGACCGATCCGCGGGATCGGCCCGGCGCGTCCACTTGGCCACGGTGGCGACGCTGACGCCCAAAGTCCGCGCTTGGACGCGATACGGATCCCGGCTGCGGCGGATCCGCTTGCGCTGATGCATGGTGGTGCGCGCATTGGCGTGGTAAGTCATGGAGCCCTCCATACACGTGAGTGCTCCGGCCCAGCCTATCGTATTGTTGGCCTGACGTCACCATCGGCGTTCACAATGTCATGAAACTGGACA
>VBOJ01000179.1 GCA_005877775.1 Nitrospirota bacterium | reverse complement strand
GTCAAGCTCCAGCGAATCGAACAGGCTGACGATCCGTTTCCGGTTCAGAAAGGCTGTGATGTAAGCCTCGGTATGGATCGTGGCCATGTTCGGGAGCCCTGCGTCGTAGATTCGTTGCGCTTCCTCAGGCAGGAATTTGCGACCTTGACGCATCAGGGTCGCGGTATCTTCCTTCAGTCCTCGTACCGGGGTGAGGCACCCCATCCACAGCACGCATTTCTGATTGATCCCCGAGATGGCAACCGCATCTTTCGACATCGTGTGCAGATCAAACGCGTAAAAGTTCGCCGCGGAAACGGCTGGGCCGTCCAGCACCTTCATCAGGTGTTTCACAGCCGGGGCGTGCGGCATGAGCTTCTGCCGGTAGTCACTGAGGGTGATGACCGACAGTTCGAAGTTGATCCGGCCAGGATACTGGGCCGCCAGTTGGTGAATCTTGGGCACGTGCACGAACCCGACCGTAAAAAACGTGATGTTCTTGTCCGTGTATTTGAGAAAGTCTTCCACCCACTCCATGGCCTTGGGATGGAGGAACAGATCGGTCCACTCCATATATTCGTTCCCACCCAGACACCAGAACTGCATGGGATTGGTCGGCTTCTTGTTGATGTAATCCAGGATGAATTCCCAATCTTCCTGGCTGGTCTTGGGCGGTTCAAGCGTCTCGCGATAGGAGTGGTCCAACTCGTAACAGAACTCGCACTGGACGGGGCATTTCTTGCCCAAACTGATGGGGATTTTTCCGGCTTCCAGTTCCCGAATGAGTACCTCTCGATAGTCCTTCCCCTTGAGAACTGGAGTGGGTCTGAGCATGGGAAGTGGAGTGGCCATGGGAGCTTCTTACTCCAGAGTCAGCCGGCGACTATTGAGGTCGATTCGTAACGATGCGAGAAGGACCATGAAACGGCTCTCTGTGTCATTGGAACCCTGCACATTGACAGGGCGAGTTTGTGTTTGTCACACTTTCAGGGTCAGGGCGAAGTACGAGGACTGCTGGAGGGCTGGATGCCAGGTGGCGAGGACGTGAAACAGGAAGACGTGGACCGAGCGCTGCAGGTCTTTGGACTGAGGCCACCACTGACGCGCAACCTCCTGGAACAGAAACGCCGCGAGTTGTTACTCACCTGGCACCCACCGCGCTACGCCAACCTGACCAACAATCCGCGCAAGTACATGCAGATGTACCGGAAGGGTGAAGCGATGACCAAGGAGATTCACGCGGCCTACGACGTGCTCATCGCCTGGCTTACGTCGCGTGAAGGCTCGAACCAACCTCGTTAATCGTTATTCGTTAATCGCAAGAGTCACAAACTCTGGATGTTCCGGTTAACGGTTCACGTTTAACGAATCACGTCCTCAAGAAACCGTGTGGCTGACCACGCGAGTCATTGACGGTTCACCATCTTTGCCGCCTTCAGCGTCGCCCAGCGACACAGGCCATGTGACGAGACCGGACACGCGATCCGCCTGGCGCGTCTCCCCTTCCTTGCGCTTTGCATAGATCTGCGGCAATCGATTACTGCCGTACTTGGAAATGTACAGAAAGACATGTTCGCGGGCGTTGACCCGCACGGCCCAGGGCTCGAAATCGTTCTGATAGAACTCCTCGCAGAGCTGCATCGCATCAAGGCACGTGAGGCCAACCGGCTCATTGAGCGTGTAGTAGTAATCGAGCGGCAGGTCATACTCTTCCTGCTTGTGGATCGTGATCCCGAACCGGTCCGGATTCCGCACCATCGGCGTGTGCCGATAGGCGACGAAATAGAACAGCTCGACGGAATGGATCCGCTCCTTGTTGTCCAGCAGAAACTGCCGCGTTTCTTCGGCTTCCTCCCTGGTCTCGCCGGGGAAGCCGTAAAACGCCATCACGTGGTTCCAAATCCCAACCTCTGCTGCCTGCTGCAGGTTGTTTTCTATTACGGACTTCTTGACATGCTTATCCATCAAATTCAGCACACGCTCATTGGCCGACTCCATCCCGTAATAAAGCGTGCAGCATCCAGACTTCGCGGCCAACTTCCACAGCTCCGGATCCTGGAGCGTTTCCTCGAATCGGATCAGGGTGGTCCACTTGATCCCGATCTCCTGCTCCACCAGCAGATGCGTCACTTTTTTGAACAGGGCTGGCGGGTAGGATTCATCCGCGAAGAGGAAATGCTCAGCCCGGTACTTTTCTTTGAGAGCCTTGATTTGTCGCACGACATCCTGAGCTGGCAGGCCCCGGTACTGGTCAAAGTAGCCTTGTCCGTGATCGCAGAAGGTGCACCGGCCCCAATAGCACCCGCGAGTGGCCAAATAAGGAAGAATGCGGACTGGCACGAAGTAGCTGTCCAGCGGCAAGCCATCAAAGTCCGGCAGCGGAAGTGCCGTGGTCTTCTCCGTGTAAATTTCCTTATTCACCTGGATGCCGGTGGCATCGCGATACATCAAGTTGGGAACCGCTGCCAAGTCTCGCTGACCGCTCAGCGCCTCAAGGAGCCAGAGCAAGGCATGTTCCCCCTCGTACATGATCGCGGAGTCAAAGACCTCGGTGAGCAATCGCGGATGATTGGGGAGCTCTTCCTGAAGTCTGGTGATGACATTGCCACCGACCGTGATGTGAATATGGGGGAACGCCTCCTTGATCATCTTGCAGAGGGTCAGACCAGCCATGAGCTGCATTTGGGTGCCAATCGACACGCCCACGACGTCCGGGGCCTCTTTGTGGACGGCCGGAAGAATCAGTTGCCGGCACACGTCCCGATAGACGTTGACCTGATCGTCCTCGAGACATGCCAAAACTTCACGCGACACCCCGGGGCGATACCCCAGGTTGCTCTCCATCGGGTAGAACACCAGCGAGGCAGGATAGTAGGCGGCTGAAATATATTGCATGACCTCGCGGAAGGTATTGAGCGCCCACTCCAGCTTGTCCGCTTCGTAGAACTCCTCGCCGCGGACGACCCGCTTCGCTGATTCAGCCCGTTCGGCCAGCTCGAAGACGTCCCATACCGTCTTGGTTTCCAGGCAGGCCTTCTGGTCGGTCTCCTGATCCGTCAGAAGCCCCGCTCGCTCCTTGGCTTCCAATTCGTGGAGCTGCATGTCCATGCGCGCCTTGACCCAGATCAGGAAGGCGTCGCTGAAGAACAGATCGTACATCTCGATGTTCACGTCCTTCTGGATGACCTCGTGCCCGTGCTGGCGCAAGACCGCCGTGAGGCTCGGCAAGGCCAGGTACGGCGCCGTCGGCACCCACTCGGGAGGAAACAGAAGCATGGTCTTGAGCTTACGCCCTGCTCTGCTCGGCACAGCCATTCCATCGACCTGAATCAGTCCCGTGCTTGTAGAATCCATGATCGCGCTCAACAGACCTTTTCGGCCACGGTGCTCAGACGCGAGTCACCGAGCTCAGGAGGTCTGAACTGAAGAGCCGGCAAACGATTCGTTCCGAAGCGAGCCACATAGAGGAAAATGTACTCACGGATGAAGATCTTCAAGTCCCACCCCGGATAGTGATGCTGCTCGAACTCTTCGAAGACCCGCTCCGCTTCTTCCACGCTGAGCCCTTCTCTGACGGTGAAGTAATAATCGAGGGCGAGGTCCCAATCAGGATTCTTATAGGGCGTCACCCCGAACTTGTCGGGATTCTTGGCTACCGGTGTGTGCTTGCTGAGGTCAAAAGTTCCAAACCCAATCGAATGTACGAGTTCCTTGTTGTCTTCGAGGAAGCGAATGGAATCCAACGCGTCTTCCTTCCTCTCGCCCGGGAAACCGAAAAAGCCCATCACATGGTTCCAGATGCCCGCGCCAGCCGAAAGCTCAAGGCTCTTCCGGATGACGTCAGTGGTCGTCGCTTTGTCCATGAGCTTCAACACCCGTTCATTGCCGGACTCGTACCCCATGTGAAGGTACTTGCAGCCTGAGGCCTTGGCGTCCTTCCAGACATCGTCCTCGAGTAGGCTCTTTTCAAACCGCATGTGGGTGGTCCATACGATCCCGAGATCAGTCTCGACCAGCTTTCGCGTCAGCTTCCGGAACAAAGCCGGAGGATAAGACTCATCGGTAAAATGGAAAAGCTTCGTCTGGTAGGTGTCTCTGAGTTGCCGAATCTCGTCGATGATCTGATCGATTTTCTTGGTCCGGTAGCCGGCCGTGTACCCTTCGCCGTGATCGCAGAATTCGCAGCGACCCCAGTAACAGCCGCGTGTGGCCAGGTAGGGCAAGATTCGGTCTGGAACAAAGTATTTCTCCAGGGGAAGACCTGTAAAATCGGGAGGCGGCAGCGACGCCATGTCCTCGGCATAGGTCAGGGGCGACGTGTGGATGCCGGACGCGTCACGGTATATCAGGTTCGGGATTTCGGCCAGATCACGGCTGGCCCCAATCGCTTCAACCAACTGGAGGAATGCGGTTTCTCCCTCATAGATGACTGCGCTATCAAACAGGGCAAAGAGATTGCGTTGCTCTGGAAGCACGTCGCGGAGCCGCGTCACGGTGTTGCCGCCGATGGTGACGTGAATATTGGGGAACTGTTCTTTGATGAGCGCACAGAACGTCATCGAGGAGAAGAGTTGCTGCTGGAGCACGATCGAGATCCCGATCACATCCGGCCGTTCCGCTTCAATCGCCGGACGGAGGATATGGTCAAAGACGTCCCGATAGACGTTGACCTGGGTGTCCTGTACCGCGTCCAGCACCTCGGACGACATGAAGACCTTGTACGACAGGTCGGTTTCCATGGGCGGCATGCAGATCCGCGCAGGGGAATACACTAACGAGATGGTGGCCGTGACCTCGCGGAACACGTTAATCGCCCATTCGAGTTTGTCCGCCTGGTAGAATTCCTGCGCCCTCACGATCTGTTTGGCGGTCTCTGCCTTCTCGGTCAACTCAGCGATCCGATCCCGCGTCACATCGCACAGAGCCTGTTGCAAGTCTGTTTCCCACTCTTCCAGCTCCCGTTTCTTCGAGAGTTTCCGCAGGCGGTCCAGTTGCTGGGGCACTTTCTTGAGTACACGTCGCAGAAAGTCCTCACTGAAGTACCAATCATACATTTCGAGGTTGACGTCCTTCTGGACGACTTGATGCCCAGCGGAT
>VBOJ01000178.1 GCA_005877775.1 Nitrospirota bacterium | reverse complement strand
ATTGGACCTCGTATTCGGTGTGCCCTGGCAGCTTGACCGGTGCCGGCCAGCCGGTTTCGATTCCGAACTCGATCAGAATCGCGCGTCCGCCCGGTTTCAAGACGCGCCACAACTCTGCCATGAAGAGGATGGGCCCAAGGTTAAAGATGAATTCCTCAGGCATGTCCGCCCCCAAGGGGAGCCGCAACCGGCGGATCCACTCCACAGCCTCCTGATGCAAGGCCGTGTCTCCTTTGTCGGACTGCACCTCCTGTCGAGTCAGTTTCACCGGCGTCATGTCGGCGAGATTTTCATTGTCGATGACCAGATCGATGCTGGCGTCTCGCAGCGGAAGCCGCTCAGCGTTCGCTTGCGCGCCGCTCGCGTGCCAGCCGACCTCCCGCGCCAGCGCGAACTGGGATTCCAGGAACGGCCTCGTCATGTCCAGGAAGATATACCGCACCCCCAGTCGTTCCGACGGCGACAGTTCGCCGGCGAGCTCGCGAGCTAGGTACCCTAACCCGCCGCCGACTTCCACAATGGAGCGAGGCTTCGGAGTCCACCAGCCGAGCCGACGCAGGTGTTTGGCCAAAATACGACCATAGGTCAAGCCCTGCAGCGCCTCGCTCGGTTCGCGAAACAGATGGGACACCGTTGTTTCAATCTGGTCGAAGTGGCCATCCCGTTTCGTGATCTCGTGGAGATGAAATTCCGACAGATGTTCCTCTCCCTCGAATCCCTCCTGGCCGGACCAGCCCTCCCGGATCTGTTGCAGGAGGAGGTCCCATTTAGCTTCATGCCGATCACCGGCCGGAGGCTCGGTGCCGAAATAGCAGAGGGAATAGCCGGGCAACGACCATCGCTCCAGGTGCCAGCGGCCGGTCTGTCCATCAGGACCGCAGACCCACTTGCCGTACTTCTGTTGCAAAGCGGCCACGGTCGTCTTGCCGTCCATGGATGTGAGCAGTTCCAACCCGAAGCGGTTCAAGCGGAGCAAAGGCAGATGATCATCCAACGGCGTCAGCCACCATTCGTCGGGGGTGTGCTGATACGCCACCATGTCGGGCATTCTCCAGGCCCGAAGCTTCAGCAGGTCGTCGGTCAGCTCGAGCGGTTTCTGGATCGCTGCGGTCGGTTTCATGAGCTTTTCACGAGGCCGAATGTAGGTAGGCGACAGGTGCCGCAGGGAAAGCGTACCTGAAGGAGCCACCGTTCTGCAATAATCGCTTCCACTCGTTCCTGGTGGACCCTCCGATGCTGCCTTGCTATACTCCCCGAGCTTGGAATGTCATGCTGCTGTTTCGTGATCGCTTGATGATTCTGTCTGTGATGGCACTCGGCCTGAGCTGGTTCCCCTCTCATGCCCTGGCCTTCACGATCACCGCGCCCGTGGAGAAGTCCATCCTGACATCCGGTCAGGAGGTCGCCGTGACGGTGGATCTCGGCACTGAGATCGGAGTCCGTCGCGTTCAGTACTTTTGGTATCGTCATGGGGCGGAGCCAGTTACGGTTCAGCAGGCCTCCCCGTCCCTCGTGACGACCGCCTCCACAACCCCGCCATTTGGCGGGAAGCTCACGGTCCCGATCGAGGTTGTAGGCGCAATGCGGCTCCTGGCCGTCGGGGAAGTGGCGAGGGGGCGGTTGGGAAGCTGGGAGGAATTCGACGAGATCCTGGTGCAGGTGGAGCCCTCTGCTGAGTTGACCAGTATTGAGTTCGAGGCGGAGAAGCCGTGGAGATTGGACACGATCGGAAGGATTCTTGAGGCACCAGTTGTCGGACAGTTTGCTGACGGTGTCATACGCCGAATCGGGGGAGGGACCGCGGGAAGCACCTATCATTCCTCCAACGACCAGGTGGTCACAATCTATCCGGATGGACTCCTGCGCGTGGTGGGGAACGGAAAGGCCACGATCACCGTGGCGAATAGGGGCAAACAGGGAACCCTCGATGTCGTGGTCAAATCTGACGCGGACCCCAATCGGCTGCCAACCGCTCATGCAGGCTCGGATCTCACGGTCAAGGCCGGTACCACCGTTGTGCTGAACGGCCTCCGGAGCGCTGATCCGGATGGCGATCCCTTGCAGTACGAGTGGGCGCAGATTCGAGGCAATAAAGTCCCCTTGCTGGATCCCAATACGGCGAAGCCCACGTTCGTCGCGCCCAAGGTTTCAGCCAAGCGGTTGTTGAAGTTCAAGCTCCGGGTGACGGACATGAAGGGGCCCGACACCGTGAAGGGCGGGGATAGCCTTCCGTCGTTCGTGAATGTGTGGGTCGAACCCTGAGGGTGGGCCGATTCACTCGTTCGAGCGCCCTGCAGCCTGCCCTTTGAGGGGAGGGTGACAGACAAATCCTGAACGGCTCCAGTCATGTTTGACAATGGGTTGTGAGGGCGGTTGCAAGCGGGTACCAAATCATGCTAGATGGAGTCCCCTAGCGTCGGCCACGGAAAGGTACCGCTCACTACTGAGGAGGAGGGGAGAGGAATGGCGAAGAAACGGAGAAAGGCGACGAAACGGAAATCAAAGTCATCGGCGTCGAGGAGAGCGAGGCCGAGCGCGAAGCGAAAGAAGACGAAGGTTCGAGCCAAGCGGGCATCCAGGAGGAAGGCGGCGGTCAAAAAGTCCATGCCTAAATCCAAGCCCAGGGCCAAGGTGAAGAGCGCGAAGGTCGTGAGTCCGAAGGCTGCGCCGTCCGTCGTCGGACGAAGGCCTCGTGCCGTGCGGGAAGATCTGCCGGAAGACATCATCTCTGAGGAAATGGGAGAGGATGCGCGAGAGGAGATCCCGCTGGAGGACGAAGAGGACGAGGCGGACCTTCTTGAAAAGTCCGAGGACGTTCTCGACGACAATGGGGAGTATCCCCGGACCTGAGCGGCTGTGGCGCCATGATGCTTGACTCCGACCAAGGAAGACGCGATTGTGATCTGAGCCTGAACGATCTGCCCAAGTAAGACCACGTGACGAGGCCTGGCCCTGGCCAGGCCTCGCAGCCCAACCGTTCGTTCCCCATTACACGATGATCAGTCACTTCCTGTTCGTCGCTGGCGCTCTCCGGGAGCGAAGCTCGCAGGATAGCGCCGACTTGCAACTGATGCATCAAGTCTGGGGCCTACCAAGCGCACTCATCCGCGATAATCTTCGTCAGTACCTGACCGACCAGTCCTGCGGGCTGGTGTATGTGCTCAAAGCTGGGCTTTACGCGCGCTTCCAGATCCTATCCGGGGTGTTGCCGCTTGACGGTCTGGACGAGTTGGTGCGAGACGAGCTCCGGACGGAAGCCCGCTACGGGTTTGTGCAGATCAAGCTGATTCAGCGCTGGACCTCCTCTCCGGAAGACAGTCTGGTGATCTTACACCGGGTGCTGGAGGTTCCTGACCGGGCCGAACTGACCCGGAGGCTCAATCTGGGGATGCACCGGCTGACTCAGGAGCAATACGAGGCCCTCGTGAAGGCCATAGGCTGAGGCGACCTCTGTGCGTCTTTCGGTCATCGTTGCCGTATCTGTCATCTCCGTGTTCGCGCTCAACCTTTCATTCACTGCACCCGCGCTCGCGGACTGTGTCGTCGAGCGCAAGCCGACAGAATCAGCCGTTCTGCTCACCAGACATCTGGGGAAGGACTGTACAGCGCAGGAGCGCGAAGCGCAGGCAGTGACCGCTGCCGAGCTCTTGGCAGCCTTCGAGAGCGGCAAGGGAGTTGATCTGAACGGGGTGGTGATCACGGGAGACCTGATGCTGGATGAGTTACCGCTGGTCCCGGTGCCACCGCCCGACGTTTTGCCGCCTAGGGTACGGGATGCCATCCTGAAGCAAGGCCTTCGGCAAGTCAGGGTGGTCTCTGGGCCGATCCTGATCCGGAATTCCCTCGTGCGAGGTCGCATCGCGACAAATTTGAAGGAGGGGTATCTGGTGGTGAAAGGGCCGGTGGCCATGACCGGTACGACGTTCGAGCGTTCGGTGGATGTCTCACATGCGGCGTTTGCGGAGTCCGTGGATTTCTCGGAAGCGGTTTTTCTCCGCGAGGGGTTCTTCATTCGGGCGATTTTCAGCCAGCCGGCACGTTTCGAAAAGACTGCCTTCGGCACCCATTCGCGTTTTCACAAAGCGGTGTTCAGCGAGACGGTGACCTTTCTGCGGGCCGGATTCAACGGGTTGGCCGAGTTTCTGGACGTGACGTTTGAGAAAGATGCCAGTTTCTCACGGACCTACTTCAAGCTGGGCACCGGGTTTTCTGGTAGCCGTTTTCTAGGCCTGCTCGATTTTTCTGAGGCGGTGTTCGAGCGAGAGGCATTCTTCCTGTTCACGATCTTTGAGGGAGACGCCTATTTCCGCCGTGCGACGTTTCGGGCGCTCGCGGACTTTACGGATGCGGAGTTCAAGGGTGTGCATGACTTCGCGAAGGTATTCTTTCAGATCGAGCCACGCTTCATCCGGACGAAGAGGAGTGGTTCCAGCCAGGCTCCAGGGGGACTGCACGACCCCAGGTTTCTGTACGGAATTGCCGCCGCCCTGGTGATTTTTACTGTCCTCTTTGTTCTCCTGCTCCACAAGGGCTAGTGCCGTTCCAACTATTTCGAGCTCTCTGTGACGCAGTGGATTGGCCATGGTCTTAGACGCAGATCCTTGGTCGTCATTATGCCCATCAAGTTGGAACGGCACTAGATGGCGAAATCGCCCCTCTCCACTATATATAGAATTTCGCTTGTCTCGAGCCCCATAAGCTGGTATAAGGGGCCAGTTTTTCAGGGTCAGGGGTTGTTGCATGGAACAGGTTGAACTTCCCTATCAGATTCGA
>VBOJ01000177.1 GCA_005877775.1 Nitrospirota bacterium | reverse complement strand
CAGTGAACGATTCGTCGTGAGTCCGGACGGTCGTGTGCTCGCGACCGCGGGTGGAACGGTCGCGACCAAGATCGAGTTGTGGGATCTCACGACCGGCCTCGAACTTTCGCAAGACCCCGCCGGGTCCCTGGCCCTTCCGCTGGCGTTTAGTCCCGATGGACGTAGACTCGTGACCCAACGTCGTGTCGCCGGCATCCATGGCAGCGTCACTGTGTGGGAAGCGGCGACCGGCAAGAAAATCAAGACGGTCGACCATTCCGGAGAAGTCCAGACGGCTGCATTGAGTCCCGACGGACGGATGCTGGCACTCCAAGCTGCGGACCGGACCATCGTCGTCAAGGATGTCGACACGAGCCGTGTGCTCCAGCAATTCTCCCTGGCGCAGTCGCAGGACACAGGCAGGACGACCGGATTCCGGTTCAGCCCGGATAGCCGGCTGCTGGCCACGGCTGATTCCGAGAATCTCGTGAGACTCTGGGACCTTCACACGGGGCGAGAATTTAAAGCGTACCGCGGGACCGCCGTAGACTTCGGCGACGATGGAAAGACTCTCGTGGTGGGCGTCATGGACGGAACGCCGCTCCTGCGGAATCTCGAGAGCGGGACTGAGACGAAATTCTCGTCCGGCGGGACCACTGCGATCGTCGATCTGGCCGTGACGACGGACGGCCGGAAGGCGCTGGTGGCGATGGAGGACGGCACAGTCAAGCTGTGGGATCTGACCACCGGTCAGATCCTCCGTTCGATCGCGGGCCCGGCGGAATCATCCATTGCTATCAGCCGGATCGGTGGTCTGCTCGCCACGGCGGGCGGAGGAGACGGATCGGCCGCCGTCTGGGAATTCATGACCGGGCGCAAACTACTCTCCGTGAAGCCGCCGCAGGGAAAGGACGAGGACGTCCGAGATCGGACCGTGGTGAGTTTGAGTTCCGATGGCAGCCTACTCGCAGTTGGGCTACGAAATCGGGTGAGCCTGCACGATGTCTCGACAGGAAAGGAATTGTGGCAACTGACGCTCGAGAACCCCGGGGGTTTACTAAAAAAAATAGATCAGTATGCCAACCCGTCTAGCTGGCTTGCGAAAGCGACAGAGTACATTGAGGGGTCCATGAGACGAGGCCAGGAAAATATGCGGAGAGAATACTGGGTTCGAGCTCTTGCATTAAGTCCAGACGGCAAATATCTGGCGACGGCCACGGACAGAGGCATTTATCTCTGGGACTCGAAGAGGGGCGAGTTCGATCACCAGGTCTTGGAAAGTGGTGGGGCATTCACAAAAGCGGAGGAAGAAGACCTCCGGACGGCCGCCAGCATGATGAATATGCAAAACCTCGCCTTTAGCAGCGAGGGCGGCATGCTGATCGGTGCGGGGCCCAACTGGATAGGAAAGTGGGAGCTTCATCCCGGTTTTCTAACAAATCTATGGCGGAGCTTGAGTGGAATAGATCCGTCTATAGGTCTACCGATTAATCGCAAGCGCGAACTCGGCTACCGTGGGTTAGCCGTGAGTCTCGACGGCAAACTGGCGGTTCTGGGGCACGGTAGGCTGGTCAAGCTGTGGGACGTAGAGAACGATAAGGATCTCCGGAACCTTACCGGGCACACGGCCGATGTTACGGCTGTCGCCATGACGCCAGACGGTCGGTTGGTGATCAGCGGAAGTCAGGACGGGATCCTGAAGGTGTGGGAGGCGAAGACCGGACAGCAAGTGGCCTCTCTCATGGCCTTGGGAAATGAGGATTACGTCGCCGTCACGCCCGATCAGTACTACCGTGCCTCGAAGACCCGGTTGAAAGGTGTGGCTTTTCGTGTAAAAGAACAACTCTTTCCATTCGAGCAATTTGATCTTGGGTTCAACCGGCCAGATATTGTGTTAAAGCGGTTAGGGCGGACGAGCGATGACACCATCGAGAGTTACCACCACGCGTACGAAAAGCGGCTGAAGAAGATGGGTCTCACAGAACAGATGCTGGGGACCGACCTTCATTTGCCGGAAGTTGAACTGCTGACGAGAGACGTGCCGGTCTCGGTGAATGCCGCGACGTTGGCACTCCGCGTGCGAGCAACGGACAGCAAGTATGTACTCGATCGCTTCAACGTGTTCGTCAACGATGTCCCGGTGTATGGAATGGCAGGAATACCGCTGCCTGGCAAACAACTCAAAATTCATGAGCAGGACATCTCGGTGCCCTTGGTGTCGGGGCGGAACAAGATCCAGGTCTCTGTCCTGAATCAACAGGGCGTCGAGTCGCTCAAGCAGACCGCCTACACCACCTCGAGGGCAGAAGCGGCCCCGCCGGATGTGTATGTGGTGGCAATCGGCGTGAGCCAGTACAAAGACACGGCCTACAATCTCCGCTATGCCGCCAAAGACGCGAACGATCTGCTCAACACCTATAAAGCCATTGAACAGCGGCCAGGCGCCAAGACCAAAGTCCATGTGTTGGACCTGACCAATCAGAAGGCGACGAAGCCGGAGATCCTCAAGGCAAAAGCGTGGTTGAAACAATCCAAGATCAACGATCTGGTCGTGGTCTTCGCGGCTGGGCACGGCATGACGGACGAGAAGTCGGACTACTATTTCGGCACACATGACATCGACCCCAAGAATCCGGCCGCCAACGGCCTGCCGTACGAGGAGTTTGAAAATCTCCTCGACGGCATCCCGGCGCTGCAGAAAGTCTTGCTCCTCGATACCTGCTTTTCCGGTGAGATTGAAAAGGACCAACCTGTCGTGGTCGCGCAGGCCGAGGCCGGCGGCACGCGCGCCGGGACGGTGAAAATGCGGTCGTTTAAGGCCGCGCGAGGGGTCAGCGTGGTCGCGGATACCGGTGAAGGGCAGGCGAGTGCTGCAAGTGGGCAGCGCCTTTCCAATGACATGCTCAAATTTCAGCAGGACTGGTTTGCCGATCTTCGGCGTGGCACCGGGGCGGCGGTCATTTCGAGTTCGAGCGGGAACGAATATAGCCTTGAAGGGGAGCAGTGGAAGAACGGCGTGTTTACCTATGCGTTGCTGAACGGACTGAAGAATCGCGGCGCCGACGCCAACAAGGATCAGACGATCACCGTCAGCGAGCTGCAAGCCTATGTCATTGACCAGGTTCGCAAATTGACCGAAGGCGGCCAGAATCCAACCGTCCGGCGGGAAAACCTGGAATACGACTTCGCGGTGTACTAAGAGAGGTGAACCTTCTTACGGGATCGAACGACTTACTGATCGGGAGGGACCCATGAGCCAAGGATGGAGAAAGATGCGCATCGCGTTCCTGCTCGGGGTTCTCATCGGCGGGTGCACGGCCGGGAGCAAGCCACCGAGCTCACCGGAAGCGCAGAAGCCCGCTGGTCAATGGCAGGAGGTGGCCGCTTCAGATTTGGCTCAGCAGTCCGGAGTGGCAGAAGCAGAATCGAGAGAGGTCGAGTCTCGTGGCCTTCCACCAATTACGGTTACTCCGCTATTTATGCCGCTCCAGGTCCTGACAGAGAAATTCCAGATGCCCGTGCCCTGTGAAGGGCGGCAGTCTTGCTGGCTCAGTCGAAGAGGCACTGGATCATTGTCCGAGACATTCAGCTATTTCTCGAATTTCGGAGCAGCTCGGTGCAGTGACGAATATTATCTGTCCTGTCAGCGGGAATTTCACGATACATTAGACGCATTTAAAAGCAGAAATGGTTTCGGTGCAGGACAACCAGAGGTCAGGGCGACATATTTCAATAATATAGATTTGCGGATCGGCCGTGACATGCATTGCCTACGAAATGGCGATCGCGTGGCCTGCTATGTCTCGAACTATGGGCCTCCGGCTTTTCTGAATGGCGGGGCGAATCCCGCCTATCCCGATCCCCATGCGGCCTTGACCGAAGCTGTCGTTGCGGCGGGGGGCGTCTTTGCTTCTGTAACCATTCAACAGCAGCCGGTGGGCAGTCTCGGAACCGCGCAGGCTTTCAAAAACCTGCCGCCGAGCGTGGGCAGCCCTGGTCCTCTGCCTATTCCAAAGCCCTTGGCCACCGTCGCGATGGAGTTTGGACCAGCCCCATCCCCAAAGACGGTGATCGTCCGAGAACGTGACGGCCTCTTTACCCAGACCAACTATGGTGTGTGCCCATTTACCTCGAATGACGGCCCGCCCAGCCGGCAGGATGTGGATACGGGTATTGACGTGAGACCAGGCGATGTCATCGAGTTCTCGGCGACCGGCTCCATCTGGGCTGGCGTGTGCCTGACCGCTCAGAATGGGCCGAAGGGCTGGGACTATGCAACCAACGATCGGAAGTTTCCGGTACGAGGCGTCCCTCCTTTTGGGCTGATCGGTCGGATTGGTCAGCCGAATGATACTGCTGCCTATCCATCTGTTGATTTTGCGTGCGATCGGGGATGTGGTTCCCATCCGTCGTACTTCTACATCGGCGACAGTCGCCCATACACGGCCAATGGGAGCGGCGGGCGGCTCTACCTCAGGACCAATGACGACACGCCGGGAAACGGCACGGGATTCTTTCAAGTGACCATCACCGTCCGTCGCGATGCGAAGTTTTATGTATACGATCAGAACGGTAAGCTCATCCCGAGCGTGGCGTTGGACCGAGAGGGACCCAAGTTTGTTCCCCAGATGTGCCTGGCTTGCCACGGCGGGTACTACAATGCCGAAACCCACACGGTCCGTGGCGCGTCGTTCCTGCCGTTCGATGTATTCAACTTCCTGTACAGCGAGAGCCCTGGCTTTCGATTAGCCGACCAAGAAGTCAAGTTTCGGGATCTGAATCTTCTCGTGCAATCCACCAACCCGAGTAGAGACAACCCCAACCGGCCGATTCAGCGCATGATCGAGGGCATGTATCGGGGACCGACTGGCATCGTGAACCAGACCGCAGTCCGGTATATCCCTGTCGGCTGGCGCGGGCATGAGGATCTCTACCGCGATTTCGTGGGGAAGTATTGCCGGCTCTGCCACATGGCACAGGCACCGCGCATCGATTTCGAAACCTACGACAACTTTAAACAGTCGGCTCCGACCGCCGCGATCTGTAGGTTTGGCACCATGCCCCACGCGCAGGGGCCGTACGGCCATCTCGAGACTGGGCGCTTCTCGTCACAAGTCGGTGACGAACTTCGTGCGTTGGGGGTGAGCTGCATCAACAAATCATAGAGCCGCGAGAAACTGCAAGATGACATTGCCGTG
>VBOJ01000175.1 GCA_005877775.1 Nitrospirota bacterium | reverse complement strand
TGGTGACCATGGAGCCTGCCAGGACCGCGAACGTGCTGGCCGCTCCCAGGGCGACGGGCGCTTGCCCGGCCGCTGTGGCAGCGGTGGTGTCTGCCGGAATTGCCAATCCAAAGGCCGGTGCAAAGGCCGCCGTCACGCCAGCGAAGGGCACCGTCACGGGAGGGAAGGTGAAACTCACGGTGGGTGCGGTGGTGTTAGCGGTCGCGCCGGTGGTAAAGCTCCAGACAAAGTTACTGGCCAGCGCACTGCCGGCCAAGTCCCTGGTGCCGGTGGTCATCGTGGCCGTATAGGTGGTGTTGGGTGCGAGCGTGCTTACGGGGTTAAAGGTTGCGGTGACGCCAGCGTAGGTCACCGTGCCGGCCACCGCCGTGGTCCCTTGCTTCAAGGTGAAGGTTACTGTGGTGATCGTTAAGGGGTCCATCGCCTCACTGAAGGCGGCGGCGATCTTCTGGTTGATGGCGACACCCGTGGCCGCATTGGCGGGGACGGTGGCACTCACGATCGGCCGGGTCGTGTCCGGGGTCACGCCGGTGGTAAAGCTCCAGACAAAGTTACTGGCCAGCGCATTGCCGGCCAGGTCCCTGGCGCCGGTGGTCACCGTGGCCGTATAGGTGGCGTTGGGTGCGAGCGTGCTTACGGGGTTAAAGGTTGCGGTGACGCCAGCGTAGCTCACCGTGCCGGCCACCGCCGTGGTCCCTTGCTTCAAGGTAAAGGTGACTGGGGTGATCGTTGAAGGGTCCATCGCCTCACTGAAGGTGACGGCGATCTTCTGGTTGATGGCCACACCGGTGGCGGCATTGGCGGGGACGGTGGCACTCACGGTCGGTCGGGTGGTGTCGGGTGTGAAGCTGCGCTCGGCCGGGGTGGGATCTTCATTGCCCGCCTGATCGTGGGCCTTGACCCCGAAGGTGTGAAGGTCCGGTGTCAGGCCGGTGTAACTCTTGGGGCTCGTGCAGGCTGCGAAACCACCCCCATCAAGCTGGCATAGGAACGTGCTACCGGCTTCGGTGGCTGTAAAGGTGAACGTGGCCGTCGTGGCATTGATGGTCCCACTCGGGCCGCCAGTGATGAACGTGTCTGGGGGGATATCATCGTGCGTCACGGTCGCCTCGGTGGCCGGACTGGTCAGCCCGTCTCCACGCGCGCGCGTCGCAAACACCCGGAGCATTTGCTCCTTATTAGGGGTCAGGGACACCCCGACCGCGAAGGCCCCGGACGGAGCTGCTGCCAAGCCTGTGGCGGCAGCGGCCCCTCCCATGACGGTAATGAGTGTGTTCGGCTCCGCAGTGCCGCGCACGGTGAGCGTCTGCTGACTGGTAAAGGCCGGCAGCGGCGGAGCCAGCACTGGGGCCTCGGGTGCCTGGAAGCGAAGCACTCGGCCGTGCCTGCGCTCGGCGACATAGAGATTGCCGTCTGGATCGAAGGTCAGCCCCTCGGGCTCGCCCAGTCTGCCTGCGATCAGCGTGAGACGATCGAGGGTGCCATTACCCTTGAACGTTGCCTTGAGGATGACCCCCTTGCTGGGCTCATCCTCGTCCTGATCCTCGCGGTCATCCTTGTCCCGCCCCTCGGCCCCACGATTGCCTGAGGACCGAGTTTCCGCTCGGTCCTCGTCGTCCTCGTTGTCCGATTCCCTCTCCTCCCGGATCTCTTTGGCCGTGAAGAACAGCGCCCCGAGCCCATCGAATTCGAGGTCCCGGGGCCCCTCGAAGTCCCCCGCGATGACCGGCGAGAGCGCGCCCTCGGGCAGTCGGATTTTGTAGATCGTCCCATCGTGCTTCTGCTTGTCACCCTGTCGCCGTTTCGCCCCGGCAAACAGATTGCCGGCAGGATCGAGGGCCAGCCCTCCGAGTTCCTTGAAGCCATCCGCGATGACGCTGAACCCGCCATCCGGCGCGAACTTCAGCAGCACGTCGTCCTTGGGGTCGGGCATCCCCTTGGCCAGCTTCTCCTTCTTGATCCCATCGGCAGAGACAAAGATGGTCCCCTCCCCATCCACGGCTAGCCATTGGGGGTCTTTGAGCCCTCCCGTGACCGGTTCGGGCACGGCCGAGAACACCTCCTCGCCCAGCTTTGTGAACCGCACCAGGCGGCCCTTGTCCTTCTCAGCCACCAACAGGTCCTCGTCCGGCTCCACCGCGACGCCGATCGGCTCATCCAAGCCCGAGAAGAGCACCTCGCTGGTGAAGGTCGGCTTCCCAGCGGTCGTGAAGCCAGGCCTGAGCCGATAGAGCACGCCGGTCTCGCGGTCGGTCAGAAGAAGGAATCCTTGCGGGTGCACAACGAGCCCGGTCGGTTTCTCGAAGCCAGTCGCGATGATCTGGAAGGGAGCCCTTCTCGGCGTCTCATCGCTGAAGGTAGCCGAGGCGCCCCCGAGGCCAGCTACGAGAAGCCCCGCCAGCACAGTGCTGGCGAGGTGGATGCGTGCGAACGGCCAGGCTCGTCGGACGATCATGCTCCCCTCTCGTGTTCCATCTGGTCTCTGATCAGCAAGACATCAAGCAGCCCTATTGGG
The DNA here is from genome assembly GCA_005877775.1 of Nitrospirota bacterium. GTDB lineage: Bacteria > Nitrospirota > Nitrospiria > Nitrospirales > Nitrospiraceae > NS-7. The sequence continues at coordinate 5,227 of VBOJ01000175.1, read as the reverse complement.
GCCTAGTTTTGAAAAACGTTTCATTTCTGGCTGTTCAAAGTTGGGGCAATATATTCTTGAAGCCAGATCGCCGTCTGGTCAAAATTGCTCAGGTTGGAAAAATTAATCTGGCAGACCGCTGGACACTGTCCCTGCGCGAAGATCAGCCGGAAGAAGGGAGCCTAGTCGTGGAGGACGATCGTGAGGAGGGACCTGTGAATAGGCAAGCCGTTGTTGTTGTGACCTCCGTACCACGGCTTCACAGCCGTGGCATCGGGACTTTGCTCTTCGGGAATGAAGCCCAGCTTATTGAATTGATTGAGAAAGACACTGACTCGCGACCGTTAGAGAATCCGGGACAGCGGAATTCGTACCGTTAATGTTGTCCCCTTGCCTTTTGATCCTCGGAGAGTCAGCGTCCCATCAAGCACGAGGGCGCGCTCTCGCATGCCGATAATGCCAAGTGAATTATGGCTGTGGACCAACTCCTTGGTGGTCCCCTTCCCGTTGTCATTCACCGTCAACATCAGATCATTGTTTCTCTTCATCAAAGCAATCGTGGCCCTGGAAGCATGAGCATGCCGGGCAACATTCGTGAGGGCTGCCTGAGCGATCCGGAAAATGGCGACACTTCCTACACGGTCGAACGTGGCTTTCCCAAGATTCGTTTCAAACCGGCACCGGATTCCGGTATGTCCTTCGAACTCCCGCGCCTCCGATCGCAAGGTCTTCACCAGGCCCAGCTCGTCCAAAGCGCCCGGTCGCAATTCAACCGCGATTCTTTTCGCCGACCGGATCATGGTCGTGACAAGAGCGGAGAGCGATCTGATTTTTGCCTGCACCGGCTGTTGCTGTGGAGTCACCTTGCGGGCTATCCAGGATAATCCTAACTGCAAGCTTGTCAGCGCCTGGCCAAACTCATCGTGAATCTCGCGAGCGATCACGGCCCTTTCATTCTCGCGTATGGACTGCAATCGTGCTGCAAGGGCACGCAATTGATCGCGCGAATTCTTGAGATTCTCTTCCGCCTGCTTCAAACGCACAAGCATGATGTGGCGCTCACCGACTATCGCGTCCACCTGATGGGTCCTCAGAACGTGACTGAGGGCCTCCGCCTCTTTCATCTTGCTCTTCAGTTCGTGGTATGGCGGTTTCCGGTCACTCATCGCCCGTCACCGGTCAGCCGGAGCGCGAGAAGAACTTGCCTGGTATCACCGAGGTTGCCGAGCACGGTGACCTTCGGATGAGGCTTGATCAGGATCAACGTGGGGGTCACCAGCACGTGATGTTTGCGAGCAGTTTCGGCATCTTTCAGCACGTCAACGGTTTTGATCTCGTGGCGTCCCTTGAGGTGCTCCTCGCACAGCCGAGCCAAATTCTCCCTGGCTTGCGTGGAGTTTGAGTCGTTGCCAGCCACGAAGAGTCGGAAGACATAGGTCTCACCTCCCGCCGTTGCGGACCTTCCCCCCTCGTGCCTGCGGGCTTTCATCATCGGACTCCATTTCTCCCGTATCCCGGCAGAGACGCCGATCTGCCCATGGTATCGCTGGGCTAGGCCTTCACGAGATCGATCCCTCGATCGGTGATTTGGAATTCATGGAACTGTTCAGAATGCTTCGAGCCTCTTGACTTCATGACGACCAACTGGCGCTTCATGGCGCCATCGATCGGAAGATGGCGTAGAAGGATGACGGTATCGATGATGGAAAATCCGATCCCGCTGATCTCTGCGACGATATCCAGGCCCGTAGCCTGGTTGAGATAGATACAGGTGATCCCGCGCTCTTTACAGGCGTTCAGAACCCGCATCAGGTAATCAAAGGCAGCATGCTCCGAGCCCATGCGCTGGCACGCCGAGATCGCATCCACGACCACGTGCTGGGGTTGAACCACATCCAGGGCTTTCAGGGCATGAAACAAGTGCTCCTCCACTCCCATCGCTTCCGGCAAGTAGGACTGGACCACCAACCTTCCGGTCTTGATCAGCGGCTGTAGGGCAAGGCCTGGGCTCAGCATGTTGCTGACCATCGACTCTGGCGACTCCTCGAAATTGAGATACAGCACCCGCTCGCCGCGCAAGCAAGCGGCCTGGGCAAACACGCAGGCCAGTGTGGTCTTTCCCGCGCCGGCGGTCCCCACGATCAGGATGCTGGTCCCACGCTTGTAGCCGCCGGCGAGTATGTCATCCAGCCGAGCCTGGCCGCTAGACACTTTGGGACCGGGTGGGCGGTGCTGTAACACGTTGCTGGTGATCGGAATGACGTTGATGCCGTTCTCACTGATGATGAAGGGATATTCATTGCGGCCATATCCTGAACCACGATACTTGATCACTCTCAAGCGGCGCGTTGCGACCTGAGCCGTGACGCGCTGGTCGACGTGAATCACACAATCCGCCATGAAGTCCAGAAATGCATACCGGGAAGGAGCCTCCTCCTGCGGGACAGTTTTGACCGTCATGATCGTAGTCAATCCTCGGTCCAGCAGCCATTCGTGCAGCGCATATAATTCGTGTCGCTCGCGCATGGGACTATCGTACAAATGCAAGAGCGTGTCCACCGCATCAATCACGATGCGCCGCGCTCGCATGGCCTTGACCTGCTGATCGAGGATAGCCAGCAGACCTTTGATGGAGAAGTCGCCGGAGATCACCACTTCTGGATTCAAACGCGCATCCATCAGGTAGAGCCTGTTGTCCCGCTCCAACGAAGCCAGGTCCCATCCCAGGCTCCAGGCGTTTTGGCGCACGGCAGCGGCGCGTTCTTCGAACAGCACCAGAATACCCGGCTCGCCGGCGCCGACGCCGTGCAGCAGGCATTGCAAGCCCATCAGGCTTTTGCCGCTCCCGGCACCGCCGTTGAGCAGCGTCATGCGTCCAGCGGGCAGGCCGCCGCGTAACACCTCATCCAGCCCGGCAATGCCGGTCGGGACCTTCGGGATCTCTTTCCTTCTTTTTGGCAGTCCTGCTACGTCTCTGTGTTGCGCCCTTCGTGTTGGTGTGGCCACCGCAGGTCCTCCTTTATTCTACGATTCATCCTCAGACTGTCCGCGCAAGCACCTGCGGAACGCCACTTGTATGCCTCTTTACCACAATCTTAATCAAGCAAAAAGTAACGGATGCTTCGGATCACCGCTTGGGTCAGGGCCACCCGACAACCTCCGCGGCGGCCGGCACGGTGGCCATGGCGCGCCGGCTGACATCTTGCACCTTGCCTTCTCGCCGAATCCGGACTATTGTTTTCACGACGCGGCAACGATCACTGCACCAGAGCCGCTTCGTCAATTGTCAACGAAGCATGACACAGACTCCGGGGGGAAGTGTTATGGTGACCGTCGTACTGGCGGACGACCATGTTGTCGTGAGGCAAGGGCTGCGCGCCCTGCTGGAATCGGATCCAAGCTTCGTCGTTGTGGGCGAAGCGGCTGACGGGCTCGAGGCTGTCGAATTGGTGAAGCGCCGGAAGCCCACGGTGTTACTCACCGACCTCATGATGCCCGGCCTGGACGGTCTAGCAATCACACGAAAGCTCGCGCGCCTGAAATCAGATACTCGTGTGATCATCCTTTCGATGTACGGGGATCAGGCGTATGTGTTGACCGCACTCAAAAGCGGTGCGGCGGGGTATGTCGTCAAAGAGTCCTGCGGAGCCGAGCTCTTCCAAGCCATGCGCGAAGTCGTTGCCGGTCGGCGTTACCTGAGTCCTGCCGTTTCCGAGGCTTCCATTGGCTCATTTTCTTCGATGGGAACAATTCTGCAAAAGGCGCAGACTGGTTTACTGGAGGTCCATGACAAACTGACCGTCCGCGAGCGAAAGGTGCTGCAGCTAGTCGTGGAGGGGGCGAGCAGCTCGGATATTGGTTCACGACTCAAGATCAGTTCCCGCACGGTCGAATCCCATCGAGCCAACTGTATGCGGAAGTTGGGCCTGAACAGCCCCCAAGACCTCATCCGCTATGCACTGCAGCGCGGGAGCCTACCGAGGGACGAGCCGAAGTCTGTCAGGAAACGCAGATAACAAATCAGGAACATCGAGATGAAACGAAAGAGAGCGGAGTGCCGGCGGGCGTCAGTCGTGGAGGACAATATTGAGAAGGGAACTGTGGACGTGCATTCCGCCGTTGTAGTCCAGAAAGCCCAGCTTCCGGAACTTATTCAGAAAGAAACTGACGCGTGACCGCGTCGTCCCGATCATGTCGGCGAGCGTTTCCTGGCTGAGCTTCGGAATGACGGGCTCGGGCTTGCCTTCTTTCCCAAAGTGGGCCAGCAGCAGTAACACCCGCGCCAGCCGCTTCTCGCTGGAATTAAAGAGTTGATCCACCAGGTCCTCTTGGATGCGAATGTTTCGCGACACCAGATACGACAAGAACAACTCGGCGAAGGCAGGCTCGTCGTGCAGCACGCGGATGATCGCAGCCTTTTCAATGCGCACGATCGTGGAGGCGTCCAAGGCGGTCGCGCTCGCCAGGCGCAGCGGCTGGCCGGCGAGGCAGGGTTCGCCCAAAAAGCTCCCCTGCTCCAGAATCGCGACGACGGCTTCTTTACCTTGCCCGGAGAGGACCGAGAGCTTGACCCGGCCCGACTGAATGTAGAACACGGCGTCCGCCGCATCCCCTTGCGAAAAAAGCGTTTGGTTCTTTTTTGCCACAAGAAGTGTTTTGCCGCTGCCGATGGTTGAGAGGAAGCTCTGCGGATCGAACGCCGGGCTGGGCCTCGCTTGGGTTTGGCTTAGCTGGGGGCTGTTTGAGTTTGGCTTGGCTGGGCTTCGCTTGGGTTGAGTGGGTTTCCGTGCCATCGGTGGGGCCTACTTCTCCGAATTCGCGGAAATTACCACAGTCCCGGTACGCTATGCAAGTCGTCGAGACCAGGTGATAGGAATTTGGTTTGGGGTGGGTGACCCCAACCGCCTCAAGGACTCCCAAGAGGAGCCGTTTGAGTAGCTCTTTTCCCTGCCTGTGTCAAGATACCCATGGCCGGACTCATGGCCAAGGCAGGGTTTCAGGAAGTTGTTGGGGCGACAGGGCCTGTGAACGGGGGCTTTGGGGCCGCGACTTCCCCTGCCGGGTTCAGTGACGTGAACACAGACCCTGGCGGGGAGAAGAAAAGAATCGGCTAGGCCACCGCGCTGTCATGCGGGGCATGACTGGGGAACGGCCACAGCCTCAGGTGGGAGAGGATCTTCTCGATGGCGTCGCGGTGTCCTCCAGAGCATGACTCGCTAAACGGCGTGGCGTGGTCGTGAGCGGACTT
>VBOJ01000174.1 GCA_005877775.1 Nitrospirota bacterium | reverse complement strand
CTGACAGGGACGCCCCTGCTGGTCTCGCAGTTCCCCGCCACGACCCTGCCGGTGGGCACCCTACAGCCAGGAGAGTCCCGGTCTGTGGAGTTCTCGGCGACGCTGCCTCAGGTAGTCGCAGCGCAGCGTGGGGAACTGGTAGTCACGATCACCGAGGCGTCTGGCACTGGCATTCCGGCCGCTCAGATCCTGGTGGCTGCGATGCGACCGGGGGGAGAGGCTGGAGCCGGAGGCAGGTCGGCCGCAACGCGCTACGACGACGTTGATCGGGTTCCTGCCGCCTCACCGGGATTTCAGCGTCCCAAGACCCACCTTCTCACAGTCGGAATCAGCTCGTACCGTGACCGAGACATCCCGGCTCGGAAATACGCGACGCTGGATGCCGAAATGGTTGCCGCCTACTTTCAGTCGCTGGGAGGCGTCCCGGCTACTAATGTGCGGGTGTTACAAGACCAGAAAGCCTTGCGGCCCGATATCGAGGAGGCTCTCCTGGACTGGCTGCCACCGCGCGTCACCGCCGAATCGGTCGTCATCGTCTATTTCGCCGGTCAGGCCATGGTCGCCCCAACCGGCGAGACCTACCTGGTCCCTTATGAAGGCCGATGGAATTCTCCTTCAAGGCTTTACCCGCTCAAAGACCTACAGGCCGCGCTCGCTCGGTTGAAGACGCAGCTCACCCTGTTCATCTTTGACGGTTCTGTGTCAACGATTGGCGGAGACGCCCGATCACGGGGCAAGGCGCCGCAGTGGGAGATGGGTGGAGGAGGCATCGTGCGGCTGATCGGGGCGACTGGCTTTCGCAACGGCCTGGAGTCGGAGAAGCTGCGGCATGGTCTCTTTACCTATTACCTGTTGCGCGGCCTTAAAGGGGAGGCAGATACGAACCGTGACGGAGAGGTCACGCTCGGCGAACTGACGGCCTTTCTCGGGCAGACGATACCGGCCGCGGCCCTCAGCAGCTTCAAACAGGAGCAGCGCCCGCTATTCCTCCCTCCCATCGACCCAGCGAGCAAGCTGGCCGGGCTCACGCTGACCAAGCCGGCAGCCGTGGCAGGATCGGATAGCCGGTAACTGTTCCGTGCCTGAAAAGAAAAAAGGCAGAGGGACGTTCCCCTCTGCCTTCCCTCATTCCCACCCGAATGAGAACTTACTCTGATTCCTTTTTGCAGAAGGTCCGCTCGTAGTTGATGATCGTCCAGGCTTCTTCTTCGTTGATCGCGGCAGGAATGAGCGGCACCATCCCGGTCCCCGCGCTCCCGTTCTTGATCACCCAGAACAGTTCGCCGTCCTTCCGCTTCTTGTGGAACTTGCAGTTCGTGAAGTCCCGCGGGGTCGGATTTAGAATCTGGCCGGCCGGGCCATCTCCCTTCCCTTCCTTGCCATGACAGTTAAAGCACGTGCCCTTCCCTTCGAACAGTGCCTTGCCCTTCGCGATATTCTCCGGCGTGTTCGCGATCGGGTTCTTCAACGCCTTGGCTTCGGCAATCTGGTCAGGCGGCACTCTGGACTTTAACGGATCCCGCTCCTCAGCGACAGCCGCGGTGGCGGCTACAAACATGAATGCAGTTAAAATTCCGACGGACCGTGAAACATACCCCATCGCGGCTCCTCCTTTTGTTTGGCCCAACACAAGACTCATGAATCCACTAATGAATCAACAAAACGTCCCTCTAACAGGGCAGTCGGCTTAGCCGGATTCTTCCTCAAAGCGGCGGCACTATAGCAATGCCTCCCGATGGTTGTCAAGCCAACCTCGTGTGCCCTGGAGTCAGGAAATACTCAAAGTTTATGCCAGAAACAGGACAAGAGAGAATGTTTGGATTGTTCGATGGTTAGATCGTGACATGTAGCTCTCTTCCGTTGACCAGAAGAACCGTGCGATACCTTTTCGCCTCACACCTGTCAAACCTGCCTCACTCGTTCAGCATGGTACCATTCAAGGCTCCGTCAACGAATGCTCAGACACAGGGGAGGAGTGCGGTACGGTGTGGTAGGGCTCAACGCAAACTGGGCCGAAGCGACGGGGCCCTTAAACTCCATTCACTCTCTATGTGGCTGGGATGGGTCGCGAAGGCCAGCGCGATGGCGTGAAGGAGTACGAACTAGGAGCGAGGGTGCCGGTGGCCAATCCGATGGTATGCCGGAGGCGACCGGCCAGCAGTGCGATGGCAAAGGCCAGTTCGGGCGCAACGCATCATCGCGCCGCCTGAGCCGAGGCGCCCTTCGTCAGCCCAGCCGATCTTATTCCTGCGCCCTTCACCGCCTCCCAAGCGGGTGGCCGGGCTCTCCCCAACCGCGGCCGTCGAGCGAGCACATTCTGATCGTGCGCGCTCCGGGAGCGCAGGGGAGAGTCCGGCACAGCCCGCTCTCCTTCTCTACCGTTTCAGCACAATATCCCGCGCGACCTTCCCGCTTGGACCGAATGGGCCCTGGGGCTTGCCATTGAGTTCAACACGCACGCCGCCCGCATTGCCGAGCGTAATGATGAACCGATCCTTGGCCTTCCACTTGGCTCGTTCGCCGGCTCGGAGCAAGGCCTCCTGGGGACTCCCGCCGTCGATTTGCACAACCACCCAGCTCAGTGCCTGCGCTTCCAATTCCAGGACGAGCGGAACACTCGCGGAGGCAAATTCATCCAAGGACAGTCCCGTCGTCTGATCACTTGCAACCGAGGGGCGCGAAGCTGGCGCGACCGGCTCAGCTGGAGCGGAAGATCTAGGGGGAGCCGCTACGGGAGGGAAGGGAAGCGGCTCACCACCGGCTGACTTGTCTGCCTCCAACTTCTCTCCCCCCACGCTGACCAGAGGGTTCTGTGCCGTGGTAGGCGCGACCGATTCACGGGCGCTCTTGGAAGGGAGCGTCGGGGGCTTCACCTTGGAGGGGGCCGGCTCTGGTACCGGACGACTGACCACAACGGAGGATTGCTCTCGGTTCAGGAGCAGCACCAGCCCGAGCAGAGCCACGCCCACCGCCGCGACCACCACCTTGCGGTTGGCCTTCTTCCGCCGCTCATCCTCGGCTTGCTTGAGCCGCAGGCGCTCGCGTTCATCCTGCTTGTCATAGAAAGCCCCTGCCGACTGGACGAAGCGATGCATGGCATCCTCTTCATCCAGCCCCAGGGACCGCGCGTAGGATCGCACGAAGCCTCTCGCAAAGACCTGATCCGGAAGTTTGGCAAAATTTCCCTCTTCCAGCGCTTTGACGTAATCAGGGCGGATGCGGGTCTTCGACGCCACGTCATCGACTGTCAGCCCTTTGGTCTCACGGACCTGTTTGAAAAACTCGCCTACGGATTCCATAGGTTCTCTGCTTACTGCCTCAGTCGGTCCAGCAATTTCCCGGCCTCGGCTGCGAATTCTCCCCCTTTATCCAAACTCGTGACACGGGTCAGTGCCTCCCGAGCCTTGGTATCATACCCAAGACGGTAGTAAGCTCGGCCCAACTCGAGTTGAACCATCGCCGGGGAGACGCTCGGCGGATTGACGAGCAATGCATCCTCAAACGCCTCGGTCGCCGCCTGCATGTCGCCCTCGTGTGCCAGCGCACGACCCAAGTGGTATCGCGCAAGATCGGGGGTAGCGTAGAGCGGATTGGTCAGCGCCTGACGGTATGACTTGATGGCTTCATTCCAGCGATCCTGTTGCGCGAGCACCTGCCCGAGGTAGGTATGGGCTTCCGAAGAATCGGGGTCGACTCGTAAGACGTCCCGGAACTCCTCCTCCGCCTGCTTCAATTTTCCCTGAATCGCATAGATATGTCCCAGGGCATAGTGCGCCTCTTTATGCTCCGGATTCATCTGGATCGCCTTCTGGAATGACACAAAGGCTTTCTGACGATCGAGATTCAAGGTTGAGAGTCCTTCCTGGTAATAGCCATTCGCTTTCTTGATCTTCTCTTCGGTGACACATCCGGATGGCAAGATCAATACCACGGGCAACACCGCCAGAATGCACAGCCCAATCAGCCACGCCCGACATTGCGACAGAACTATATTTCTGAACCTTCTCCCGCTCATACAAGATCCTCAACATGCGTCAGTCGCTTGAATTCCCGAAAGCGCGCCTCGATCTCTTTGTAGTCCAATGCGCGCAACCGGTCCAGACTGAATGCTTCGACGGTAAACGAGGCCATCACACTGCCGAAGACCACAGCCTGGCGAATCGAAGCCTCGGACAGGTTGCTGGTGGCCGCCAGATAACCCATAAAGCCACCGGCAAACGTATCGCCGGCCCCGGTTGGATCCTGAACCTGCTCCAGCGGAAATGCAGGGGCTGCAAATGTCTGTTTGTGGTTGAATAATAAGACCCCATATTCGCCCCGCTTAATGACCAGATGCTTCGGGCCTCTCGCCAAGGTTTCCCTGGCAACCCGCGTGAGATTGGGGTGGCCGCCAAGCGCTCTGGCCTCGCCGTCGTTGATGATCAATACATCCACCTGCTCTAACACGCGCCACAGCGCCTCCCGTTTGCGCTCGATCCAAAAGTTCATGGTATCGCAGGCGACCAACATCGGGCGCCGGACCTGGCGAAGCACATCGAGTTGCAACTCCGGATCAATATTGCCCAGAAACAACATGGAAGGCGAGCGGTACTGGTCAGGGATCTTCGGCCGGAAGGTCTCGAACACATTCAGGCGGGTGTCGAGCGTATGGGCCTCGTTCAACTGATGCGAATACTCCCCTTTCCAGCGAAATGTTTCGCCCGCTCGCCGTTCGAGCCCGGTCAGATCGATCCCCCGGCTCTTGAGAAACTTCAGATGCTGGTCCGGAAAATCTCCCCCCACCACCGCGATCAGATCCACGCTGGTGAAATAACTGGCCGCCGTGGCGAAATAGGTCGCCGAGCCGCCCAACACTTCGCTGACCTCACCGAATGGGGTCTTGACGGTGTCCAGCGCCACTGATCCCACGACCAGGAGGTTTCCCACCTCAGCGTCTTCCTTTCATCGGAGATAGATACCGGCCAAGCAGCAAGCGCAGGCGCTTCCTCGTCCCTTTGGGAATGTGCTGAGGCGAGGTCAGGATAGCATGCTCCAACGCCCTCCCGCATCCACAAGCCCGTGGCCCGGTTACCAGGGGCATGGCGGCACGAAGCAGACGTTTCGCGAGTTCCACATTTTTCTGAAGCGTCGCCAGCACTGCCTCGACCGTAACCGCTGCCTCGGTAT
>VBOJ01000073.1 GCA_005877775.1 Nitrospirota bacterium | reverse complement strand
TGGACTATCCGGATGATGTCCTGGCTCGGTTTGATTTTGTCATCGGATCCGTACACAGCCGGTTCAGCTTACCGGAGGAAGAACAGACAGCGCGTGTCATTCGGGCTCTGGCTAATCCCTATGTAACGATGTTGGGCCATCCCACTGGCCGGTTGCTGCTGTCGCGCGAAGGCTACCAGATTGACATGAAGCGGGTGATAGACGCAGCCAAGCAGTATGGAAAGATCGTGGAGATCAATGCGAATCCCCACCGGCTCGATCTTGACTGGCGGCTCTGCCGCTATGCGAAGGAACAGGGCGTAAGGGTGAGCATCAACCCCGACGCCCATGCCACGGAGGGCTTGGAAGATGTGCCCTTCGGAGTGAACGTGGCCCGAAAGGGAGCGCTGGAACCGTCTGATGTGATCAATACGTTAGGACCGCAGGAGATTTTGCCGGCGCTTACCACAGGTCATCGCTGACATGAATTATTGAGAAGGAGACACCATGCTTGCGACGCGCGTAAAGCAGAAAGACAGCATCTTTTATTTCATTTCCTATAAGGCGGCCGACCTTCTGGACAAGGTTCGGTTTACCAGTCGATACTACTTCGAGGGAGAAGAGATCCCGCAGGGCCGAATCTCGGAGCATGATGAGGTCGCCCAATTCATTTCGAGCATCGAACGAAACGAGCGAAGCTTTCAGCGTGTCCTGAATCGCCAGAAGATCAAACAGATCGTCAATTTCTATGAGACCGTGGTCGCGCAGCCGATGGTGCCTGGCACCGTGCTGCTCTTCACCGATGAAACCTTGAACTTCCGCAAGCTGGATGGTTCCGACTCCATCGGGCACCTGAGCGAGCCGAAGGGCAAGTATCTGATCATTGACGGCCAGCACCGAATCGCCGGGCTGCGCTTCTTCAGAGAGCATCACCCGGACGAAATCGACAAGGTCGAGGTGCCCTGCGTGCTCTTCGACGGCCGGAGCGCTGAGTTTGCGACGGAGATGTTCGTCATCATCAACTCCACGCACACGCGCATCAACCGCTCCCACTTGGTAGACCTCTACGAAAAGGTTTCGTGGGAAAGTCCGGAGAAGAAGTTCGCGGCGAAAGTGGTCAACCTGCTCTATGGCGAGGCCGACTCTCCGCTCCAGTACAAGATCAATCGATTGGGGGGGCGGAGCAAGCAGGAGAAATGGATTCTCCAGTCAGAGATGTTCAACGAGTTACACAAGCTGGTGAAGCACCACGGTCGCTGGATCGAGTCACACCTCGGCACGAGAACCGACAAGTGCTACGCCCTCGTGCGGGATTATTTGAAAGGTGCAAAAGAGGTCATGAGCGAGGTCTGGGGGAACAATGAGCGGTACACCTTCACGCGCGACGTGTCGCTCAAGGCGCTGATCCGGGTGCTGGACGACCTCATCGTGGACCGCAAGCTGATGGGGCAGTGGGAGCTAGACAAATCCCCCAAACCCTTCGCGGATACCCTCAAGCCTTGGGCCGGGCTGACGAAAGAATTTCGGGCCGAAGGGTTCTATGAGCGTTTTCCGGCCAAAGGCCAGCTTGAACGAGTCCGCCGCATTCACCAGCGCCTGCTCGAAGTCATCATCGGGTAGAGACGTGTGAGTTCCTGACCGGCGCAGACTCGCGAGCATCCAGTCATGGTGCGCTTACCAAGCACACGACGAGCAATGGTGTTGCTTGTCGTTGCGTCTCTGAATGCCCTCGGGGGTCTCGATCAGCTTCTTCCTCCTGCCTGGTCTGCTCCTGATGATCCGGCAAAGCTGGAGGTCCGCATCGAGCCTGCCGGCGGCGTGCGGGCTGTGGCCACCCTTCGTCTCCAGGCTCCGCCCGGAATCGTACAGACCGTCCTGACGGACTATGCGAAGTGGCCTGAGCTGTTTGGTGTCCGTATGCGTCTTGCCCATCTTGAACGGCGCGATGACCGTGTCCTGACCGATCTCTACATCAAACACGCTCTTCTGCCCGGCGAACGCCGGCTACTCTGTGAGTCTCGTGAGCTGCCGGACGGGGGACTGGTCACCACATTGGTTGCGGGGGATTTCAAGCGGTATCACCGGACCTGGAAACTCAGCCCGGATGGCTCCGGAGCCGTGACGCGCGCGGAATTCGAGCTCCTGGTGGAAGTGGACACCTGGGCCCCGGATTGGCTCATGGCCATGGAGCTCCGGCGGAACCTTGAAACTCATTTCCGGATTTTAAGGGAAAGGGTCGCGGAGCGATCGCCTTAGTGAGCAGGGAATTTGAACTCAGCCAGCTCCACTTGTTCTAAGCCCTGCTTGACAAGCGCGCCGAGGTCAAACCCCTGCTCGATCTTTCTGAGATGGTCCAGGCTGGTCTTGGTGCTGGGATGAAGCGGCACGAACAGTTTGCAGCAATCCTGATCCGGTTCGATGGAGGTCTCGAAGGTGCCGATCCGTTGAGCCTGTTCCGTGATCTCGATCTTGTCCATGCCGATCAGCGGACGGAGAATCGGAAGCTGAGCTGCCTCTTCCACCACGCTGAGGTTCTCCGGTGTCTGTGACGCCACCTGCCCCAGACTGTCGCCGGTGACCAGCGCCCAACACCGCTCGCGTCGCGCCAATTCCTCGGCAATCCGCACCATCATCCGGCGGTACAGAACGATCCGGAATGGCGCCGGTGCTCCCAGCACAATCTTCCGCTGAATGTCGCCGAACGGGACCAGGTACAGTCGCGAATAGAGTTGGTACTGCGTCAGCGCTTCGACGATCTCACGGACCTTTTCTTCAGAGGCACGGCTGACGTAGGGCCGTCCGTGGAAGTGCACGAAGACTGCCCTGCACGCGCGTTTCATCATACGGTAAGCCGCCACAGGGGAATCAATGCCGCCGGAGATGAGGCAGGCTACCTTGCCGCTGCTGCCGGTCGGCAGTCCGCCGGGGCCGGCCTCACGCTTGACGGAATAGTAGGCCTCCTTGGTCAGCATCTCGACGGAGATGGTCAGGTCCGGGTTGCTGAGACTGACCCGCTTGGCGGTCAGGGCGCAGACGTGGGCGCCAATCTCCCGCTCGATATCCATCGAAGTCATGGGGAAGCGTTTGTCGGCGCGCTTCGCTGAGACGCGGAACGTGTTGAACTGCTGCTCGCGCACCATTTCCCCGATGGCTGATTTCATCGCCTCCAGCGTTGCGGGCAGGTCCGGGGTCAGCGGCACCGACTGGGCGAGCGAGAAATGCACGACTCCAAAGACTTTGGCAAGTCGGGCTTTCACCAATTCCCAGGCTGTGTCCTCCCCGAGGGTGACGCGAATACGTCCGGGCAAGGGAGCAACCTGCGTCACACCGAGGTCGCGAAGGGCGAGTCGAAGATGGCGCGCGAGCCGATGCTCGAAGTAGGGCCGGTTGCGACCCTTGAGGGCCAATTCGTGGTAGTGGAGAATCGCGCATCTCATAGCAACGACCGTGAGGCGTTAGGTGTGAGGCGTCAGGGGTAAAAGGAAAGACAAACTCGCCTTACGCCTCACGCCTTACCCCTCACGGCTTTCGAGGTATCGCTCAGCATCCATCGCGGCCATGCAGCCAGAGCCTGCGGCGGTGACGGCCTGCCGATAGCGGGAATCCTGGACATCCCCGGCTGCAAATACTCCCGGCACGTTCGTGGCGGTCCCGTTCTTGGTCAGGATATAGCCCTTGGTGTCCATCTCGATCTGGCCTGCGAACAGGCTGGTGTTGGGACTGTGGCCGATGGCCACAAACACGCCCGCACAGTTCAATTCCGAAGTTCGACCTGTCTCTACGTTTCGCACACGGACTCCGGTGACCACCTTATCTCCCAGAATGTCGTCCACAACCGAGTTCCAGATAAAGGTGACCTTCTCATTCTTGAACGCTCGGTCCTGCATGATCTTGGATGCCCGTAACTTATCCCGTCGGTGGACGACAGACACACGGGTGGCAAACTTTGTGAGGAACGTGGCTTCTTCCATCGCGCTGTCGCCGCCGCCGACCACGACCAGTTCTTTGCCTCGGAAGAAATAGCCGTCGCAGGTAGCGCAGGTCGAGACACCGTGCCCCATGAGTCGGGATTCGCCGGGAATGCCGAGCTGAATGGCCGACGCGCCAGAGGCGATGATGAGCGTCTTGGTTTCCAGGCGTTCCTCACCATTAACCGTCAGGCTGAGCGGGCTGCGCTTGAGATCCACGGCGGTGACCTCGCCGGCCACAAATTCGGTTCCGAACCGTTCGGCCTGCGCGCGCATCTCTCTCATCAGGTCCGGCCCCATAATCGCATGGTGAAAGCCCGGGTAGTTTTCTACCTCAGTCGTGGTGGTCAACTGGCCGCCGGCCCGCAAGCCTTCGATCAATAGGGGCGACAGATTAGCCCGCGCAGTGTAAATCGCAGCGGTCAACCCGGCCGGCCCTGATCCGATGATGACGACATGCCGCATGGCAGGACTTTAACACAGCGAATGATCAAGCGGAAGGGGCTGGATTACGCCATTCGCCGCAGCTCTGTATAAATCCGCTGGACTTCGTGTTTGGTCTGCTCAAAGGACAGAGTGCCGTCAATTACGTAATCGGCCAGCTTGACTTTTTGCACCAGCGGGAGTTGGGAGCGAATCCGGCGAAGGGCTTCGGTTTTGGTGAGATGGCTGCGATTGCAGAGCCGCTTGAGCTGCGTCTCTTGTGGAGCGGACACCACAATGATCTTGTCCATGCGCTTGTGTGCGCCGGCTTCGATCAGCACGGGCGCGTCGTAAAGAACGACCGCGTGGGGGTGCTTCTTGGCGACCTCTCGAGTCAGGCGGGACTGCTCACGGGCCACTCGCGGATGGATGATGGCGCCGAGTTGGCGAAGCTTGGTCCGGTTTTGAAAGACGATAGTTGCCAGCGCGGAACGGTCCAGGGTTCGGTCTGGACGAAGAATCTGCTTCTCGAACGCTCGGACAATCTCCCTCCAGGCCGGCTTATCCGGTTCGACCACAAGGCGGGCCAACAGGTCGGCGTCGATCAGCATCGCCCCGCAGTCTTGAAACATGCGCGCGACGGTGCTTTTCCCGGTGGCGAGACCTCCGGTGAGTCCGACCAAGATCATGCCGGAGCATAGCACGTGTGAATGACCAATGGTCAATGGCTCATGGCCGATGCGGAATGGTTAATGGACTGAAAGTAAGGCTTCATCAACTGTTAGCCAGGGACCATCATCCATCAACCATTCGTCATCTGTGCGATTGACGAATGACGAGTGACGCCCCTCTTTTCACGATTGATGGATGACGACTGCCCATTGACTCTTCGGCCTGCTTCCCTGTATCACGCTGTCATGGCCATTTTTCTTTCTCCTCAAGCTGCCCGTCTTGGAGCTGTGTTGGTCCCGCTGCTGTGCTGTGGGGTCATGGTTCATGCTGATGAGACCGTGCAGTCACCGATTGTTCAGGAGTCTCGCGTCTTGGTGGTGGCGATTGATGGCACAGGACAGTACCGGTCCATCCAGGAGGCGATTGACCATGCCGCCTCTGGTGATACGATCCGGATCAGGGCTGGCGAGTATCCGGAGGATGTGACCATCCATAGCAAGCATCGACTCAGGCTCGTTGGGGATGGAGCGGACAAAGTCAAGATCCTAGGGCGCAACCGGGTCGGATCGTTTCACGTCGGGAAGTGGCCCTATGGGGCGACAGAGGTGGAGATCAGCGGATTGACTATCCAAGAGCATGGCGGCCTGGCGATGGGGATTTTTAATGGGCGTGCCTTAGTGCTTCGCGAGGTCCGGATCAACGGGATGTTGTTCGGACAACAGGTCCAGGAGGTTCGAATCGAGCAGTGCGTGATCGGTGGTAGCGAAACCACCGGTGTCCAGTTGGCTGATTCCCAGGTCCTGCTGGTCGGCAACTTCATCCACGATAATGACCATGGGGTCACGGTTGCAGGCAAGTCGGATGTGCGCCTGGAACGGAACGTGATCGCGCGGAGTCTGTTTGAGGGGGTCGTGGTCACGGACAGCGCACACGCCGTGCTACTGAACAATACCATCGTCAAGAATGGCGGCGGAGTCGCTTTTTTGGGGACCTCGCGAAGCGACGTCTCCGGCAATATCGTCGGAATGAATAAGGTCGGGTTCGTGGTCGGGGCCACGAGCACCGCCAATATTTCCTACAACGCCGTCTCCAACAGTGAGGGCAACTACCTCCGAGCCGGTTCTCCGAACGTGCCGGCGCCGGAGCTGAAAGCGGATTCGGACCTCACGGTTGACCCTCGGTTTGTG
Organism: Nitrospirota bacterium; assembly: GCA_005877775.1. Lineage (GTDB taxonomy): Bacteria > Nitrospirota > Nitrospiria > Nitrospirales > Nitrospiraceae > NS-7. The sequence continues at coordinate 42,158 of VBOJ01000073.1, read as the reverse complement.
GACCCCAGCCATGATGATTTCAGGTTACGATCCGATACTCCTCTGACAAAAGTTGGCGGGTTTGCCTACCTCGGGGCTTTGGCGCCAATCGATGGATCTCCCTGAAAGCAGAAAAATATTACTTTAAATCAGTAAGTTACACATGCACTCGACGATAGGAGGAATCCATGTGGTATGATAAAAGCATCAAGTTTGCGTCTGGCGCAAGACTTGCTATAGTTAATAGCGAGCGCTCAAAGCCGGAGGAGAACAAGAAGGGTAGATTAGGATGGCCAGCTACCGCCCAGAGCATGAGAAGGTCGGCCCGGAAGGGATCCCTTCCCTGGAAGATTTGGAACCAGGAAGACCCGTCGGGGCGATTCTGCCTCTGTCCGAGCACGCACAACTAGCCATGCGCGACAGTATCGAACTAATTGACTATCTCCTGAACCAGGACCACATCACCTGGAGTTAGTCACACCCTCCCTCACAGCCTCCCCAGTTGGGGTTTTCCTGAGTTAAGAACTCTCCCGGAGCATCGTTCCCGCGCAACTTCCGCTAGGCTGTCTGCGGGTGTTACTCCACGCACATCACTTGACATCATCCTACCCCGCTGATACTACTCGCATCCAACCAGGTTCTTGTGCCGGAAAAAGGAGGGCTGGATGAAGTGCGTGCGATTGGTTCTCGTGCCGATGCTCCTATGTATCAATGCGGTGGCTGTGGCGGAGGACTTGCCTCGCGAACCAACGTTGCCGCTCTCTCTGGCGAGCAAGGCTGCGGCTGCCGCGGTCGAAAAGTGCAAACAGGATGGTTATCGCGTCAGCGCGTCGGTGGTGGACAGTGCCGGGGTATTGAAGACCCTGCTGCGGGGAGATGGAGCTGGTCCGCACACGACAGATAGCAGCAGCAAGAAGGCCTATACCGCGGCCAGCCTACGGCGGCCAACTAGTGAGCTGGCTGAGCTGATCAATAAGATGCCGACGCTCCAAGCCCTGCGGGAGATGAACGACAGAATCCTCATCCTGGGCGGTGGCCTGCCGATCGAGATTGGAGGCGAGGTCATCGGCGGGATCGGGGTTGGCGGCGCCCCTGGCACTCAGTTAGACGATGCCTGCGCCCAGGCTGGATTGGACAGTATCGGAGCGGCACCCAAGTTCAAGGTGCCGGCGGGAAAGTGAGGCATCCCAGACCCTAACTCATTCCTTTCATCCAAAGCTTCTGGAGATTGTGGACCAGCATCTCAGGCTGCTGAAGCAGCAGGTCTAAGAGGGCAAGGTCAGGATCATCAGTGACGGCATGATTGAGGCGGTGTGCTTCGACAAACCCCCTCAACAGAACAAGACGTTTTTCAGTCTGGCCCGGTGCACGCTCGACGTTGACGGCGATCAGCTCGGCCAGCTCCGTCAACGCGCCTCGGATTGTATCAGCCATGCAATTTCATTCAAATAGGCGTCGGGATGCTTCGTGCTCAGCGCATTTCCCACTCGGCGGAAGTGGTCGGCGACGAGCCGGTGATGAGGCTGGATGGCATCAAGGCGTCGATGAGGCATTGAAGATGCGCGATGTCCAGCATAATCTTCGGTCGGAATGTCAACCACACTAGCGGTCTTCCCGCATCTTCACATTCTGAAGGAATGCCCCAAGATCAGGGTTGGCATAGACTCCAAAGGCGTCAACCAGGATCCCTCGCGTGCCATCGCTGGCTTCGATGGCATAGACCACCGACATGTCATCAGGATCGCTGGCTCCTTCGAATCGGTGGTGCTCGACGATCGTCAAGTCGTCGGCCTGAAACGATTTTCCGCTGTCCACTGCTCGAAACACATTGTTGAGCAATTCGAAGTTGGCGGTAAATCCTCTCTTCTTCAGATCTTCAAGGGCTTCAGTCATCGTCTTGTAGGGTTGTACCTTCATGGTATATTCCTCAAAGAGACTTCCTATCTGCACACTACTAGATCCAGATGAGTAAAGATCACCATGTCGGCCGTGCAGCGAATGTCAGTCGCATCAGTGACTGCTGCTGATCAGCGGGAAGACTAGCATGAATCGAGCAGCGGCTGGGGATGGATTATTCGCGATGCTGTGCGGAACCGTTCATTCCACAGAAGTCATAGGCGACGAGCTAGTCATCCTCGATGCGGTTAGGTCTTAGCATGGGGTGCAACGGGTCGGTTTGTCCTGACGGCAAGGCTGACGGAGCGGGACATCTTCGAGAAGTGAAACCACTGGCTCACGCACTGGCCATACTCTTGCTGCTCATTTCTGCCGCTTGCACCTTCGGTCAAACCGAAGAATTGCAGTTCAACACATATGATGACGCAAAGAAGGCAGGCGCCCTTTTGGGTGGAGGCTATTTCCCCACGTTGTTGCCGAAGTCAGCCGCCTCGATCAATGAGATGCACAACGCCTCTACATACCAGATCCTCATGAAGTTCAAGTTTAGCGAGGCTGAGCGCGAGGAGGTAATCAAAAACTGTCATCAAGTGGCGGGCGCGAACGTCATATCTCCCGGTCTCAAGGCGTCGTGGTGGCCCAACGATTTGAGAGATGGATCTTTTGCGACCACCTGGTACGTCTACTATTACTGCCCCATTGATGAAGGATTTCTTGCTCTTGCGAAGGATGAGGCCTATTTCTGGCGACTATGAACCAGTGCATCATCGGATTCCATCAAAACGACCATGGCGATCGCCACAATGAGGGCGATCACCGGTGAGCTTCGTCACGTTATTGCTGGCGGCTTTTGCTCCGGGCCTCTTTTGGCTCTGGTTCTTCTATAAGAAGGACAAGCTGGAACCTGAGCCCAAGAGGCTGATCGTGATGACCTTCCTTCTTGGTATGGGGTTGGGTATCCCGGCGACGGTGCTCGAGCTCCTGTTCACAGAGTCCTTGTTCGCAATCATTCTCGTTGCGCCGATTATTGAAGAGGGGCTCAAGTACTCGGGGGTTCGGTTAACGGTCTATCGAAGCGCCGAGTTTAACGAACCGCTTGATGGGATCATCTACACGGCGGCGCTGGCCCTAGGCTTTGCTTCCATGGAAAACTGGCTGTATCTCCTAGCGGCCTACTTGAATGCGTCGGATATGGCGCAATCCACGGAGACTCTGTCGCCGTTCGGTGTGGTGGCGTCCGTGTTTGTGGTTCGGGCATTCCTGAGTGTGCCAAGCCATGTCTTGTATTCCAGCATGTGGGGCTCTGCTCTGGGAAGGGCAAAGTTCGCTGATCCAGCACAGGGCAACGCCATGATTCAGAGAGGACTCTTGTTGGCGATCCTGTGTCATGGGCTGTTCAATTTTTTTGCGTCGCACTTCCCTGAGGCAGTCGTCGGGGAGGTGGTCTTAATGGTTGTCATGTGGGGGATCGTGCTCCGGAGCATCCGTGAGTGCCAGAAGGCGTCTCCTCACCGTTCACTATAATATGTGGAGCATGGAACAACGCATCGTCGGCTTTCACCAAGACGAGCACGGCGACTGGGTGGCAGATCTCGCATGCGGGCATGGGCAGCATGTGCGTCATCAGCCGCCCTTGACGAATCGGCCCTGGGTTTTCACTGAGGAAGGGCGTACGCAACACCTCGGGCAGGTGCTGAATTGCAAGAAATGCGAGGGGCAAGAGTAGGATTAGCTATATCGGTCATTCTTCCAAGGAAGCGCGCTATTGGAGTAGCCCCGGACTTCCCAGAAGCCCTTCTGATCTCGGTCCGAGAACGTGATGTCCTTCACCCACTTGGCGCCCTTCCAGCCATAGCGCTTCGGCACGATCATCCGTACCGGCCCGCCGTGCTCTTTCGTCAATGGCTTCCCGTTCCACTTGTGGGCCAGCAACACATCGTCATCGTCGCAGGATTCCAGCGGCAGGTTGGTCGTATAGTCGTCATAGGAATTGAACAAGAGGAATTTGGCCAGCGACAACGGCTTCACGACTTCAATGAGCCGCTTGAAGCTCACGCCTTCCCACTCATTGTCCAAATTGCTCCAGGAGGTGACACAGTGAAAGTCCGAGACGGATTTGAACTGCCGCTGCGCAAGGAAATCCTGCCAGGTCCAGGTGATGGGGTTGGTAACAAACCCCCTCACGGTCAGGCGCCAGGCGTCCAGGGCAATCTCGGGCTTGTGGCCTAGATCGAGAACCGGCCAGGTGTTGACCAGGTGTTGACCGGGCGGCAGTCCCTCGTGTTCGGCCTCCTCTCCCTCGACCTCCCTCCCGGAGGTGTCCCGCTTCTGTTTGGCCCACGTCTCCTTGGTTTTGATCAGACGGTCATTTGTGTCCATACTGAGCCCCTGCTTGTCACAAGAGTAGGCTGAGAAATCAGGACCTTACAAGTTTTATTCCTGCATCCTTGTGCACAGATACTGGAGGATAGATGAACGCCAAAACTTACCTAGCTTCCCTAGTGGCGATGGAAGCAATTTCGACGACATATAACACTTTCGTATAGTGGCCTGCAAAACGAAATTCTTTTAGTCTTGGAGGCCTCATGAACATGAGAACCTTACAATCTCATCTTCTGATTGTCGCGGCCATTCTGTGCTTGCCGACTTGGGCTATGGCTTCAGAGCTGTCTCGAAGCCACCCGGACCTAGAAGCCAAGCGGCAGCTAATCAAATCAGTGGTGCTGCTTCCGCCGCAGGTTGAGATGTACGAAATAGGGGCGGGCGGGAGCGTCGAAAGAATGGAGGAATGGAGCGCGGCCGCGAACAGCAACGTGCACGTGGTGCTGGAGACGGAACTCAAAAAGTTTGACGATTTGCGGGTTACGCGGTTGGCCGAAAGTGGTCTTTCACCAGCGACCAGCGCCAATCTCGATGAGACACAGGCTCTCTTCACGGTCGTGAACAACAGCATCTTGCTCCACACCTTTGATTACAGGCAACGCCAGTTCTTTCCCGAAAAAGCAAGACAATTCACCTATTCTTTAGGATCGGAGATCCAGGGGCTGGACGAGCAGGCCGATGCCTTTCTGCTGGTCAAGGGTTTTGACCGACGTTCTTCTGGAGGCCGCAAAGCGCTTCAGGCCGGGACCATGATCATTGGTGCCGCTTTGGGTGTTGTGGCCATTCCACGAGGTGGAGGCAACTTAATGAGCGTAGCGCTTGTCGACGCCAAGACGGGATCGATTCTCTGGTATTACCGGACGGTGCAGGTTTACGACCTCCGTGAATCGGAAGACGCCATAGCGTTTGTGCAAGACTTCATCAAAGAATTACCGAACCTTGGTCGACAGTAGGGCTGGATTGATGCGCCTCTCCAACGTGCTCCCCCTGCTGATCTTTCTGTGGCTGATTTCCTGTGCCTCAGTCGAGCCACTTGGCAAGGGACAGAGTGGCCAACTCGAGGATGATGAGCAACGGCTGTGGAAAACGGTTCTTGAAGAGGAGAAAAGGCTCGACCGGAGCGGCGCGATCTACGACGCTCCTGTCATCACTGCCTATCTCAAAGAGGTGATTCAAAAGCTTGTTCCCGAAGCGATGAAAAGTAGTCCTCTCACGATTCAGGTCAAGATCGTGAAGAATCCGCTGCTCAACGCTTTCGCTTTCCCAAACGGGATCATTTACGTGCATACGGGCATCCTGGCAAGGATGGAGAACGAAGCTCAACTCGCGACCCTGTTGGGTCATGAGCTTACCCACGCGACCCATCGGCATACGATCCAAGAATTGCGAGGCAGTCGACGGTCCAGTGCCGCGTTGGCCACGCTCCAAATGGTGGCCTTGCCGTTTGGGGTTTTTGGAGCGGCGGTGACGGCGTTGGGCGCAGTCGGCTATGTGGCGGCCGTGACTGGGTATTCGCGCGGCCGGGAAGCGGAAGCGGATCAGGAAGGCTTGGCACTCATGGTGGCTGCGGGATATTCGCCGCAGGAAGCGCCAAAGCTCTTCGAGCATCTGAAACGGGATTTGGAGGAGCGCAAGGTCAATGAGCCATTCTTTTTTGGTACGCATCCGCGCCTCACGGAGCGAGTGGAAAGCTACAGCGAACTTCTAGCGGAACGTTACGCCGGGCGAACCGGGGAGCTTGGAGAAGAGCGTTACCAAGCCCGCATGCTCCCGCTGTTCGTGGAGAATGCCAGGACCGACCTCGCGATCGGCCGCTTCGGGCTCGCCCAGCAGACGCTGGAACGAGTGTTGCGGTGGAAAGCAACTGATGCGCGAGCGTTATATTACCTTGGCGAGGTGTTTCGACAGCGCGACGAACCTGGTGATCGGGACCGGGTCGAGCCAACGTATCGCAAAGCGATTGAGGCAGATGCAACTTATGCTGATCCGCACAGGGCGATCGGGACGCTCTATGTCAAGCGTGGGCAGACGCGAGAGGCCGGTGCCGAGTTGCAACGCTATCTTGAACTGGCGCCACAAGCGCCTGACCGCGCCCATGTCGAACAACAACTGAAGGACTTAGCACGACAGTAACGGGTAAGAACGATGCAACGATGGCTTTGTTTGCTCGCTGGCGGGATGGTGTTGTTTGGATGTGCGACGCAGCGGCAAGCGACGTGGGGCATGGTGGGAGGCAAACAACTCATTGGCTCGGGCCAGATCGAATTAGAGTTGCCTCCTGGCTGGATGCGGTATACGCCGGCTGATTCCGATCCGGTAATCACCCAAGATGGTGTCCTGCTCTTGTTGACGCGAGACGGCTTTGGGCTCCAATCAATCCGAGTTAGTAAGCGCCCTGTGGGAGCCGACCTACCTTATACCAAGAAGAAACTCTCAACGGGAATGCCGCCACAGGAACTCGCCGAGGTCACCTTCGACAACATTCGGTCGAATCCGAATATTCTCAATCCCGAGACGATTGAGAATAGTCCGGCGAAAATCGGAGAGGTGTCTGGGTTCAAACTTGTCTATGCATACCAGACAAAGGATGGGTTACGAAAACAAGGCATCTATTATGGATGCATTGTCAAGGACTCCTTCTATTCGCTCGTGTATGAAGCCCCTAAGCGGCACTATTTTACATTGGAAGTTACGACGTTCGAGAGAATAGAAGCTTCTTTCAAGTGGATACAAACGCCCTCTTAAACGCTCGGTGCGGAGTCTTCAACAGATGGTAAATCAATGACCGCGAGGTCGCGGAGGCTAATTGAGGGCTTGATCGTTGCCATATTACTGACGGGGTGTGCACCGACCGTCAATCAGCCCTATGTGAGACACGACCGAATTCCAGAGGGGAAGGCTATCGTGTACGTCTATAGACCGAGCTTAATATTGTGGCTTTCCTCGATCGACATAAAAGCGAACGGCACTATCGTCAACTCAATGTACAGCGGAACCTACTATCCTTACGTCACTGATCCGGGATTGATTGAGTTTTCCGCCAAAACGGAAACGACGGATACGATATCCCTCTATGCTCAGGCAGGACAGACTTATTTCTTAAAAATGGGATTTAAGCAGGGCATCTTGATGTTTCGACCTCACCTCATGATTGTGCCTGAATCGGAGGCAGAGCAGGAAATTACAGAATTCAATTACAAGCTCTTGCGGGAACCTGGAAATTAGCTTCCCTCCCCTAGTGCAGGTTCCCTAAACTCTCTTCGAGTTTGGCGTCTGATCACCTCCTTAAAGAATGCGCTTGTGCTTGGCCCAAGTCTCCTTGGTCTTGATCATTCGCTCATTGACATCCACAGTGTCCTCCATCTAAGCCTATTGTCGTTCCAGGTACAGGAGCCTTTCATACTGACCGGCAAATTCCGGTATAAGATTGTGCTGAGTCCAGCGACTAACCGAGAAGTTCGTATTCTACCGGTTCGCATTATGTGCTAGTAGAAGAACCAAACCGGGAGTGGTATTGTCAACTAGGCCATCCCAGGGAGCATCTCAGCAGCCCCGGGGAAATAGTGCGGGAAGGAACATGAAGAAATCACATTCTAGGAGGAGAGCTTCTTCTCACCAGGGAAAAACCCGACCATCAGCGGAGGCGGGTGGTCTGCCGATGACTGCTGAAGGCCATCGGCTAGAAGAGGATACCAGGCGAGAGAAGCATTGGAAGCGCTGGGGGCCTTATCTCAGTGAGCGTACCTGGGGGACGGTGCGTGAGGACTACAGCCCGTACGGCACACCCTGGGAATACTTCCCTCACGACCATGCGCGATCCAAAGCGTATCGGTGGAATGAAGACGGGCTAGCCGGGATCTGTGACCGGCATCAGATGATCTGCTTCGCCCTCGCGCTCTGGAATGGCCGCGATCCGATTCTCAAGGAACGGCTCTTCGGCCTGACGGGCAATGAAGGGAATCACGGGGAGGACGTCAAAGAGTATTACTTTTACCTGGATTCCACGCCCACGCATTCCTACATGCGCTACCTCTACAAGTACCCGCAGGCGGAATTCCCCTATGCGCGGCTGGTGGAGGAGAACCGGCGTCGCGGGAAACAGGCTCCAGAGTTCGAACTCATTGACACCGGCCTGTTTGATGAGGATCGCTATTTCGATGTCTTTGTGGAGTATGCGAAGGCTTCGCCGGAGGACATTCTGATTCGGCTGCAAGTCTTCAATCGCGGTCCGGAAGCCGCGGAAGTGACCGTGCTGCCCACCATCTGGTTTCGCAACACCTGGTCCTGGGGACTTGGGCCGATTCGGCCTCAGCTTCGCAGGGGCGAGGCTGTTAGAGACGCGAGCGTCATTGAGCTCGACCATGAGTATTATGGACGTCGCTTGCTGCTGTGCGACGGTCTCCCGCAACTGCTCTTCACCGACAATGAAACGAACCCGCGTCGGCTTTACGGGCTGGATGGGGCGCGCTATGTGAAAGATGGCGTCAATGACTATATCGTTCATGGGGCGAAGGAGGCGGTTAACCCGGAGCAGATCGGCTCGAAGGCCGCTGCTCACTATGTGCTGCCCTTGGGACCGGGGGAGGCCGCGACGATCAGGTTGCGATTCACTGATCAGGAGTCGCGTGGGTCGAGCTTCGGCCAGGCGTTCGATGCTATCCTCACAAAACGAGAGAAGGAGGCGGACGAGTTTTACGAACAATTGGCCCCGGCTTGTCACAGCGATGACGCTCGTCGCGTGCAGCGTCAGGCTTTCGCTGGCCTTCTTTGGAGCAAGCAGTTCTATCACTATGATGTCAGTCGGTGGCTTGCGGGCGATCCTGCTGGCCCGCCGCCACCCCCTGAACGTCTGCGGGGACGCAACAGTGACTGGACGCATTTGTACAACGCCGATGTCCTCTCCATGCCGGATAAATGGGAATTTCCATGGTACGCCGCCTGGGACCTAGCTTTCCATTGCATCTCGCTTGCTCTGGTGGATCCGACCTTTGCCAAGGACCAACTGATTCTGTTGTTGCGCGAATGGTACATGCACCCCAACGGGCAACTGCCGGCCTACGAGGGGGCTTTCGGGGACGTCAATCCTCCTGTTCACGCCTGGGCAGCCTGGCGGGTCTACAAGATCGAGAAGAAGCGCCGAGGGGTCGGTGACCGGCAATTCCTCGAGCGCGTGTTTCATAAACTCTTGCTGAACTTCTCTTGGTGGGTCAATCGCAAAGACGCAGAAGGCAAGAACGTCTTCCAAGGGGGGTTCCTGGGGCTGGACAACATCGGGGTCTTCGACCGAAGCAGACCGCTGCCGACCGGCGGCCACATCGAACAGTCGGATGCCACGAGTTGGATGGGCATGTACTGTCTGAACATGTTGACGATCGCGCTGGAGCTGGCGCGTGAGAACCGTGCCTATTCGGACGTGGCCAGCAAGTTCTTCGAACACTTCGTCTATATTTGCCATGCGATGAATAACATCGCCGGCGAAGGGATCGAACTGTGGGACAAGGAGGACGGCTTCTACTACGACGTGCTGCATCTGCCAGATGGGAGCCATCACCCACTCAAAATCCGCTCGATGGTCGGCCTGATCCCTCTGTTTGCCGTGGAGACGTTGGATTCGGAGATTGTGGACTGCCTCCCTGACTTCAAGCGACGGATGCAATGGTTTATCGAGAATCGCCAGGAGTTTGGGGAGCATGTGGAGATTCAGACGACGCAGGATGGCGGCATGCGCTGGTTTCTGTCCTTGGTCAATCGGGACCGATTACGGCAGGTGCTGCGATACATGCTGGATGAAGGAGAATTTCTCTCTCCCCATGGGGTTCGGGCCCTGTCGCGCTTCCATCACGAGCATCCTTACGTGCTGCGGGTCAATGGGATGGAACATCGTGTGGACTACGAACCGGCTGAGTCCACCACTGGGCTCTTCGGCGGCAACTCGAACTGGCGCGGGCCCGTCTGGTTTCCGGTCAACTACCTGATCATCGAGTCTTTGCAGAAATTCCATTACTACCTAGGGGACGACTACAAGGTGGAATATCCCGCCGGCTCTGGTCACATGATCACCCTCTGGGAGGTCGCTGCGGAATTGTCCCGCCGCCTCACTCGCATCTTTCTCCGAGGTTCTGATGAACGAAGGCCGGTCTACGGCGGCACCGAGAAGTTTCAGCAAGACCCGCACTGGCGAGATCTGGTGTTGTTCTACGAATACTTCCACGGCGACAATGGCGCGGGGATCGGGGCCAGCCATCAGACCGGCTGGACGGGACTGGTCGCGAAGTTGATTCAACAGAGCGGAGAATAAAATAGTTTTGAGTTATGAGTCTTGAGTGTTCAGTTGTGAACTCAAAACTAAACACTGAAAACTACGAACTCAGCGCCCGCTGACTCTTCGAGGAACTCACACTAAAATGAAGATTGATCAAGCCACCTGCCAAAATTTGGATCGGGCGCTGGGATTAGAGTGGCTTGAAACGAACGGGCGCGGTGGGTTCGCGTCGGGCACGGTCGCGGGACCGAACACGCGCCGGTACCATGCGCTGCTCCTGGTTGCCAGGAAGCCACCAGCGGAGCGGTTGGTCCTGGTAAATCATATCGAGGAACGCCTCGACATCAACGGCAGCTCGTTTCCCCTCTCAACGAATCTCTACCCCGGCGCGGTCCACCCCGACGGCTACCGACGCTGCGTCGGCTTCTCGACCGAGCCCTGGCCGACCTGGACCTATGTTCTAGACGGGATCAAGGTGCTGCGCGAAATCTTCAGTCTGCGCGGGCGGGACCTCGTCGTGATCCGATGGCGTCTGGCTGAACCATCAACGTGCTCGGCGCGGCTCGTGATTCGCCCGATGCTCACCGGCCGGGATTATCATTCTTTGCACCATGAGAATGGCGCCATCCATACTGAGGCAGTGGTGCGAGAGGGGCTCGTGGCGTGGCAGCCCTATGGGGATCTTCCCCACATCAGAGCCCTGCATACAGGGAAGTATCGACATCTGCCTGACTGGTTTCGGCGCGTCCACTTTCCAGTGGAGCAAGAGCGCGGGCTGAATTACGAGGAAGATTGGTGGTCTCCAGGCGAGATGGCGTTCACGCTCTCGTATGAGAGACTGGCTTCTGTGGTGTTCACTACGGAATTGACTGATCCCATCAATGTAGAAGCTCTCGCGAAGGACGAGGAGCGCCGGCGCAAGACTGTGGGGACCGGAGCGCCCAAAGGCGATCCTTTGCTGCGGTCACTCTGGTTTGCAACCGAAGCCTATATCTCCGAACGTGGAAAGTACCAAACCGTCATCGCGGGCTATCCCTGGCACACGGACTGGGGGCGCGACACCTTTCTGTCATTACCGGGCTTGTGTCTGGTGACGGGTCGGTATGACGTGGCGCGGCAGATCATCGAGGCCTTCGCCGCTCATGTCTCGCAGGGGATGATCCCAAATCGCTTTCCCGATTCAGGCGACATGCCTGAATACAACACAATTGACGGATCGCTTTGGTTTATCTATGCCCTGGGCCGGTATCTCGATTACACCGGGGACGATAAGACTGTCAAGCAGGTTGCATGGCCGACAGTCCGACAAATCCTCGATGGATATCGGCAAGGAACTCGGTACGGCATCAAAGTGGATCAAGATGGGCTGGTTACGGGTGGCGCGCCAGGCGTCCAGCTCACCTGGATGGATGCAATGGCGACGCCGCGCCACGGGAAGCCGGTGGAAATCCAGGCGCTATGGATCAGGGCCCTCGGAATTGGGGAGCAACTTGGAACCCGTTTGGGCGATCCCGCCTTTGCTGCGCGCTGTCGCGCGGACTGCCTTCGTGCAATGAAGTCGTTCCGTGCTCGCTTCTGGTACAAAGCGGGAGGGTATCTGTATGACGTGATTGACGGAGAGAAAGGCGATGATGCGTCTCTGCGGCCCAATCAAATCTTTGCGGTTTCACTGACCAAGAGGCTGCTCAGTCGAGAGCAGGCCATGCGAGTTGTCAGAGTGGTCGAAGAGCAGTTGTTGACCCCGGTTGGCCTACGAACGTTGGCTTCAGGTGACCCGCGATACCGCCCGCGGTACGAAGGCTCCGTGGCAGAACGCGATGGGGCCTATCACCAGGGCACTGTGTGGCCATTCCTCCTTGGCCCATTCGTGGCAGCGTGGGTCAGCACCCATGGCGGAACCACAGTGGCACGTCACAAGGCGCGCAAACTTTTCACCGGGATCGAACAGCACCTCAGCGAAGCCTGTCTGGGCCAGGTCTCAGAGATCTTTGACGCTGAAGCACCCCATACCCCCCGCGGCTGTGTTGCCCAGGCCTGGTCTGTGGCAGAGGTCCTTCGCGCGCTGGTCGAGGATGTGCTGAGCCAAAAACCTATAATACTCCTCCCGGGCGCAGGGAAGAAGAAAGCGGGGCGGCGAATCAAAACAGCATGAGCGCCATCGTGTTTCGGACATTCCTGTTCCAAATATTGAGGTATCCTGCGGGAACTGGGAGGATTTGTGGGAAGTGATTCGTGGTGGTATCCGGCGACGCTATCGTTGTGCCTTGGCGAGTTGAGTATGAGTTGACCGCAACTCTCCTAAAGTAGCATGCACTACCAGTACCAGATCAGCGAGATGCTCGGCCTGAGCGATCTTCAGAGCCTTGGTCGCCAGGGCGATCGCTTCATGACGGTTGCCGCGAATCGCATAGATCTTGGCTAGAGTCAAGCGGGCATTCACCGCCTTCGGATCTCGTTGAATGACTAGCCGCAGCATTTGCTCGCCCCTGGCTGCATCTCCGCCGAGGAGAACCGGGAGCCGGACTAAGAGGGTCCCTTTAGAGGAGAGCGCATTCAGATGGTCCGGGTTCAGCTCCAGGGTCCGATCAAGTTCCCTCATCATTCGCCTGAATGCGAGCAGCGACGACAGACTCTCACCGTCAATCCGCATCTGCTCGCCGAGGCTGCAAAAGAGGGCGAAATGCGCATTGGCGAGCTGGTCGTCCAACGCGATGGCCTGTTCAGCGAGCGCTTGGCTCCTTTGAAAATGGGCGAGCCGAATCGACCGTTCCTGGACCCGTCGCCCGAGGTCACATTGCCTCTGCGCCTTTGTGCTCAACTCCCTGGCGGATTCGTGCACCGAGGCGCTCCCGGGAGCAGAGCTCAGGACACCTAACAGAATCGCAAGCACCCACAGCATCGTTTTTCGCATTGCTTCCTCTTCACTCCACCGCTTGCTCAGTTGGCCCAGCAGGGATAGTGCAAGGCCAGTGCCTAGAAGGAGGCCGGTGCATTGCAAATAACAAACATAAAATCATAGACTTGTAAGACGTACGCTCGAACGGATGTCCCACGGCGGCTGAGAGATTGCAATGCTCGGCACAGGGGAGCAAAGTTTGGCAGACTCGTGCACGTTCTGGGACCTGGAACGGTGCGGAAAGGGGTCGGAGCTGTCCCCCACATGATTAGGTGTCATGCACTAATTACCAAGGCGCACCCGCAATCTCTTTGTGCATGCTTAGCGCAGCATGGTTCTTCGGTGAAGTACCCTGCGGGGCGTGAACTTCCAGCAGTGAGAGTCTGAGGTCGAGATCGAGGGAATCAGCCTGAGGTCAATCAAACGTAGGCGGGTCCTACAACTCGCGGGCCAATTCAAGACGCTCTTCCTCTGTTCCTTATCTCCCCTGTGTGAGAAGATTGAGATCTCGCATGAATCACTTCGGATTTCAGGTCAGGAGTGGAAGGTATGACTCTGAAGAGGTCATTTTCCCGCAGAGCGGCCATTCTCTTGTGCCTTTGTGCGACGTGCCTGATTCCGGCTGAGTTGTTTGCCTGGGGGCAGGAAGGGCATCGGATCATTGCAGCGATCGCGGAAAGCCGGCTCCAGAAGCATGCTGCTGCGACCGTCCAAGAGCTGCTCGGTGACGATCACCTCTCTTCAGTAGCCACTTGGGCCGATGAGATTCGAAAGGATCGGCCTGAGACTGCTCCCTGGCACTTCGTGAACATCCCGAGGGACGGGCAGGGGTATGACCCGACGCGTGATTGTATGACTCCTCGTGAAGGCGATTGTGTGGTGGCCGCCATTGAACGGTTTCGGGCGATCCTCGCCGATCGAAGCCGGAGCAGGAACAATCGTCTGGAAGCGCTTAAATTTTTGACCCATCTCGTCGGCGACGTCCATCAACCCCTCCATTGCCTCAGAGACCATGAGGGCGGCACCACGCTCGACGTGCTCTTCGATGGTGAACGGATCAATCCCTTCAACGAGAAACCTTGGAATCTGCACGCGGTGTGGGATGTGGGATTGATCCAGCGGGCCGGTCTCAGCGAAATGGACTACATCCGTATGTTGAATGATTGGCTCGAGCGGCAGTCCCTTGAAGAGATCCAGCGGGGAACCGCCCGTGAGTGGGCCTTGGAGTCGCACCAGGCTGCGATTACAACCGCCTACGATTTGCCCGCCGATCGCAATCTGGGAGATCCGTACGTTCGAGCCAGCTTGCCGGTAGTGAGTGGCCGGCTTGCAAGGGCTGGAGCGCGCCTGGCGATGCTGTTGAACGACGCCTTTTGGCGCCCGGACAAATGATTCTCAGTGATCGTCCAGATCTATTCGCGGGCCACCCGCTGAATGAAGCTCGTACGGGCTTCCGAGGTCTCCTGCTCGGAGCAAGGCCTCATGACTCAGCTGATCCCGGTCCAGTACCCGCGAGACGGGCGAGGGTCCTGGTGTCTGTCGTGGCAACTTCTTGGACTCGGTGGTCCATAAAAACCGACAGATGCAACGGGCCAGTAAGATGGACTCTTTCGTGCAATTCACGGCTGTGTCATGATGGTGCTGCTGGTGCGACTGAGACAATGAGACAGCCTTCACAGAACTCTGCGATGCGGGCTGAGGACTGAGAGATTTGACATAGGAAAGACAGGCAGCCATGATCAGTCCAGCCGAACCTATGCCAACGTCAGCGCAGGAGTCTTCGTCCAAGACAGGAAAGATCGTTCTCGCTGGGGTGATTGCTGCGGCGATCGGTGCCTTCTTTTACTTCGATCTTCATCGGTATCTTTCCCTGAATGTGCTCAAGGCCAACCGAGATCGCCTGCTGGCCTATACGGAGGCCAACTATGCCACTGCGGTTGGTTCTTTTATCGTGAGTTACTGCGTGGTAACCGCCTTGTCTCTCCCGGGAGCGGCGATTCTGACTCTTACCGGCGGATTTCTCTTCGGAACCGTACTCGGGACAGTCTATGTGAACGTGGGAGCCACGACCGGCGCGACGCTGGCGTTCCTGACAGCACGGTATCTCTTGCGCGACTGGGTTGAAAGGAAATTTGGAGATCGCCTAGAGCCGATTCAGGCAGGCTTCGCGAAAAACGCCTTCAGTTATCTGTTGACCCTGCGGCTGATTCCCATCTTTCCCTTCTTCCTGGTCAATTTGGTGTCCGGTCTCACCAGAGTGAATCTCGGTGCCTATGTTGTCGCCACGGCGCTCGGTATCATTCCCGGGACCTTCGTCTACGCCTACGCCGGCCGTCAGCTCGGCACGATCAATTCCCTGAAAGAAATCGCGTCGCCCAACGTGTTACTCGCGTTTACTCTCCTGGGGCTCTTGGCCCTGGTCCCGGTGCTCTATCGTCGAATCACCGCCGTGAAGTCATGAGAAAGGGTGTCCGCCGATGACCACTCACGAGATCGTCACGGTCCTGCCGAACGACGAGCACAACCGACGGTTGGTCAACAACGTTCACCCTCCTGCTTGGATGAATCCGCAGCCAACAGGCAGATACAACCTGGTGGTGCTCGGTGCCGGCACCGCAGGGCTGGTGGCAGCGGCGATTGCGTCGGCCCTTGGCGCCAAGGTGGCTTTGATCGAAAAACATCTGATGGGCGGCGACTGCCTGAATGTCGGGTGCGTGCCATCGAAGGGAGTCATTCGCGCTTCGCGTGCCTGGGCTGAGGTCGGCCACGCCGAGGAGTTCGGCCTGCACATCCCCGATAGTGTCAAATACGACTTTGCGGCTGCTATGGCACGTATGCGGAAACTGCGAGCTCGGATCAGCCACACAGATTCAGCTCATCGGTATAAGTCATTGGGGGTGGATGTGTACATTGGAGAAGGTCGGTTCACAGGGCCGGACACGATCCAGGTTGGAGATAAGACCTTGGTCTTCAAGAAGGCTGCCATCTGCACTGGCGCTCGCGCCGCGGCCCCTCGCATCCCTGGTACGGTGGAGGTCGGCTACCTGACCAATGAGACTCTCTTCACGCTGACCGAATTGCCGCCCCGTCTGGCTGTAATCGGGGCTGGCCCCATCGGGTGTGAAATGGCCCAGGCGTTCGCTCGTTTTGGGAGCCGCGTGTGCCTGTTCGAGATGACGGGCCACATCCTTCCTCGGGAGGACACGGATGCAGCGGAGGTGGTCCAGGAACAGATGAACAAGGACGGAGTTTGCTTTGTCTTTCATTCGAAAGTCCAGCGGATCGAGCGACGTGGCAACGAGAAAGTGGTCCACTACGCGATGAACGGAGGTATGAAGGAGCTGGTGGTGGATGAGATCTTGGTCGGGATCGGACGCGCGCCGAATGTGGAGGGACTGGGACTGGAAACAGTCGGTGTCGAGTATGACCTGAAGGATGGCATAAAGGTCAACAAGCGACTCCGGACGACGAATCCGCGGATCTATGCGGCTGGAGACATCTGCTTTCCTTTCAAGTTCACCCATACAGCCGATGCGATGGCGCAGATCGTGATCCAAAACGCCCTGTTCCCGCATCCATTCGGACTGGGGTATGCCAGCACGGACTCGCTGATCATTCCTTGGTGCACCTATACGGAGCCGGAGATTGCGCACGTGGGGTTGTATGAGGCAAGCGCCAAAGCCAAGGGTCTGGACGTGGAAACCTACACGTACAAACTGGATGAAGTGGACCGGGCTATCCTGGATGGTCAGGAGACAGGGTTTGCCAGGGTCCACATCCAAAAGGGCACGGACAAGATCCTCGGCGCGACCATCGTGGCGGCCCATGCGGGCGACATGATCAATGAGTTCTCGGTTTTGATGAAGGCCGGCGCCGGAGTGAAAATCATTGCGGGGACTATTCACCCCTATCCCACGCAGGCCGAGGTCAACAAGAAAGTCGTCAACCTCTGGCGCAAGGCCCACTTCACCCAACGGACAAAAAACATCCTCAGTAAGTGGTTTTCCTGGACGAGGTAAATGCTGCAAAAGCCAACAGGGGCGTTCGTTGTGCTGCTTGCTTTGACCTCGATTGCATATTCAGAGTTTGGAGCGGTCATTGAAGTGGGGAAGTTCTCGGCCGGGCGGGAAGGGGAGTCGGTGCCGGCCGGATGGAAGCTACTGACCTTCCCGAAAATTCCGCGACACACAAAATATTCGCTGGTCAAAAACGACGGGACCCTGGCCGTGAAAGCTGTCAGCGAGTCAGCGTCGTCCGGTCTCACCAGGGAGATCAACATCAATCCTCGGGAGTATCCGATCGTCCAGTGGCGATGGAAGGTGGCGAACGTGCTGAGCAAGGGGGATGTCTTCCGCAAGGAGGGAGACGACTACCCTGCACGGCTGTATATCACCTTTGAGTATCATGCCAGTAACGTGGGGTTTTTCGAGAAGGCCGGGCGAGAGGCCTATCGGATGATTTATGGGCAACAGTTGCCTCTGGGAGCGATCAATTATATTTGGGAGAGCAAAGCGCCGGTGGGCACGGTGGCGCCCAGCCCCTACACGAAGGAGAGCATGATGTTCGTGCTGGAGAGCGGGAAAGAGAAACTCAATGCCTGGGTCAGTGAAGAACGGAATGTTTACGAGGACTACAAGAAGGCGTTCGGGGATGAACCGTCGATGATCAATGGAGTCGCGATCATGACCGACACCGACAATACGCGAGAGACAGCGATGGCGTATTACGGCGACATTGTCTTTAAGAAGGCAACCAACTAAAGTCGAGGCTGAGATTCAGGTTCGTGATGGGACTCAGGGCATCTCACAACCAGATATGGTTGCGCTGTCGCTGTTTGTTTGGCGCCGGTTATGTGAGGTCGTCAGCGGAACAAGAGTCCTACCTCGACGTTGCGTGGGGCTGCAGGAGATCACTGTCACGGTGCAACCCTCGCCAGCATTTCCAAAAGAATGGGCTGACCTGTGCAAGGTCAGCCCATTCAGGGAGAGAACCTTCGCTCCGTTCGTTGAGCCGTTATTGGATGGAGTTCGCGTGACCGCCCATCGTAATCTCAGCCCTGATGGAATCGCCTGGCTTTTTCGGACCGTTCATCTTCTTCGTATCTTTGCTCACATAGATCCGCACTTCTTTGCCCTCGTAATCTTCCACCACGTAAAAATCACCGTCAATCTTGCTCAGCTTCCCCTGCACCATCTGGTAGGCTGGCCCCGGCTTGGTGTCCAACTTTGCGGCGGGCTTTTTTCCATCGGCCGCATGGGTAATAGCGGCTGCACCGAACCCTAACGTGACCGTGAGAGCAACGATTGCTGTCGTGGTCTTCATGTCTATCCTCCCAAGGCTGTCTGGTTAAAGTGAAGTTGCCCGTAATTATTGGGTGTTAGGAACCCTGAGGGCTGAAAAGCCTCAGCAAGGTCCATGCCACCCCTCCTTCGGAATGGTTTAGTTAAGAAATCAACTGGTTTTATCTGTCGGCGGAGCGGTCTGGGCAACCGGCCAAATGAGAAGAGGCGAAATTCGTCGGGCAGATGTTCAAGAATGACCGAATCATGTTGGCGCAAGAATCCGGTTCACCTGAGTCCTCCTCATCAGTCTGCATGTCGAGTTCCACCTTCCCATTCTCCCCGTGCGTTTCTCAGAACGTCCGCTGACCCTTCCACGTTTTCGTGGCGTGCGCGCGCCGCTGGTCGAATAGGTCTACAATCAGTCTGCACGTCAGACCCTCTCTCACCTGCACTGATCTCAAGGCGATCGGTCTCAAGCCGGCCCTGATCTACAACAAGCTCCTGGGCTGCTTGCTGGAGGTTCGGTTGGACCGCGAGCTTAGCACCAATGCCGAAGAGGGGGAACTAGTGAAGCAGATGGCAACGATGCGACAAGGAAGGGCTGCTAACTATCGAGGGTGTTTTGCAGGGATGTAACAATATGCATGAGAGCGATTGTGTTCCGGGTTGTCTACCTGTTCGTCTGGGCGATTCAGCAGTGAAAGTCCTACCCTGCCTTTAAAGGATTCTCCCCTTAGCAATGCCGGTTTTTCCCCCAACGATATTCCGGTATTCCGCTGATAGTGTTCCGAGGCGTTTTCGAATATTTTCGAGCATATAACACGCCTTAACACGCGTTTTACATTCCTGTCAAACACAGTTGCTCATTGCGAGGGAGTTCACGGCTTATGTGTGGAGGTATCGTCGGTTTCCTTGGGAATCAAGATGCTGTGCCGATCGTGATGGAGTGCCTGAAGCTGGTGGAATACCGTGGCTACGATTCAGCCGGCATCGGATGCCGCAGCACGGACGACTTGAAGTCTGCCGCAACGCCGTGCTGAGAACAGGTGATGGGGATCAGCAGAATTCTAGCGAAAAGTATCACCGTGGAATAAATGGCCAGGGTCATCACTAGCCCAGCATTCACGGATTTCTCATTTAGGGGTTGTGCTCCTCAGCCTGCCTAGGCTGGGGACCTTGGCCGCCAAATAACTGACTCGTGTTTTCGGTTTGGTTGGATGAAGAGATCCAAACCAAAGGGGGCGAAGCCTTACCTGAACAGGTCATGACCACAGCACCGGAGCCGTTTAACACTCTGATCCGCACCCACACCCAGCGTCACAGGCTCGACGCCGGGCAGTGGTATGCGCTCTGGACCCACAGTCACTGCGAGCAGCGGGTCCATGACTATCTCCAAGGCAAAGGGTTCGAGATGTTTCTGCCTAAGATCGAGCTCTGGTCCAGGCGCGGAGTGGCCAGACACCGGATCCTTGCCCCCATGTTCCCCGGCTATCTCTTCTTGCGCGATGACTTGGACCACCCCCGCTATACGGAAATCCTCAAAGCTAGAGGTTTGGTATGCGTCCTGGGCAGTGGGTGGGGGCGACTTGGCGTGGTTCCTACCGCTGAGATTGAGACGATTCAGAAAGTGGTGGAGGCGAAAGTGCCCGCCTTGTCGTATCCCTATTTGCGGACAGGGCAGCGGGTGCGGATCACGAGCGGACCGCTGAGGGACGTGGAGGGGATCCTGGTCCACACCAAACCGAACAAAGGACTCTTGGTCGTTTCGATCGATCTGTTCCAACGCAGTGTGGCGGTGGAAGTGGACTGTACCCTCGCGGTTGCCGCCTAAGTGTCACTGCGATTGAACTGAAAGAGTATCCGGGACATGGGCGCGTGGAAAATCATTCTCCAGCGGCGGAGCATAACAGGCCATGCGGATCGGGGGGGAGCAGGCGATTGTGGCATGGACATTCGTCCTCCTGGGAGTCTTTTCCTCCACCGTCGTCAAGAGTCAGATGCCACCTACGAAGGACAAACCTCCGGAGGACTTTTATGTGGTCCCTTCGCTCGCTGTCGGTGAAGTGTACGACGACAACCTGTTCTTTTCGCCTTCTTCCCGGCGCCAGGGTGACTGGTTTACGCGCGTGAGTCCGAACATACTGACCGGCTACCAATCCACACCCCTGACCCTCATGGGCCGCTATACATTCGACTCGGAGTTCTATAACAAGCATCAGGAGCTGACCACCGCCCAGATGCGACAGCAGGGTTCGATCGAGCTCAAATCCAGGCCGTCTCCGTCACTGTCGCTCTCGGCCAAAGGAGACTATTTTCAGACGAGAACGCCCTTTGAACTGAATGCCCTGACGGGGACTGGGGTGGCAGTTCGACGTATCCGCGCCGAGAGCTATTCCGCGAATCCTACTCTCGAATACAGACCGGACTCCTTAACGAAAGCCAAGGGGGATTACCTGTACTCGAAGTACCTGATCCAGGGAGGCACCTCGATCGATTCTCACATTACCAGCCTTGATCTCGACCGCCGAATCACAGCCCATGATACGGTGGGTCCCGGGTACATCGGCCGTCATTTCACATTCGGAGGGTTCGGCTCAACCACCTCTCATGCCTTCACACTTGGATGGTCGCGGGATCTCACGGCGCAAACCAAAGTGAGTCTGCGAGCCGGCCCACGCTTCACCGCTGGAGCGCTGGACAGCAAGCCCGAGGCCTTGGCCAAAATCCAGCACAAGGTGGAAGGCGGGGAACTCTCGTTCACTTACTCCAGCAGCCTCGCCACGATCGTCGGGCAGGGCGGACCTGCGACAGCCGAGAGCTATGGCATCAGCGGCAGTTTCGAACCCCTGCAACATTTTCGCCTCAGCGTCGCGCCGACCCTCTTTAAGGTTACGAGCCAGACCTTCACGTCATCGGTCTACTTGGTGAACTTCGAGGGTAGCTATCAAATGACCAAGGAGCTGGCCTTGAGAATGTCCTATCTATTCTACTTGCAGAAGGGCAGTTTCAATCCACTCACCGGCTCCACGGCGACCAACGTGGAAATTCTGCGCGATCTTGTCTGGTTCGGGCTTGTCTTCACCTATCCAACACGTCTGGAATATCTGGAATAGCGGTTGCCCTGTGAGGGGTGCCATGCTGATGCTCAGGCTACTCTGTACCGTGGTAATGGTCCTCTCGGCGGTTCCTGACAGCCGGGCCGCAGCCCAGCAGCCGACTCCCGCTCCGGCTCCGGCTCCCGAACAGGACCAGACTCAAGACTCGAGTGACTACCGGATCGGGCCCGAGGATGTGCTCGATATTTCCGTCTGGAACAATGCGGCCATCAGCCGGACTGTCCCCGTGCGACCGGACGGCAAGGTCTCTTTACCGCTCGTGAACGACATCCAGGCGGCTGGCCTAACTCCCATGCAGCTTCGGAGCGCCCTGATCAAGAAGTTGGCCGAATACGTCCCCTCGCCCGAGGTCTCTGTCATTGTCCGCGAAGTGCATAGCTTCAAAGTCTCCGTGATCGGAGAGGTCAAAAGGACTGGCCGCCACGAGCTAAAAGGCCGCGCCACGGTGCTGGACGTTCTGGCGCTGGCGGAAGGGTTCGGTGAATTCGCCGCCCGCGGGCGGATCGTCGTGATCCGCCAGGACGGGAGACAGATCCTCTTCAATTACAACAAGGTCGTGTCGTCCAACGGAGCCGGAGCCCGGGAGAACTTCCTCCTCCAACCCGGGGACATCATCGTCGTGCCGTAAACGGGCGGGCGCGAGGGACGAGCACCATGGACGACAAGCAGAGACGCAAAGGTTGGGACGGGCTGATCGAGGTGTGGAATCGTCGAAAATGGTTGGCGATCCTGCTCTTTGCCGGCCCCTTTGTTGCGACGGTCAGTCTCGCCCTGGCCCTGCCGGATCTCTATCGATCGACTGCCACTGTGCTCGTGGAGCATCAGCAGGTCCCGGAATCCTTCGTCAAGGCGTCTGTCACCGGCGAGGCTGAAATCCGGCTGCAGACGATCAGCCAGGAAATCATGAGCCGGTCCCGGATTCTGGACCTGATCACTCACTTCAACCTCTATCCGGAGTTTCGAGGGCGAGTCCCCTTGGAGGGGCTGGTAGAACGGATGCGTCGCGATATCCAACTGGAACTCAAGGAGATGCATCAACAGACAGCCAACCCGGGCGCCACGATCGCCTTCAGCCTCAGCTACCGAGGCAGGGACCCGGAGACTGTGGCCCAGGTCACCAACTCACTGGCTTCGATGTACGTCGAGGCAAACGTGAAGATGCGCGGACGCCAGGCCACCGAGACGGTCGTGCTCCTCAAAGCCCAGTTGGAGGAGATGAAACGGCGACAGGAGGAACAAGAACGGCGGCTCAGCGAGTTCAAGCACCGGCACATGGGCGAGCTGCCGGAACAGATGCAGGCCAACCTGGCGACGCTCCAAGGGCTCAATGCGGATCTTCACCTGAACAGCCAGAATCAGATCCGGATCACTGAACGGCGGGACAAGCTGGCGAAGGAGTTGGTTGAGGCAAGTGTGGGCGGTTCTGCCAGAGGCGCAGCCTCCGGCCCCGATACGCTTCCCGGGCGACTCGAGCGGTCGAGGGTGGAGTTGACCGAACTCCGCACGCGCGCTAGCGAGAAGCACCCGGACGTGATCCGGTTGAAAGGGGAGATCGCCGCGCTCGAGCACAAACTCACCGAACTGGCGCGGGAGGCCAAGCTGGATCCGGCGCAGACGGCGGTGCTGGTTACTTCGCCCACCGAGCTGAAGCAGGTCCTCCGAGACGTAGACGCTGAACTTAAGGCCGTGAAGGCCGAAGAACAGCGCTTGCGGAAGGACCTCGCCACCTACCAACGGCGGGTCGAAAAGTCGCCTCAGCATGAGCAGGAGTTTCAGCAGCTGGAGCGGGACTACAAGATGACGAAGGATCTCTACTACTCGCTGCTCCAACGGTACGAAGATGCCCAACTCGCGGGGAACATGGAGCAACGCCAGAAAGGCGAGCAGTTCCGCATCCTGGATTCGGCCATTCCCTCCAAATCTCCCGCTGCACCGAACCGCCTCAAGCTGATCCTGATTGGGCTCATTCTGTCCACTGGACTGGCCGCTGGTGCGGTGCTGCTGGCTGAGCAGCGGGATACGACATTCCACAAGGTGGAAGACCTTCGGGCCTTCACCAAAGTGCCGGTGCTGGTGAGCATTCCTCGGATTGTGACCGATGCAGACAGGCGTCGGAGTCATTGGCAGTTCTGCCTCAGGACGACGGCGTCAGGGCTGAGCCTCGTCCTGATCATCGGCGTGACGTACTATGTCGCTCACGGCAATGAACCGTTGGTCTGGCTGCTGGGTGGAGGCCGTTCCTGAGCTGTGGAAGGCGTCGCCAAGACCATTGAAGGACCCATGGCAAGCCAAGACAAGGAAAGGAATCAGTCGTTGGAGTCGCTGGATGAGGCGCAGCATCTGCACAGGCTCCTGGAGCTCGAGATGGGAAGCAGAGGTCCCGAAACGCAGGTTCAGAGGAAAGTAGGAAAAAGGGCAGCGCCGGATGCGCATCTGGTGAGCCTCCTCGCCCCAACCTCGGTCGAGGCTGAACAATACCGGACGCTCGGCTTCCTGTTGCAGCAGAAGCAGCAAACCGGCGCGCTCAAGGTGATCGCTGTGTCCAGTGCGACCCCCGGGGACGGCAAGACCACCACGGCCATCAACCTGGCTGGGGCAATGGCCCAGTCCCACGAAGCGCGGGTTCTCTTGGTGGATGCCGACTTGCGGCTGCCGTCTGTGGCAAGGCAATTGGGGATGACAGAATCCGAAGTCCCCGGTTTCGCGGACGCCATCATGAACCCGGAGTATGCCTTGAAGGATGTGGTACGGGAGTGTCCTGGATTTCATTTGGCGGTACTGCCGGCCGGTCGGTGCCCCCTCCTTCCCGACGAGGTCTTCAAATCGGCCCGAGTGCGGGAACTGCTGGAAGAGGCTCGCACCAGCTATGACTACATCGTGCTCGATACACCCCCGTTCGTCCTGGTGCCTGACTGCCGGATGATCGAAAAATGGGTTGACGGTTTTCTGATGGTGATCGCGGCTCACAAGACCCCGCAGAAGCTGGTGGAGGAAGCACTGAACATCATAAACCCGGCCAAGCTGGTTGGTCTGGTGCTCAACTACGACGATCATCTCATCTCGCACTACTACGGATACTACAGCGCTTACTCCCAACAACAAGAACACCGACAACAGCGCTTGAAGCAACGACTCACGAAGAGCTAGGGGCGCCCGGGGCAACTCTTCTCACTCAATCCGGTCCAAACAGGGAACCAAAAAGAATGATGCTCATCCTCCTGTTCATCGAGATGTGCTCGATCTTCACGGCGATCTACGCGACGACGATCATGTGGGCAGACCTTTCTGCGGTCAGCCCGATCGAGATGGCGAACTGGCCTGCACAGGCCCTCGCGCTGTCGCTCTGCTGCGGCGTGACCTTCTACTACAACGACCTCTATGATTTCCGAACTGTCCGCAGCTTTCCGCAGTTTCTGTCCCGCCTGCCCGGATCGTTCGGCGCCGCCGTGGTGCTGGCAGGGTCCCTTTTGTATGTGCTGCTCCCGCAAGCTCAGTTTTCCGCAGGACCCGTCGTCGCCAGTTTTCTCACCACGGCTGGTCTGCTGCTGCTCATCCGGGCCGCGTCCTATGGAGTCATGAAGAGCCGCTTGTTCCTCGATCGCGTGCTGATTCTGGGAGCCACGCCGCTGGCTCAGTCCTTGATTGCGGAGCTTGAAGCTCGGCAGCATTGTAAGGTCATCGGTGTAGTCGATGACGTCCTGTCGTCGGATCCAGTTGTCCCTCGTCACCTGCTTCTGGGTTCCCGCAGGCACCTCCGCCACATCATCGAGGAGGTTCGACCCAGCCGGATTGTGGCGGCGTTGACCGAGCGCCGTGGACGGCTGCCGGTTAATGACCTTCTGGAGTCCCGGGTCAACGGCATCGTCGTGGAGGACGGCATCGAGGTCTACGAACGGCTGACCGGGAAGCTCGCCATCGAATCGCTCATGCCGAGCAACCTCATTTTCTCAAGAGATTTCCGGAAATTCCGCCTCGATCTGGCGTTCGGACGCACGATTAGCCTCCTGGTGTCGATCATCGGACTCGTCCTCTGCGCTCCTCTCCTCGGTCTGATCGCCCTGGCGATTAAGCTGGACTCCACCGGTCCCGTCTTCTTCGTTCAGGAGCGTGTGGGCAAAGGAGGAAGACGTTTCCAATTGATTAAGTTCCGCACGATGCACCTGGTCAGCAGCCACAGGTCGGAATGGGCCAAGGACAACGGCGACCGGATTACCAGGGTCGGCCGTTGGCTCCGCAAGTTCCGGCTCGACGAGCTGCCTCAGTTCGTCAATATCCTGCGCGGCGACATGAACCTCGTGGGACCAAGGCCGCACCCAGCCTCGAACTTTGAACTCTTTGTCCTGGTGTCACGAAATGCTTCTGAATCCGGCGCGCCAATTCCGTACTACTCCTTCCGGTCAATGGTTCGACCGGGGATCACCGGCTGGGCGCAGGTCCGCTATCGCTACGCAAATGACCTCGAGGAAGAGATCGAGAAGTTGTGCTATGACCTCTACTACATCAAATATCTTTCCATCTGGCTTGATCTCCGCATCCTCTTCGAGACAGTCAAGATCGTCTTCTTGGGGCACGAAATGCGAGAAGACGGAGCCCGGACGATCGCCGCAGATACGAAAGCGGTGAACCATCAGGCGACCTCAACGGACTCAGTTCAGGCGGATCTGCCGACACCGTCGAGGTGGCAACCCTCTCCACAGAACCGGTGTGCGGTCGAGACGGCCTGGGCCGAAACGTTGCCGCTTACGCAGGCGCATGGCCACGGCTGTCGGCTGGATGCCGCGGCGAGCAAGGAAAGCTGACCGAGAACTAATCGACTCATCGGCACCGATCCGGGGAGGATTGTGACGGAGGCCCTCTGGAATCTGGAGCATCCGCCTCACCCATCCGGGCCTCCTCCCTTCTGGGACGGCCGGGCGGCGGAACGGATCGTTGGAATCCTGCTAGAGCGTCAGCCAACGGGATCCCCGCAGGCGATGGCAACGACGAAAAGCTTCACCCAGCATTCATGACACGCGATTGGTGGATGAGTCGCGAAACAGGCGCGGAATGGTGGCGGCCTGATGCTGTGGCCCTCACGCAGGTGCAAGCAGGCTGGCCGGCTGTTGCGCCGATTCCGGTCGCAGCCAGCCCCGTCCCGTTCTGGGCGGTGATGGGCTTCACGTTCATCTTGTTGTTTGCGCCGCAATCCTACGTTCCGGCTCTCGCGTCCTTCCGGATTGCGCTGATCGCGGCGCTCATAGGCATTGTAGCGTATCTGTACGATCGGTTCATTCATGGACGCCCCCTCATGATGCGCGTGCGCGAGATGTGGATCACTGCATACCTGGTCGGCTGGGCCGTCCTCACCATTCCGTTTTCCTCCTGGCCGGGAGGCAGCCTTTCGTTCCTCCTTGACCAATACTTCAAGACGCTGACAATCTTCTGGTTGCTCAGCCACACCGTGGTCACGGTCGCGAGACTGCGTCACGTGGCCTGGGGACTGAGCCTCATGGCGGTGGGGCTTGCCGCGATGGCGGCGGCTAATTTCCTCTCCGGGACGTTCATGGCCGAAAGCAGCCTTTTGCCGCGCCTCGTGGGGAACAATGCCGCGTTGACGAAGAACCCGAACGATCTGGCTCTCATGATCAACCTGATCCTCCCATTAAGCGTGGCGCTCTTTTTGATCCACCGGGAACCACTGGCTCGCGCCTTGTTGCTTGGTGCCATCCTGTTGGAATTGGTAACGGTGATCATCACCTACTCCCGTGCGGGTTTCCTGACCCTGGCGGCGACATTCACCATCTACCTATGGAAACTCCGCAATCGGCCGGAACGGTCATGGGCCTGGTCGGCTCTCCTCGTAGCGTTCCTGTGCGTTCCCTTGCTCCCATCCAGTTATTTCGACCGTTTGAGCACGATTACAGATATCAAAGCAGACCAGACCGGATCGGCGCAGGAGCGGTGGAACGACACGGCGGCTGCTTTCAACTACGTCCTGGCTCATCCGATCGTAGGGGGTGGTGTGGGGATGAACACCCTGGCGCTGAATGAGGCCCGCGGGGTTGCCTGGAGGGTTGTGCACAATGTGTACCTCGAATATGCGGTCGATCTAGGCGTCCCCGGACTCACTCTGTTCCTCTTGCTGTTAATCGGGTGCGTGAAGAGTGTCATGTGTGTTCAGCGATCGACCGCTCGTGTGACAGCCTTGCGGGATTTGTTCCTTCTCGCCGAAGGCATCCAGGTGAGCCTGGTCGCCTTTGCCGTTGCGGGTCCGTTCCACCCGGTCAGCTACAACTTCTACTTTTACTATGTCGCTGGGCTGGCAGTCGCTGCCAAAGCCGTGTACCAAACTTCAGTGGGGCAGCTTGCCCCTGATCGGCGCTAATTCGTCGCTCGGTCCCGAGAGAGCCATGTTCATTGAAAGTGTGCCAGCCGACATTATCCCCGCATCTCAGCACTCTATCCCAGCTCAGCCGGGCAGGATTCGTTTGCAGAAGTTCATCACCTGTTTTGCCATCGGCGGAACCGAGCGGCAGTTTCTGAACCTGGGAAAGGCGCTGGACCCTTGCTTGTTCGAACTCCACCTGGCCTGCTTGGGACGCCGGGGAGACCTGCTGACGGAGCTCGAAGCCAGCGGGATACCGGTTTCGGAATACAAGATCAAAAGCCTGTACCGTCCCGGTACGTTCAAAGAACAGTTCCGCTTTGCAGAATCCCTCAGACGCCGTCGCATTCAAATCCTCCATACCTATGGTTTTTATCCCAACGTGTTCGCCATCCCGTCCGCACGGCTCGCAGGCGTTCCAATCATTCTGGCGTCGATTCGAGATACCGGGGAGGTGTGGACTCCCCTGCAACGGCGAGTGCAGAAACTCGTCTGCCGCCTCGCCGACAGGATTGTGGTGAATGCTGAGGCGATCAGACAACGGCTGATCGCGGAAGGCTACTGCCAGGAACAGATCACAGTGATCCCTAACGGCATCGCCTGCTCCAGGTTTCAAAGAAACAGAAACGGAGCCGGCCTGCGCCGGGAACTGGGCCTGCCCTCGCATTGTCCGCTAGTGGTGGTGCTGTCCCGTCTCACTCGGACCAAGGGGCTCGAGCACTTCCTCGAGGCGGCGGCGATCGTGGCCGCGCGTGTACCGACGGCGCGCTTCCTGATCGTAGGGGACGTCGCCCCGGTGGACGGGGACGCGTACAAGCAAGAGCTGGAGCGGTATGTATTCCGCCTCGGGGTCGACCAACGTGTCGTCTTTACGGGTTTCCGGCTCGACGTGCCGG
Source organism: Nitrospirota bacterium (assembly GCA_005877775.1). Lineage (GTDB taxonomy): Bacteria > Nitrospirota > Nitrospiria > Nitrospirales > Nitrospiraceae > NS-7. Next base: position 13,085 of record VBOJ01000073.1, on the reverse strand, counting down.
AAGTGCTGGCGGAGGCATCGGTGTCGGTGCTGCCCTCGCTGAGCGAAGGCTTGTCCAACGTGCTGCTGGAATCCATGGCGGCGGGAGTGCCGGTGGTGGCCACGAGGGTGGGAGGCAATCCCGAAGCTGTGGAGGAAGACGTCACGGGGCTGCTCGTGCCGCCGCGCGATCCGGCGGCGCTAGCCGAGGCCATCTGCCGCCTTCTGGACAATCACGGACTGGCTTCCCGGTTCGTCCAGGCGGGGCGGCAGCGAGTTGTCGAGCGCTTCAGCCTCGAACGCATGGTTCAAGAGACGGAGCGTCTGTATCTGAAGCTCCTCAACGGGTCAAGGCTCCGAGTGGCCGGCGCGCGCGGAGGCACACAGGTGCGCGGCAGTTCGCACGGAATGCGTGAACCCAACTGAACAGCAACAGAGGAGAGCACTATGCAGAACGTCATGCTTGACGCAGGCATCGAGATCTTTTCGACCTGTCCGCAATCCAGCGGCGCCGACCCCACGGCCTATGTCCGAAATGTTGTGGATGTTGCACGGTGGAGCGAACAGGCGGGGTGCAGGGGCATCCTCGTATACACCGACAACTCCCTGGTCGATCCGTGGCTGGTTTCCCAGATCATCATCCAGCAGACCGAGTCGCTCTGTCCGCTTGTTGCGGTCCAGCCGGCCTACATGCATCCCTACGCGGTGGCCAAGATGGTCACATCGTTCGGGTACCTCCACGGGAGACGCCTATACCTCAATATGGTGGCAGGCGGGTTCAAGAATGACTTGACGGCGTTGAATGACACCACTCCGCACGATCAACGCTACGAACGACTTATCGAATACACCACGATCATCAGGCGGCTTCTGGCCAACCACGCCATAGTGAGCTACGACGGGCGATTTTACAAGGTGGACAAATTGAAGCTGTCGCCGTCTCTGCCGCAGGAGCTGTTTCCTGGAATTTTTGTATCCGGATCGTCCGAAGCGGGCCTGGCAGCCGCAAAAGCGATGGGCGCGACCGCGGTCAAGTATCCGAAGCCGGCGAAGGAATGTCAGGGCGAGCCGCCTGATGAGTCCGTCGATTCAGGAATCCGGGTGGGCATCATCAGCCGTAAGCGCGAGGAAGAGGCCTGGGAGGTCGCCCATGCTCGCTTCCCGGAAGATCGCAGGGGCCAGCTTGCCCATCAGTTGGCGATGAAGGTCTCGGATTCTGTCTGGCATAAGCAGTTGTCGGAGATAGGGCGAGAGGCGGCGCAGGACACCTATTGGCTCGTTCCGTTTCAGAACTATAAGACCATGTGTCCGTATTTGGTCGGGAGCTATGAGCGCGTTGCGGAAGAGTTGGCGGGCTATATGGCCGCAGGGTACCGCACGTTCATTCTAGACGTGCCAACGAATCCCGAAGAATTGCACCACGTAACTCTGACATTCAATCGCGCTCGCGAGGTGGCTAAATGCCAGAGTTGCTAGCGGACTTCATTACCGGCCAGGCCGAGCGCTGCCCTGAGGCTGTCGCCGTTGTCGGGAGCGACGACACATTGACCTACGCCCGATTGGAAGGCTTGTCCAATCAGCTCGCCAGGATCCTCAAAGACGGAGGTGCAAAAATTGATGCGGATGGCTTTGAGGGGACACGCATCTGCTGCGCATACGTGCCCCAGCCCGAGACGGAGGTGACTGCGATCGGGCTCCGGCAAGCACTGGGCAAGGTCCTGCCGCCGTATATGGTGCCCTCGTTATGGCTGGCGTTCGACACCCTGCCGAAGAATGCCAGCGGCAAAATTGATCGGAACACCCTGACCGCACACTTCCTGCAGCACCGACCGGCGCCCCGGTCAGGGCTCCTATGAAGATTCTCGGCGTGAGCGGGCTGGAACAGTCGGTCGCCTTCCAAAAGGCCCACTGGCCCGGGCTCGATGACCGGGAGTATCGGATGTGTCAGGGCTACGATGCGGCAGCGGCCTTGGTCATCGATGGAGCGGTGGTGGTGGCGGCGCTCCAGGCCTGTCTCGACCGCGTGATGCGGCACCTCTGTGGACACTTCGGGGCCCGCACCGGTCTCCGCCGGCTGGCCTTGGCGGGCGGCGTGGCGCTCAACTGCACGGCCAACGGCCAGCTCTTGCGGGCGGGCCTCTTCGACGAGCTCTATGTGCAGCCGGCGGCCGGGGATGATGGGGCGGCCGTCGGCGCGGCGCTGTATCGGGCGTCGCAGGTCGGCCGGGTGCGCAACCAGCGATCGCCGGTGCCCTTTTTCGGCCCCGCCTATGCCATGGAAGAAGTCAATGCTGCTCTGAGTGAATTTCGAGATTTGATTGATGCCGTTCGTTTTGCGACGTTCGAGGAGACCTGCCAGGAGGCGGCGCGGCGCATTGCCGAGGGGCAAGTCGTGGCCTGGTACCGCGGGAAAATGGAGTTTGGGCCCCGCGCGCTGGGCCATCGGAGCATCGTGGCCAATCCGGGGCATCCCGAGATGCGCGACCGCATCAATGTCATGGTCAAGAAGCGGGAAGCCTTCCGGCCGTTTGCCCCCGCCGTGTCCCTCGAGCAAGTGCATCACTGGTTTGAGGTCGAACCCATGACCGCCTTGCCCTACATGATCATGACCGTGCCGGTCCGGGAGCACTGTCGCCAGGCCTTGCCGGCCGTCACCCATATCGATGGCTCGGCGCGGGTCCAAACGGTGTCCGCCCGCGACAACAAAGATTTCCATGGTCTGCTGTATGCGGTCGGGAAAACGACCGGGCGGGAGATGCTGCTCAACACCAGTTTCAACGTCAAGGGCCAACCCATCGTCAATACGCCGCGCGAGGCGATGGAGACCTTCTTGCGCACGGGAATTGACGTCCTGTTCCTGGAGAATGTGCGGGTCCGCCGCCGCGCCGCCCGCTGCCTCGGAACCAGAGGGCTCCCCCGCGACCCTGAAGAGACGTCGCTCAGGCCTCGCGGCCGTGTCCCTCGTGCGCGAATAATATTTCATCACAACGGATTTTAAGATGTCAGGAGAACTAGACACCCTCCCTAAAATCACGGCGATTTTTCGGGACAAGCTCGAGCTGGACGTGCTGTCTCCTGAGACGGACTTATTAAAGGCGGGGCTGATGGACTCCCTGACCTTTGTCGACTTGCTGGTGCATTTGGAACAGGAGTTTGGACTCACCATTTCCATTGAGAATCTCGATGTGGAGCATGTGCGCTCGCTCACACGGATCGCGGACTTCGTCAGGAGTCAGAGACAAATCGGAAGTGGGACCAGTCCGTCGGGGTGCCAAGGCTGAGCCGCGCACGCGTGGTGGCATGGCACGGACTGGTGTGTGGAGCTGAGGAGGACGTTTAGACAAGATGGCCAGGTGGGATGTGAGAGACCGAGCGTCACGAGAGCTTCCTCGAGTCGAGAGGGGACAGGTCCGACCGTTTGTCGAGGAAGACATTCCGCAGGTTGCGGAGCTGCACCGGAGGGTGTTTGGCACCGGCGATCACCTGACCGACCAGATGCAGAGGTCGTACGCGTCGTATTTCCGGGAGATCTTTCTGAACAACCCGTGGTACGACGAGGAGCTGTCCTCCCTCGTCTATCAAGACACGGATGGCGCCATCGTGGGGTTTCTCGGGGTCATGCCACGGTGGATGTCGTTCCGAGGGCGACCGATCCAAGCGGCGATCAGCTCCCAGTTTATCGTTGAACCGGACCGTCGCTTCACGCTGGCGGCCGTGCAGCTCATGAAGGCCTTTCTGTCCGGCCCGCAGGACCTGTCCATTGCCGACGAAGCCAGCAACACCTCCCGCCGACTCTGGGAACGTGCCGGGGGCGTGACCGCCAGGTTGTACAGCCTGTATTGGGGGCGGCTGTTGCGGCCCAGCCAGTTTGTTCTGGCTCGGGTTGGGAAGCACCGCCTGCCCGCGCCGGTTGTCGCCACAGCCCAGGCGGTGTGCCGGCTCCTGGACGGCTTCGCCACCCGGATGCCACGGAGCCCCTTCTGCCAAACGCCGCCTGAGATGGCTGGAGAGGAGCTGGACGCGCAGACGCTGCTGGCCGGCATGGCCGAATTCTCGCGCGACCGGTCGGTGCGGGCGGAGTACGACGAGCGTTCTTTGCAGTGGCTGTTTGAGATCCTGGCTCAGAAAGCGGAGCATGGCGTGTTTCAGAAGGTGGCGGTTCGAAACGCGGCAGGCGCTCTCCTCGGCTGGTACCTGTACTATCTGAAGCGGGGAGGCATCGGAGAGGTGTTGCACCTGGGAGCGAGGGAGCATTCGATCACGGACGTGCTCGATCATTTGTCCTATCAGGCCTGGCGGCAAGGAGTGGTCGCCGTCTCCGGCCGGCTCGAGCCCCGGTTCTTGCAGGAGTTGTGCAGCAGCTCGTGTGTCTATCACCATCGCGGCATGTGGGTGCTGGTTCATGCCCACGACCCCGACCTCCTCCAGTCCATCCATTCCGGGGATGCGGTTCTCACCCGGCTCGAAGGCGAATGGTGCATGCGCTTCAAATAGGAAACTGGTCAAGGCAGGCAGGCTAGGCTATGAGTCCGAAATTGGCAGAAGCGAAGACGACTTCTCAGCGGCCACTGGATGGGGACAGGCGTCGTACCGGTGCCAGCACCAGATCGTTTCAGGATCGCAGGCTCACTGTCGAGACGATTTCTGACTTCGGGTCGTTCCTATCGCTGGCGCCGGTGTGGGATCACCTGGTTGAGCGGGCAGGAATCGATCATCCATTTCTCAGGCATGACTGGGTGCGCATCTGGTGGGACTGCTTCGGCACTGGGAAGGAACTTCGCATTTTCGTCGTGAAAGCGGGAGAGGAGGCTGTCGCGATTGCTCCGTTCATGCTGAGCCGTGGACGTATGTGCGGGTGCCCGGTACGCCTGATGGAGTTTATTTCCAATGTTTATACCGAGCGTTTCGACCTCGTCCTGACGCGGAGCTCGCAGGAGGCCTGTCGTGCAATTTGGAGGCACCTCATGACCCAAAAGGGGCTGTGGGATGTCGTGCGGTTGTGCCAGTTGCCAGCCGGCTCCAGGGCATTGGAAGAGCTGCCTAGGCTGGCGACAGCAGATGGGTTCCTTACAGGCATCTGGCGCTCGTTGGACTCGCCTTTCATCGACTTGACCGGCGGGTGGGAGGCGTATTTGAAAGGACTCAGTTCCAACCAGCGACACAATGTGCGTCGATGGCTATACCGCTTGGGCCAACTCGGCGAGGTGAAGTTGGAGGTCATCTCCTCGGGTGAACAACTGGACGCCGCCTTGAATGACGGGTTTCGGATCGAGGCATCGGACTGGAAGAGTCGATCGGGGACGGCCATTCTCTGCCAGTCGGAGCTCAAGAGATTTTTAACTCAACTGGCTGGAGCGACTTCGCGAAGCGGCTTGCTCCGGTTGATCTTTTTGACAGTCGGTCAGAGCAGGATCGCCTTTGCGTACGCTCTTTGTTACAGGAACAAGCTCTTTGTGCTCAAGGCCGGTTATGACCCACAGTACGCCACCTATTCTCCTTACAATCTCCTCTGTTACTTGGTCTTTCGTGATGCCTGCGAACGCGGCCTGGCTGAATATGAATTCCTTGGGGCCAGTGAATCATGGAAACTTCACTGGACCAAGCAAACACGATCTCACTATTGGCTATACGTCTTTTCGACCTCTTTACGAATTCGTCTCCTCTACTACGCCAAGTTTCGTGTGGTGCCAAGCCTGGAAAGGCTACGGTGTTATCGATTCCTGCGCGATCCCGTGGTGAGGCTGAGTGGCTTGTCGGGTTTTCGCAGAATGCCCTGAGGGATCGGACCCTCAGAAGGAATCAGGACCTCCATGTACGTGCCGTGCTGGCCGGGCCTCAAGCCCAGTTATTTTGTAGGCGCTCCCTCGCAAAGGGGCCTGCCGTTTCCTTTTAGCGCTCCTCACAAGACCTATTTTTACGTGGCCCGTAGCGGGATCTATTACCTGCTGCGCGCGCTCGGATTCCAGAAGGGAGATACCGTCTTGATGCCCGACTACCACAGCGGCGTCGAGGTCTGGGCGGTCCGGGCCTCAGGAGCATCCGTTCGCTACTACCACATCAATCGAAATATGGAGCCTGACCTGGATGAGTTAAGCCGATTGTGCCGATCCAATCCTCGGGCCATGTACGTGATCCACTATCTAGGTTGGCCCCAACCGATGAAGGAACTCATGGCGCTGTGCCGAGAGCGAGGGATGATCCTGATCGAAGATTGTGCATTGGCTTTGGGCAGCGAATTCGACGGAGAGCCGCTCGGATCATTTGGTGACTACGCCATCTTTTGTCTCTATAAGACGGTGCCCGTTCCTAACGGTGGGCTGTTAATTCAGAACAGAAATGTATTGAGCGCTCTCAGAAACATGGAATTAAGGCGCTGTGATGGGACGTCGGTCGTTGGGCGGTGCCTGGAATTGATGCTGGAGTGGATTCGAAGCCAGTCAGAAATCGTCGGGAACGCGCTGTTTTCGGCGAAAAGAGCTGCAGGCAGAGCTCTGACCTCCATCGGCGTGCAACGATTGCCAGTTGGAGATATCTCTCCGGAGTTCCAGTCGGCGGGATATCGGGTAGCAAACCTTAATGTCGGAATGTCTCCTCTCTGTCATTGGTTGCTGAACCGGTTTGATTACGAGTTGATTTGCCAGAAGCGGAGGCAGAATTATCTGCTGATGCGCGAAAAATTACTGGGCAGGATTCCCCTGTGGGACAAGGAACTAGCAAAAGGAGTGTGTCCGTTATTTTTTCCCCTCCTGGTTCCGGATAAGAGCGTCGCTGCTCGAGCCTTATGGGCACGCGGGATCGCAGCTGTGGAGCTTTGGAATTACGGCTATCCTGAGGCGAAACGGGAGGAAGGCCCGGATGCCCGGTTCTTTCGCGACCATCTCCTGGAACTCCCCATTCATCAGGACATGACCCCGGCACAGGTAGACTATGTGGCCGACCAGGTCCTCACCCTTCGTTTGCACTTTTAGCACGATCTCAGCTTCACCTGTTCACACAGCGCATGCTTTGGAACTAGCATCCCAGATCGAGGCCTGGTAAGGACGGGTCTCCCTTGTCGTTTCTGTAAGGGTTGTGAAATGAATGCTATCACCTTATACCGTGCCGGTCATTGGTGTTATACGCGGGGCATCCCCATTGTTCCCAAGCTTATGCATCGCCTGATTTTTCTGATCTACAACTCGTCCATCCCGATGTCGGCGGAGATCGGTCAAGGCACGACATTCGGCCACGGTGGGATGGGGGTCGTCCTCCACAGTCGTTGCCGGATCGGCAGCAATGTGGCGATCGGCCAGCAGGTCACGATCGGTGGTCGTTCCCGCCTATGGGGAGTCCCGGTGGTCGGAGACCGTTGCTTTATTGGAGCAGGCGCGAAGATTCTGGGCCCCGTTCGCATCGGTGCAGAATCGGTGGTCGGTGCCAACGCCGTCGTCCTCGAAGACGTTCCGCGCCGTTCCGTTGTGGCCGGCGTTCCGGCCCGAGTGATTCAAAGAGACATCGACATCACGGATTACCATGACGGCGCCTTCCCACCAGGCATGGCGGCGGGAGACAACGGTCCGGAACGCAAGGTCCCGGATGGGACCACTGTCGAGATCATCCAGGAACCCGAGAGGTTTGAGCTTCTCAAGCAGGAGTGGAACGAGTTGCTCCGAAACAGCACCGCCGACTGCCTGTTTCTGACCTGGGAATGGTTGTGGACCTGGTGGAAAAACCTGGCCGAAGGGCGAAAGCTATTTCTCATCACGGTGCGATGCGGCCGCGAGCTGGTGGCGATCGCGCCGTTCGCGGTCAGATCCTGGACCGTGGTCGGCTTGATTCCGTGCCGCTCGCTGGAATTCCTGGGCACCGGAAGCGTGGGGTCCGATTATCTGGACCTCATCATCCGGCGCGGGAAAGAACCGGACATCTGCCGCCTGCTGGCTGACTTCTTGGCGCAAGAGCGGCTCATGGTCATGCTGACTCACCTGAACCGACGGTCCAGCTTGGTGGCCGGGCTTACCGCGGAGCTGCAGGCACGCGGGTGGGGTTGCTCCGAAGCCAAGATCAACCTCTGTCCGTTGATTAATTTGTCAGGCCACTCTTGGGAGTCGTATCTCGCCAGCCTGGGGCCGGAGCACCGGTACAACTTCCAACGGAGGCTCAAGAACCTCGCCAAACAGGCCACCGTGGAGTTCGAATCCGTCCGATCCGAGGAGCAACGGCGTGTGGCCCTGGCCAACCTGATCACATTGCACCACCAGCGTTGGCGGGACAGGGGCGGCTCGGATGGCTTGCACAAGCAGAGTCTTCTGGCATTCCACGAAGAGCTGAGTCGGTTGGCTCTGGAACGCGGCTGGCTCCGGCTGTTTGTTCTGCTGGTAGACGGGCAACCGGCCGCATCGCTGTACGGCTTCAGGTACCACCGGACCTTTTACTTTTATCAGTCCGGGTTTGATCCCCGATACAGCAAGCACAGTGTCGGTCTGGTCGCAATGGGACTGGCCATCAAGAGCGCAATCGAGGAGGGCGCCGATGAGTATGACCTGCTCCACGGCCACGAATCGTACAAATTCCTGTGGGCGCGCGAGGCGCGGGAGCTGGGGCGGGTGGAACTATATCCTCCGTACGTAGGCGGACTGATCCGCCAACGCGCGGTCGAGTTGGACCGAGCCACCAAGAGACTCGCACGGGAGGCCATCCCGCATGCAGTCGCTGATCGGCTCTCATCCGTGCGACGCGCAGAAATATAGAGAGGGCAGCATGCTGCGCAGGCTTGCGAAAACAGGGTTTGCGAGTGCGCTGGAGTGGGCCGGAGCGAATGCGTTGATCGGGTCCCTCACCACTCCTCAAAATCTGCCCTGGGTGATCGGCTACCACGCGGTGGTGGAGGATACGGCTGCCCATGAAGGTCGTGCAATCCTCCCGAACCTGGTTAGCCTGAAGATGCTGGAGCGCCACCTGGACTGGCTCGGACGTAGGTACCGCTTCATTTCGCTCGACGAACTTGGCGCCCGGCTTGAAGGCGGCGAACCATTCGAGAAGCCGGCGGTGGCGATCACCTTCGACGACGGGTACGCTGGGGTGTATCACCATGCGTTCCCCCTTCTCAGGCGAAAGGGGATTCCGGCCGGCCTGTTCGTGGTGACCGATCTGATCGGAACCACCCGCCTTTCAATCTACGACAAGCTCTATCTGTTGCTGACGAGCGCCTTTTCAACGGGGAAAGCGGTTTCGCGCGACGTGGTCCAGTTGTGCGCGACCCTCGGCTTGTCGCTCCCGGCGCCGAACAAGATGAGCGCAACCCTTCGCGACCCGTTTCTGACCATGCGGATTCTGTTCACGGCCTTCCCCCAGGAGAAGATCAATCGCGTGATTGAAGCCCTGGAAGCAGCCGTGCCCATTGACGAGAGCGGTTTCCAAGAACTGCATCCGTTGAGTTGGGACATGGTGTCTGAGATGCATCGCGTCGGCATGACCATTGGCTCCCATACCAAGACGCACGCGTTGTTGACCAACGAAAGCTGGCAACGCGTGGCACATGAGACGACGGATTCACGGCTGACGTTGGAGCGCAAGCTTGGAACCCAGATTACTCATTTCGCTTATCCGGACGGACGGTTCAACGCGGTGGTAGTCGGCTTGGTTGCGGATGCAGGTTACCGCTACGGCTATACCACCTGCCTCCGCCGCGATTCCGTCCACCCGCGGCTGACCATCCCGCGGAAGTTTCTGTGGGAAAAGTCCTGCGTGGATGCGCTCGGCCGATTTTCCTCCAGCATCATGAGCTGCCACGCGCACTGGATCTTCGACATGATGGCTACGTGCGAACACAACCACAGATGGCCCGCCTCGGATCCCGGAGACACCTCGACTTCTTCCAAGCCGACCGGCGAGGGTCCGGGAGAGCTGACTGCTCCGACCTCTTCATCGCACGCGGAAGTCGTACCCCATGCGCTCAACCTTTAGGCCGGCTCTGGTCTTGATGACGGGACGCACCCTGGGCTTTGCGGTCTCGTTTTGCCTGCCGATCATCCTGGTGCGAATTTTCGATCAAGCCGAGTTCGGAACCTACAAGCAGATGTTTCTGATTTATGGGACCCTCTTCGGGATCGTCCAGCTCGGGATGGCTGAAAGCCTGTTTTATTTTCTCCCTCGCGCCGTCAGGGACAGCGGGAGCTATGTCGTCAATTCCACGCTGGTCCTCGCTGCCGCCGGGCTCGCCTGCCTGGTCTTTCTGACAATGGCAGGCGACATGATCGCAGGGTGGATGAGCAATCCCGGGCTCGCTCCGCTGATCCCGTTCCTAGGTCTCTTTGCTCTGCTGATGCTGGCGGCGTCTGGCTTAGAGATCGTAATGACCTCGCGCAACCGGTACGGCCTGGCTGCAACGTCTTACGCTTGCTCCGACTTCGCGCGAGCCATGTTGTGTGTTCTGCCCGTGCTGCTAGTGCCGAAGCTGGAATGGCTCCTCATCGGAGCCATTGCTTTTGCGTCGCTCCGGTTATGCGCGATGGCATGGTACGTCTGGCAGGAGTTCGACGGCTCACTTCGGCCGAATCTCGAGTTCCTGAAACATCAATTCATCTATGCTGCCCCGTTCGCACTCTACGTTCTCGTCCATGTTATGCAAGACACGCTCCACCAGTATGCCGTGTCTTACTACTTTGACGCCGCCACCTTCGCCATCTATTCGGTGGGATGCCTGCAGGTGCCGCTCGTTGATCTCATGGCGACCTCGACCGTGAATGTGATGATGGTCAAGATGGCCGAGGAGATCAAGGAGGGACGAGACAACGCCGTGGTGGATATGTGGCACGACACAATCCGCAAGCTGGCCCTGATCTTTTTCCCCCTGTTCGGAGTGCTGCTCGTCACGGCCCGCGACCTGATCGTCTTACTCTTCACAGAAGCGTACTTCGCCAGCGTCCCGATCTTCATGGTCTGGTCGAGCGCCATCCTGCTGGCTGTCATTCCTATGGACGGGTTGCTGCGCGTCTACGCCCAAACCCGTTTTCTGCTCGCGCTCAACGTGATCAGGCTGCTGATGATCGCAGCGTGTCTTCATTGGTTTCTCTCGGCCCTGGAGTTGGTGGGAGCGGTCCTGATCACGGTGCTGGCATCAGCTCTCGGCAAAGGACTGGGACTGGTCAGGATGAAATATCTCTGGCAGGTTGGTCTTGCGGACCTGCTGCCCTGGAGAAATCTTCTGGGGATCGGAGCCGTAGCCGCGGCGGCAGGTTTGGCGACTGTGATTGTGAGCTCGAGCCTTGATGTTGCGGCGCTGCCCCGATTGGTGACAGCCGGCCTCGTCTATACTGTGTCGTATCTTGGGATAGCATTCAGCGTCGGACTCGTGCGTGAGAGCGAATGGGCCCTGCTTGCAGATTGGTTCCGGAGACTGGGCATCGGCTCATCCCGGGCTCAGGAGCTCCAGGGAAGCTGAGGGAAAGACTCCATGTGCGGCATAGCCGGGATCATGAGCTTGAACGGACGGCCTGTGGAGGTGGACGAGCTGCGCAGGATGTGCGCAGCGATGTTCCATCGCGGCCCGGACGACGAGGGTATCTATCTAAATGAAGGCGTCGGGCTCGCGATGCGTCGGTTGAGCATCATCGACCTGGAGACAGGGCATCAACCAGTAAGCAATGAGGACGGCACCGTCTGGGTCGTGTTAAACGGTGAGATCTACAACTTCAGGCAACTCCGGCGCGAGTTGGAAGATCGCGGACATACGTTTGCGACCGCCACCGACACGGAGGTGATCGTCCATCTGTACGAGGAGCACGGACCTGACTGTGTCGAGCACCTGCGCGGGATGTTTGCCTTCGCGCTCTGGGACGAGCGTCGGAGAACCCTGCTGCTGGCACGGGACCGTCTGGGGATCAAGCCGCTGTACTACGGGAGCATCGGCGGCCGGCTGCTCTTTGCCTCGGAACTCAAATCCATCCTGCAATTACCTGAGGTCGAACGGACCCTCAACTGGCCATCCGTCAGCCATCTCCTGACGTTTCTCACCACCCCGCCCGCGGACAGTATCATCGAGGGGGTGCGGAAGTTGGAGCCAGGGCACCTGCTTGTTGCATCGCCGGGGGAAGGGCTGCGGTGCGAGCGCTACTGGGAGGTGTGCTTCGAACCGGACCACGGCCGGTCCGAAGAGGACTTTGGGGAAGAGTTACGAGCGCTGCTCAAGGAGTCCGTTGGGCTCCATCTCGTCAGTGATGTGCCGCTGGGAGCCTTCCTCAGTGGAGGGATCGACTCCAGCGCGGTCGTCGCCACGATGGCGCGTCTGACCTCCGGTCCTGTGAAGACGTTTTCGGTCGGCTTTGGCGATCAGGAGTACAACGAGCTGCCGCATGCCCGGCTGGTGGCGGAACGGTTCGGCACCGAGCACCACGAGCTGATGCTCGAGCCCGATGCGCTGGACATTCTCGAAGACCTGGCCTGGTATCTGGACGAGCCCTTCGGCGACTCCTCCGCCATTCCGACCTATATGGTTTCGAAGCTGGCGTCCGACCACGTGACGGTGGTGTTGTCCGGCGACGGCGGCGACGAGCTGTTCGCGGGGTACGAGAAATATGTCGTTGAGGGAAGGGAACGGCGCGCCAGGTTCCTGCCGACTCCCGCTCGGCGGGCGCTCGGGACTCTGTCGAGGCTCATGCCCGATGGGATGAGGGGGCGCAATCTCCTCCGCCATTTCTCGCTGCCTGATCCCGAACGTTACCTCGATGCGTCGACGCTCTTCAGGCACGACGAGCAACAGAAACTACTGACACCCGACGTGTGCGAACAGCTTTCACACTATGACCCCGGGCGCCCTGGAACCGGGCACCTGAGCAACGGGAACGGAAACTGGCTGTCCGTGCTGCAACACTTTGATCTGCACCACTACCTCCCGCTGGACATCCTGACCAAAGTGGACCGGATGAGCATGGCGCATTCGATCGAGGCTCGAGTTCCGCTGCTCGATCACAAACTCGTCGAGTTTGCGGCGACCATTCCGGCCGAGCTGAAGCTGCGCAACGGCAGGACAAAGCATCTTTTCAAACGCGCGCTCCGCGGGATTTTGCCGGAAGGGATTCTGGGCCGCCCCAAGCACGGCTTCGCGGTGCCGCTCGGGCGTTGGTTCCG
>VBOJ01000086.1 GCA_005877775.1 Nitrospirota bacterium | reverse complement strand
CTTTGAGCGAGGATCCCCCCACTCGGGCACTCGTTGCAGTCTGGAGTCGTCAGCCCTGGAAATGAGAAAGGCGAGAACTAGTAGAGACGAAGAAATCATGACAGCGCATTGACACGCCATCAGGGGGTTGGCATTAGGTCGGACGGGAGATACCGAGCTTCTGCATCTTGGACTGAAGCGTCGTCCGTTTCATGCCAAGCTTGGCGGCGGCGCCGGTGGGACCCCCGATGACCCAATTGGCCACCTGAAGCGCACGCACGATGTGATCGCGCTCCGCCGCTTCGAGTGTGGTAACAGGCTGAGCCCCTTCCCTTGCCGGTGCCTTCAATTCAGCGAGAGGGACATGCAATTCGACACCGGGAGAGAGAATCACCGCACGCTCGATCAGGTTTTCCAGCTCCCGCACATTCCCTGGCCAGTGGTACCGGGACAAGGCGGCCATGGTCTCAGACGGGATCTGTTCAATCTGTTTATTCATCCGGCGTGAGTGCTTTTGGGCGAAATAGCGGACGAGGAGCGGAATGTCCTCGCGGCGCTCGCGAAGCGGGGGGCTGACAATGGGGAACACGTTCAGACGGTAATAGAGATCGCTGCGAAACTGTTTGTCGGTGACCATCGCGGCAAGATCACGGTTGGTGGCAGCTAGGAGCCGGATATCAACCCGGATCGTCTTCGTGCTGCCGAGGCGCTCGAACTCCTGCTCCTGCAACACCCGCAGGAGCTTCGACTGCAGCTCCAGCGGAATATCGCCCACTTCGTCCAAGAACAGGGTCCCGCCGTCAGCCAGCTCGAAGCGGCCGATCTTTTGCGCGATGGCGCCGGTAAAGGCCCCCCTCTCGTGGCCGAACAGCTCGCTCTCAAGTAGACCCGTCGGGATGGCCGCACAGTTCATTTTCACGAAGGTCCTTCCGCGACGCTCACTGCGGTTATGAATGGCGCGGGCAAGGAGCTCCTTCCCGGTTCCGGTGTCGCCCAGGATGAGCACCGTCGAACCGGTGGAGGCGACGATCTCGACTTGCTTGAGGACTTGCTTGAGTGCGGAACTCTCGCCGATGATTTCCTCGAAATTTTGCTCAGTGCGAATCTCCTCCTCGAGATATAGCTTTTCCTTGGCCAGCTTGTCCTTCAGTTCGGTGATCTCCCGGTATGCCTGCGCGTTCTCGACGGCAATCGCGATCTGCTTCGCGACCTCGCTCAGGAGCCCGATGTCCTCTGGGCTGAACGCATCCTCGCGGCGTCTCCCTACGTTCAGCGCACCCAGTGCCCGGTCGTGGTATAGGAGCGGGACGGAACAGAAGGCTTTCACCCCTTCGGCAATCAAGTGTTGCGCGACTGGCGATTCCGAGCACAAATCTTTCAGCTCCTGCTCACTAAATACAGCCGGCTTCCTAGTGGTGATAGCGATGCTGGCTGGTGTCCTGCAGTCTGACTCGACCCGTCCTTCTTCGATGAAGGACTCGTTCTTCGCAAAACTCAGCACGTGGACTCGGTACCGGCGAGTCTCCTGGTCATACAGCACCAAGCCTGAACCATCATGCTGGATGACTTTTCGTAAGCAGGCACTGACGGCGGTGAACAGGTCATCCAGCCCCAAATGGGAAACCACGGCGTTGTTGACTTCCAGCAGAAGTCGCACGTGGTCCCGTTCGTGTGTCAGTTGCTGCTGGGCAGACTGGGCGCTCTCGTCGTGCAACACGTTGTCCACGGCGACCGCCACCTGGTTCGCCACTTGCTGCATGAAGTTGAGCTCTGCTTCTTGATAGGCTCTCCTTTGCAGGCTCCCGAATCCCATCGCGCCCAGACGTCGCAGCGCCGTGGTAAGAGGAACCGCACAGAAGGATTGCACGCCATTCTCACGCAACAATGGTATCAACTTGGGGAAGCGGCGTTCTTGCATGACGTCGTCAACCATCAAGGGTTGCTGGGTTTTCCACACAACTCCCCCTGGGGATTCATCAACAGGCAGTTCCAGCCCTGGGCTAATAGTACTGGGTACCGGCACCGCCAGGATGTGCAGGCGCATGACCTCGCGCGTGGGATCATGCAAGACCAGATTGATGTAATCGAACGGAACGATGCGAGGAAGTCGCTGGGCGAGATCATGAAACAGCTCGCCCAGGTCGCGGTGTGACGCAATGGATTCTGACACCTCAAGGAGGAGACGTAACCGGTCGCGTTCATGGGTCAGGTCTTGATGATGGAGGGCATTGTCCACAGCAACGGCGACTTGCTTGCCGACCTGCTGGAGGAATTCTACGTCCTCCTCACCGTAGGCTTCCTTCTTCAAGCTTGCGAATCCCATGGCCCCCACCCGTCGCACCGCCGTGGTCAGAGGAACGACGCAGAAGGAATTGATGCCGTCCTCCTGCATGAGCCCGGTGACGCTTGGCCAGCGGCGTTCTTCGGCAAGATCCGGAACGAGGAGAGGCTGCTGCGTTTGCCACACCAATCCACCCGGAGAATCTTCGACCGGGCATTCGTGACCACCCACGATGTCGGCGGGAACATTCGCCTGAATGGTGTGTAACCGCATCATTCTACGCGCAGGATCATGTAAGGACAGGCTCACGAAATTTACATGCACCACTCGGGGAAGGCGCTGGGCGAGATCTCGAAACAGTTCAGTTAGATCGCGGTGTGAGGCTATGGCTTCCGAGACCCCAAGGAGGGTTCGGTGCCACTCGATCGACGAATCACGGCAAAGCTGCTGAATCGCATCACTCATGGCGCGTTAGTATAGCCGATTGGCCGCTCGCCACTCAACTTGGGGCTCACACCCCCACCTGCCATGGCCCCGACGAGTGCGCCGCGACAACCGAACGGCCCAGCGCAGTGCATGTACAGAACCTTTGCCGATGCGGTATTATGAGGGCTCTTTCCTCAGGCAAGAAGCAAGGAGAAGCATTATGGCCACGCAGACTCCGCCCGCTGGACAATCGTCCGGCGGCCCAGGTAAACCGCCCAATGGCGAATCCGAAGCAGCGGCACGGGACGTCGAGCTGCTCAAGGTGGTGGTGACCCGCGATGGACAGAAAGTGACCGCGCAGTGGGCGATTCATCCTCAGATCAAACACGACCTGTTGCCCGATGAATGGAAAGAGCTTTCAGACATCATGTCCCAGGTCACGAACATCGTGGGCACCCGCTTCGCCCAAGTGCTGTCCGAAACGGAGCCTGACCAGCCCGGTAACGCCTGACAGAGACCAGTGTTGAGTTATGAACTATTAGTTTTGAGTTCCCTAAACTCACAACTCAGCACTCATAACTCAAAACTCAGGAGGACGTCATGGACACCTACTATCATCCTCAAGACCTAGGCAAATTCGCGGACATGGGAAAGGGGAACAAGGAGCTGTGGGACAAGTTCTCGAGCTATTACAGTGCCGTCTTTGCCGAGAGCGCGCTGACGGAACGTGAAAAGGCTCTGATTGCGCTTGGCGTGGCCCACGCCGTGCAATGTCCATATTGCATTGACGCCTACACACAGGCCTGCTTGGAGAAAGGCTCCAATGTCGAGGAGATGACCGAGGCGATCCACGTCGCTTGCGCAATTCGCGGCGGGGCCTCGCTGGTCCATGGAGTCCAGATGAGGAATGTGGTCCAAAAACTCTCCATGTAGTTTCTGGGCAGGCGATAGGCTGTAGGTGATGGGCTATAGGAAGGCTAGAGGCAATAGGCGATAGGTGAGTCTAAAGAGGCTTCCCTTTACCCTCTGGCCTATAGCCCATAGCCTTTACTCTCTTGCCCATTGCCTTCTGCCTTCCCGCTAGGCGGACAGATAGCCGTTTTCGCGGAACCACACGAGCGCGTCGCGGATTGCCGGCTCGACCGGATTCCTAGGGTAATCCAGCTCGCGAATCGCCTTCGAACAATCATAGTGCTGCATGTGCCGCAGCACCTCCACGAAGAACCCGGGAACCGGGGCCTGGCTTCTCAACAGGGTCCTGAAGGCCCAGTCGCCGAACTTCGCTCCGTACCGCGCTAGCGCAAACGGGACTGCGACCATCGGCGCCATGACCCCCGCCACGCGCGCGATCAGCTCGTTCAGCTCCTTTTGTGTCGTGTTCCAATTCCCCAGGATATATCGCTCGCCGACTCGCCCCCGTTCTGCCGCCTTGATCAGCCCGGCTGCCACGTCCCGCACATCAATCACATTGACCAGTCCTTGAACATCGACGGGCATCCGCCGCCGCGCGATCATGAGAATCTGGGTGCCGCTCGTGGGCTTGCTGTCGTAAGGCCCGAAAAAGACGGTCGGGTTCACGACGACAGCGGGCAGTCCCTCTTTGGCCGCCTCCAGGACCGCCTTCTCCATCGCGGCCTTGGACATCAGGTAGGGATTGTCGGGGTACAGAGGGACAAAGGGGCAGGTTTCGTCCGCGAGTCGAGTCCGGTCCGCGGGGAATCCGATGGTTGTAAGCGTACTGGTGAAGACGAGACGTTCCACCGATGCGCGCCGGACGGCCTCCAGCAGATTCTTCGTCTCAGCTAACGCTTGGGCAGTGGCCGTTCCGACCGGAATCGTGTGCGGCGGGTAATAGCTGGCGGCTTGGTAGACAATCTTGACGCCGTCACAGGCACGGCGGAGCGACTCGAAATTGTTCAGGTCGCCTTCGCCTCGTTCGACGTCCAGGCCCCGCAGGGCGAGGAGGTTGCTGGTCGGACGGACCAGCGCGCGGACCTGATCTCCTCTGACAAGGAGCGCCCGTACAAGGTTGGAGCCGAGCTGTCCAGTTGCTCCGAGGACCAGAGCCTTCATAGAAAACCTTCGACGTGATGAATGCGGAGTGCTGAATGATGAATGGCCGGATTGTCAAGAATTCGGAAGAGAATTCACTGGTGTCGTTTTGCGGTCTTGGCCGAGGCTACAAGGATCGCCGTGAGCTGATCCGCTTCAGCGCGCAACTCCGCAAACTGGCCATCAGGAAGAAGCCCCCCTTCTGACAGCAGCTCCAGCCACTACACCGTTTCCGCCAACTCTTGTAAGCCCTCTTCTACCTTGCTTACAAACTCAACCCGAGAACGGGCTCTGCATGCTTCACGGTAGTGGGCTCCACCCGATGTCCCGCTCCGCAGAAGCTGTTTCCCTAGGACCTGCGCTTCGACCTTCCTTGGAAAGAATCGCATACATGCGAACGATCCGAAGCGCGAAGGCCTTAGTCCGATCACGCCAATCGCCTTTTCCGTCTCTTTCCACTTTTCTGCCTTCACCACTCCTCATCCAACATTCATCATTCCGCACTCATCACTCACCACTTAAGCCCGAAACGCCTCAAACGCCCGATCCGCCTTGGCCGCCATGTAAAAATCGCTTTCGGTCAAGCCGTTAATCTTGTGGGTCCAGAGCTCGACCTTGCACTTCCCCCAGGCCAGGTACAGGTCCGGATGATGCCCTTCAGCCTCGGCGACCGCTCCGACCTTGTTCACGAAGGACAGCGCCTGGGCGAAATCCTTGAACGTATAGAGCCGCTCCAGATGCCCCTCTTTGTTCAGTTGCCAGCCGCGCTCCAGTTGCTTTAACATTGCTTGGGCTTTCGCCGGCTCCATCGGCGGCACGCCGCCTCGACAAGGAACACATTTCTGGTCTGCAAGGCTCATAAGACCCTCCTCTCAATCAACCAGCCCCATTGAAACGCAAATCGCAACAGTACGCCACTTTCATGATAAGTCACTGTATAAAATGGCGCGTCGCAGGAAGGGAAATGTACTCAATCTGCATCGTCCGGCGCGCCGCCCGACCTCGCCAGGTCATCCATCTTAATCCTATCGGGATTGAACTTCGCAGCAGCCTTGGTCATGCGGTCAAGTGCCTCTTCAAAGGACAGAGGCGGCGCCTCTTTCGGCCGGAAGCGGATCGGATTCACCCGTGCCACGACAAAGCTCTTCAGATAGGGACTCGTCATTCCCCGGGCCTTCAGCGCCTCGACCTGCTGGACAATTACATCGTCAAGCGCTAACACCGTCTTGGCTCGCTTCTGCCGAACCTCCAGCGCGACACCCAGCGGCTGCTTCAGAAACTCCTCCACGCGCTTCAAGACCGGATTGTATGCGCCGCCGCTAAAGCGCGGCCGCTCCTCGTAACAAAGTCCCAGCGTAATGAAGGCCGGCTCTTCAAACTCCAGCGCATAGGTCTCTTCATTGGCGTCACCCAGCCGGGCCAGCTCTTTGTACATGCGGATGACCTCGAGCGCCTTCTCCCGGAGGTTGTGCGCCTTCTCGGTGTTCAGCGCAAGGATCTGGTAGGCCGCGGCAGCTTCCGGCACCACGATTGCCGTAATGCTCTTGGCGCCTAGTGTCCGCATCGCCGACAGCCGATGGTGCCCGTTCGGCGTCCAATATTTGGCCGCTCCCTCAGCAGCCTTGACAGCCCGTACCGCGACAATCGGGTCCAGAAAGCGTCCGATCTTCCCGATCACAGCCTCCAGCTTGCGAACGTGCGTGTCCGAGAGATTCCGCTGATAGGGCGTGGGCGCTACCAGCGCGATCGGCAGCGCGGCCATCACCACCCAGCGCCCGCCATAGGGCTCGCGGTACAGAGCAAGCACTTTCCCGCCGTCCCCCTCGATCGCCCGATGGAGATCAGCCACTTCGCCTGGCGGGGCCGCCGCCTGCAGCTCCGTCGCCGCCAGCCCGGTCGAGACCCCGGCCGGCTTCCTCCGCCGCCTGGCCCCCGTCGCGCCCACGGTCTTGGGCTTTTTCTCGGCCATGGGCTAATATGGTAGGGAAGTCCCATGGCAAAAGAAAGCCCCCTTCAGTCTCTCTCTTAAATTAGCCGGCGCCTTCTGCCATAGTGAAGAGGGGAGTGACGACTGAGCCCTGATAGCTCAGGGAAAGGGTATGCCCAAGAATCTTGGAGGTGACATGATCAAACAAATGAAAATCCTGAAGCGGGTCCTTCAGACGGCTTACCTGATACTCTGCGCGGCGCCGGCCCTCCTATGCTCTGGGTGCCTCGCCCTAGCAGTAGGCGCAGCGGGCGGCGCTGCAGGGGCGGTCTATGTCATGGGCAAACTGCAAGACGAGCTGAACCACCCGGTGTCCACCGTCCATGCGGCAGCCCTGGCGGGAATCAAGGACCTGGATCTGCCTGTGTTGCAAGACAAAGAGGACAAACTGAGCGCCAATCTTGAATCGGAATTCGCAGACGGGAAGCACGTGTGGATTGATCTCGACACAGTGGCGGACTCCCGAGCCAAGATCACGATCCGAGTCGGCGTGGCGGGCGACGAAGTCCGCTCGCGAAAAATCCTCGAAGCGATTAAGAATCACCTTTTCGAAACAGGCAGCAGGGGAGAGACTGGGCCAGCTTAAACAATCAGGGCGTCACCTGCATCCTGGCGAATCGATGACCAGCCGCAACAAGATTCTCCGCATCGGGCATCGCGGGGCGGCGGGCTACGCGCCGGAAAACACGCTTGTCTCGATCCAGAAAGCCGTTGAGCTGGGGTGTGACCTGGTCGAGGTGGATGTGCGGCGGACAAAGGACGGACATCTCGTTCTGCTGCACGATGAGCGCGTGGATCGCACCACGAACGGCAAGGGGGCTGTCGCCGAGATGACCCTGGAGAGACTGCGGAAACTGGATACCGGCGGCGGACAGCGCATTCCGACTCTGCAAGAGACGCTGCAGGTGGCCAGCGGCAGGGTTGGGCTGATCCTGGAACTAAAGGCGAGTAGAATCGGCGCGCAGGTCTGCGCGCTGGTCCAGCAGGCCGGATTCACCGGCCCCGTCATCTATGCGTCATTTCTCCATGAAGAACTGCTCAGCCTGCGAGAGCCGGCACCGACCGCCGCCACGATGGCGCTCTTCAAAAAACTGCCGCAAGACCCGGTCGCATGGGCGGTGAACGGCCGTGCGACCCATGCCGGCCTGCGATTCGACACCGCCACGAAACCCCTCGTGAATGATCTGCATCGAGCAGGCCGGCAGGTGTTCGTGTACACCGTGAACAAACCGAAGGATATTCAGCGGGTCGGTGCGCTTGGCCTGGATGGGATCATTTCCGATTTTCCGGACAGAATCTGATGGTGGGCGTCGGCGATTGACCGATCGAGAGCTAGGAATAAGGACAGAAACGACGCGGGCGACCTTCCGAAAGGTCGCCCGCGCCTGGCGCTTAGGACGCCGAAATCCTTGTTGAGTTGTAAGACCCTCTGAAGACCCGCGCGAGGAAGAGAATGTCAGACTTCTAGTCGGGGGAGATGCACTAGCTCCCAGGCGCTTGTGTTCCTCATGCCGGCGTCACTTCTCCAACTTTCCTGTTGGGCTGGAGCCCGGTTGGTCTATGGTGCCATACGGCACAGCCAGTGGAGAACCGGTCAGCATGACCGAGCAGAAGCCCGCCCTCGACTCGACGGGCCAGCCTGGCCCGGTGGCGTCAGGTCTTGCATCATCCGCCTCCTCCCTCTTCGAAGTTATCTGCGGGACCTGGATGACAGCTGCGCGCTGTCCGATCCCACAGCTCACGGAATGACAGGCTGCAGAGTCTATCTACTCCTCTTCGATAAACGTGTCAATGGGGTGAAAACCCGAGCCTGGCGGGCGATCGCACAGTTTCTCGAGCTGAACGCGCACTTTGACACCGCACCCCCAGCGATCCACCAAGAAGACCCCTCTGAGGCCGGGAGTCAGGAAATTGGTGACCGGGAAAAGCTTGGAAGGAATGACGCACGGTTTAGAAAACCGTTTCCGTAACCCTCCTCCAGCCTACTCAGACTCACTTAGGCTCACAGCAGCCAGCTTACCCCACACGCAGCGTCGATGAAGGTCGCTCATCTTCAGTTGGCCTTCCCTATTGGGGGAGTGGAAACGTTAGAAGAAGCCCACCCATCACGTCTCCCGCCTTGAAATCCCTCTTTGGGCTTTTGGGGTGCACATTGTGACAATCGGCGCACATCTGAGACAGGGCTTTATCGGCATAGAGTGCTTGGAAGACACGAGCCCTGCCCTCGGTTGTCACGCCTGTATAGGGACGATCGGTATTCACGAGGATCTTCGTAAGCGCGGTCCGCTCGAACTCTGTCGTTGGGCTATTCCTTCTATTTATCGGCCAACTGCTGATCAGCCGGAATTGAATCCCATTTGGTTGTTCAGCTACGAGCCGCCCCGTTTCGAGTACAAATTGGGCGGGTAAAGGGATCTCTCCGGTCTCCTTCCAGTGTTCCGAGGCGTAGGCAATGCCTCGCGTCTGCATCCGCTCCACAA
Organism: Nitrospirota bacterium; assembly: GCA_005877775.1. Classification (GTDB taxonomy): domain Bacteria; phylum Nitrospirota; class Nitrospiria; order Nitrospirales; family Nitrospiraceae; genus NS-7. The sequence goes on along the minus strand of VBOJ01000086.1, from coordinate 7,735 downwards.
TCTCGCTCGTGTAAAAAGTTCGATCCGCCTGGACTACACTATGTATATAATCGGCGACAATTTCGGGGGATATGCCCTTGGGCCGATCTGTCTCCTTGCTCGCGGCGGAGAACACCCACTGACCGAGTAGGCAAGTGGAGATGGTTCCAACAGCGAGTCCCAAGCAAAAGCCTCTCATGTTCATGATGCGTCCTCCATTTCTGCTTGTGGCTTGATTCGCTCATTGGCTCCGATAGCCGCGCTCTCAAACCAATAATTCCGAACAGTTTTTGAACTATTGCTTTTTGAACCTACAGAAGCATACGCCGAAACTCTTGAAAGATCGACTGACGTACGACCGGACTTTCAGGCAGGTTTTTGAATTCAGAGGCTGAATCAGCGATCGCGGAACTTGTCTTGCCAGAGATCCCGGCGCGTAGGAAAACCCTACCAAGACCAAATCCTCCAGCCGCGAGTACCAGCGCACCGGCTCGCGCTTCAGATGATCTTTAACTTGTCGAAGTCCACATCCTCCGGGGCCGGTGGGCGTTTGAGTTTCATGTCTTCCAGCGCCACCACGACGGTATCGGCGACCACAAGATCCCGATACCACTTCCGGTTGGCCGGCACCACATACCAGGGTGCGTGATCCGTGCTGGTGGCCGAGACGACGTCTTCGAACGCCGTCATGTACTCGTCCCAGCGTTTTCGCTCTTCTAGATCGCCCACATTGAACTTCCACCGCTTTTCGGGATCGCGGATTCGTTCCTCCAGCCGTTCTCGTTGCTCCTCCTTGGAGATATGCAGAAAGAACTTGAGCACCACGGTCCCGCTCTCGTGCAGCAGCTCTTCGAACTCCTTGATCTGATCGAACCGCTGCTGAACCTGCTTGTCGGAGATGAGCCCATGCACCTGTGTGATCAGCACGTCTTCGTAGTGGGAGCGATTGAAGATGCCGATGTGCCCCTTGGGCGGGACTTCCCGATGGACGCGCCACAGAAAGTCATGCGCCAGTTCAAGGGACGTGGGCGTCTTGAACGTCGCCACCCGGCAGCCCTGCGGGTTCACACCCGACATCACGTGCTTAATCGTGCTGTCCTTACCACTGGTATCCATACCCTGGAGAACAATGAGCAGGGCTCGAGTCGCGTTGGCATAGAGTCGCTCCTGGAGCCCACCGAGTCTTGCGATGAACTCGGCCGTGGCTGCCTTGGCCTTCGCTTTTCCTTCACCATTCTTCTTGTAGGCGCCGGTGTCTTCGGGATTGACCTTGTTGAGGTTCAGCTTGGATCCCGGCTTGATGCGATACTCTTTCATGGAATCGTTCCTCCTGGTTCGCCAGTCCTGCTGTCCGCCGGGCGCTATTGTACTCTTCTCAAAAAGACTCCGCCGCTGAGGGCTTGACAGCACGACACAACTTGAAAACAATGGGGGCTCTTTTCACAGGGGAGGGGAGGTATGGCCATTAATCAGGACAAGTTGAATGAATTTTTGGGCAAGGCGGTTGGCGACATTGGGGCGGCCATGAGCGCCAATTTGGTTCTCATCGGCGACAGGCTGGGTTTGTACAAGGGTATGGCCAAGATGGGACCGGTTACCCCGGCGGAACTGGCCAAGGCGACCAAGACCACCGAGCGGTATGTGCGCGAATGGTTGTCGAACCAGGCGGCGGGCGGTTATGTCACGTATGATGCGACGACCGGGCGCTTTGTCTTGCCGCCGGAACAGGCCTTAGCATTGGCGGATGAGACCAGTCCATGTTTCCTGCCCGGTGCCTTTCAGGTGATTGCGGCGACCTTCATGGCGGAGCCCAAGATGGAGCAGCGATTTCGCTCAGGGAAAGGCCTCGGCTGGGCTGAGCACGATTACCGCTTGTTTGAGGGCACGGAACGCTTCTTCCGTCCGAACTACGCAGGCAACCTGGTCAACTCTTGGATTCCCGCGCTCGATGGCGTCGAGGCCAAGCTCAAAGCCGGTGCGAAGGTCGCGGATGTCGGCTGCGGCTTTGGCTCCTCCACGATCCTGATGGCGAAGGCCTACCCGAAATCCTCGTTTGTTGGCTTTGATTACCACAAGCCGTCCATTCTCGCGGCGCGCAAGCGCGCCAAAGATGCCGGAGTGAAGAACATTACCTTCACGGTGGCCAAGTCCACAGATTACCCTGGCACGAGCTACGACTTTATCGCGCATTTCGACTGCCTGCATGATATGGGCGATCCGGTGGGGGCGGCGAGGCATGTCCGCGAAACCTTGAAGAAGGACGGGACCTGGATGATTATCGAGCCCTTCGCCAACGACAAAGTGGAGGAGAATCTCAACCCTATTGGCCGGGTGTTCTACGCTGCTTCCACGATGATCTGTGTACCGGCGTCGCTGGCCTACAAGGGGCCCGCGCTCGGGGCGCAGGCCGGGGAGGCAAGTCTGCGGAACGTGGTGACCAAGGGCGGCTTTACCCGTTTCCGCCGCGCCACGCAGACGCCGTTCAATCTGGTCTTGGAGGCGCGACCATAACAGGATGCTGAAACAGGCCCCCAGCTTTGTTCTCAGTTGCTCGAACCCCTCAACGTACTAGCAGAGTACGCCTCGGGGTCCTCGCATCCCTGCGGCCTCCCGGGATGACCTGTTTGAGCATCCTGGTCTTTCCAGTCTCATTAAAATAAAGGCGGCTGCCAGGGGATCATCCCGGCAGCCGCCTTTCTCTTGGTGGAGGTGAGGGGATTCGAACCCCTGTCCGAAGATCTTCAGCGCAGCAGCTCTACATGTGTAGCCGATCGTTTTGGTTTCGCAGCCGCCCACGCCCATCGGCCGGCTTAGAACAGCCGCTAGCCCAGTGTGTTCTCGTCCTCAGCCGCTGAGCACCAGCCTTGGACCAGCCTGCTGCATCGCGCCCCTTCCACCCCCGCAGGCCTCAGGTGGAGGGACGTCGCAGTCACTTAAGCTGCGAGTGCCAGTTCTTGATTGGCAGTTGCTAGTTTCCCGGAGGTTTAACGAGCACCCGAGAGCTCGACATGCACCGCTGGCCTCTTGATCCCCGTCGAAACCGGTCACCCCCTTTTCTACAAGTATGGATTCAGCATACAGCAGAACGCTCAGGATTTCCAGAACCTGACGCCGCCGCATTTAGCACGGTTGGCGCACCCAATATCTGAGGACATGCGTTGCATCAAAGTCCAGGACGTACTCAATACAGGGGAAGCCCCCGATCATGTCGCCGCGCCGAAACAAGAAAGAACTTGAGACTTCGTACCGATACGTCCAGATCGACTCGATCCCGTCAAGGCTCTTCGTCAGGTTCGGCGCACCCATTTTTTGTCTCACCTCATCTTGTGTCGCGCGATCGGTGGCAGTAATCAGGTATTCCCATTGCCAGGGGACGCACGAGACGAAGAAGAGAGAAAGCGCCGCGGCCGCTACGAGGACACACCTTGGTTGAGTTCTTCGCAGGCTCATATCAGATTCGTCCCCTACGCGCGCTGGTCGCGTCGCAAACCCTTTCTGCACGCTCCACTCCTCGGCAGGCTTAGAACAGCCGCTAGCCCAGTGCTGTCTCGTCCTCAACCGCTGAGCATCAGCCTTGGACCAACCTGCTGCTTCGCGCCCATTTCTAAGAAGGTTCACCATACCTCATGACCCGTGGACTTTCCAGACCACATCAGCTCGACGCGCAGGGCCGTTTCCTGCTTAGCGGTTGCGGGTGTCGCGCAGGAGGCCACGGATTTCATGCAGCGCATCCCTGATTTCGCTCAAGCCTGACGAGAGGACACGAAGGCTGGCTTGTCCGATCACGACAACGGCCCCGAAGATAAGCCAGAGAATCGTCGAGGTCCTCAGATCCAATCGGTTTCCGATCGGCACGACGGCGATGATAGCCAGGAACAGCAACGACATGATGAGCCAGTCATAATTCTTTGGTGTCCACATGGTTTCTCCTTCTTCCGTGGGAGTCGCGAGCCGCTTTAATCCTGCTCTTGCGCGGTATAACCACCGCGATGGGGCATGTCGGGAGTCCAGGTCCGTTGCGTTCCTCGCTCCCATTCCCTGATCCAGTTGGTCACCGTCGCAGCTCTCACATTGGTCCGTTTGTAAATCTCTCTGAACGGCTTTCCCGCCTTCCACATCTCGAAACAGATCTCTTTTGCTCGATGTCTCTGAGGCATCACGCTCTCCTCTTACTTTGCACGCCGTGCGCCCTTCATCGCCCGTGCCAGCTCACGACCGGCTTCACGGTCCTTAATCGCCTCCCGCCGGTCGTACTGTTTCTTGCCTCTGGCCAAGGCGATCTCAACCTTGGCCAGGCCCCGCGGACTGAAGTAGATCCGGAGCGGCACGAGCGTCAGCCCTTTCTGTTGGGTCTTGCCCAGCAGCTTGTTGATTTCCTTCCGGTGCAGCAGGAGCTTGCGCGGCCGGACGGGATCGTGGTTCATGATGTTCCCATGGCTGTAGGTGCTGATGTGACAGTGGTGGAGCACCAGCTCGCCGTGATCCACGCTTGCATAGCTGTCCCGCAAGTTCACTTGCCCCTCGCGGAGGGACTTGACCTCGGTACCCTTCAGCACGATCCCGGCCTCGAGTTTCTCCTCGATCGCATAGTCGTGGAAAGCTTTCCGGTTCGTCGCCACGACTTTCTCTGGGCGGTCTTTTGCCATGACCAGCCACTATACTACGCAGCGCGTGGAAACTCATCCGTCTTTAGGTCTTCAAGTCGTTTGACTTTCGACGTTCGGACTTTCGGACCTGGTTTTTGCTAATATGCCGCCATGCGACGCGGAAGTTTCTTTGCCCCGGTCTCTTCGATTCTGACGAACCTCGCCCCTCGCTTCGGCATGGAGGCAAAGCTCCTGGAGTGGCGTCTGCGTCGCCACTGGTCCGAAATCGCCGGCGAACAGATCGCCTCGCACACGCGCCCCGACCAAATCCGCTTCAAGAAACTGTACCTGATTGTGGAAAACTCGGTGTGGCTTCAGCAGCTCACGTTCTTGAAACCGACGCTGCTTGAGAAGATCAATCAAGAGGCCGGCAGCCAGCTTGTCTCGGACATCATTTTACGCGTCGGAGAGATTTCGAGTGAGCCGCAAGAGGCGCACGGACAGGATGACGAGGATCCCAGACTGACGGACCCGTCTCCGGAGTCCCTTGCCCAGGCGGCGGACCATGCCGCGGCCGTCAAAGACCCTGACCTACGCGCGCGCCTGATTGTGGTGATGGCACAGGCGCTGTCGCTGCGGCGCCCCTCGTCGAAGTGACCGGACTTCCGGGACCTGTCGGAGCATCACCATTCTACTGCGGCGAACGACACAGGGCCATCTGCGGCGTTCTCGGCGCGAAAACATCCGGGGTGCCCCTTGCCGCTTCGCATGCAATGGTCAAGATTTCAGAGAATACGCCTCTGGTTTTTATCGAGCCCGGGTACCCACTCCGGTGGGTGCTGCCTCTGACCCTGTCTCCTTTGCCTCGCTACGAAGGGATGCTCCGACAGGTCCCTTGAACAGCAGCCTGGCGTAGGCGGCTATGCCGGCTGTATCGTGTCCTCTCAGGATCGGGCCGATCCGCCCTTCCTCCTCGGATTCATCCAGCCGATAGAACCCGCGCACCGATTTCTCAAACGCCTCTCGCAGCGACTGATCCTCAGCAGACGTCGAGTCCTTCGCGGTCAGATATCGGTGGAGGATCGCTGGCTCCGCCCATGAGTCGTGGGTAAAGATGTAGACCGTCATGCGTCGGTAGCGGCCGGCGGGATCATGGGGCGTCGTCGGCTGGATCTTCATCTTGCCGAAATCCCTCGTCTCCCGCGCCACTTTCCGGAAGCGCTCGATGAGGGTCTCGATCGCCGCGTCACTCGTCCAGCCCGGCACGTGGACTGCCACCACGGTGCCTTCTTGGGACCCGATGCTGTAGGGGGGGATCGAGCGATCAGGCCGGCTCAGAAACATCCCGACCCAGATGAGCAGAAATGAGCCGATGAGCACCCCGAGTGCGAGTTTGACGACGGTGTCGAGCTTCCGCTTGGCCTGCGGCTTCGGACCAGCCTTCGCGTCCCCGGGATCGCCCGTCGTGAACGCGACTTGGGTCCTGGAGGCCTGGTTCCTCTGAGGGGCAGCTGAGTGAAAGGATGGGTCTTGCATGGAGGACAGGTGTTGCGAGGCCGGAGCGACTCAATAAGGAATGTGGGGCTGCTATCCGCCGTTACCTTCCGGTGCGCCGCCGTCTCCGTTGCCGGATTGGCTGTCATCCCGCTCGACGCTTTCCGCCAACCTGGCGACGCCTATGACCCGATCATCGGCATCTTCCAGCTCCAGAAGGCGGACGCCCTGCGTGTTCCGTCCGATCTGGCGGATGTCGTCCACCTTGCAGCGCAGAATCTTCCCTTTCGCCGCCATGAGCACGATTTCATCCTCGTCGCGCACCTGCAGGAAGCCGATCGCAGGCCCGTTGCGCTCGGTCGTCTTCACGCTGATGATGCCCTTCCCGCCTCGTCCCTGGATGCGATACTCAGTGACCGGCGTCCGCTTGCCATAGCCGCCCTCGGTGACGGTCAAGATCGAGGTGGTGGAGTCCGGCGTGATCGTCTCCATCCCAATCACCTCGTTGCCCTCCTCCAGCGTGATACCGCGCACGCCGTAGGCGGTGCGGCCCATAGGCCGCACCTCATCCTCCTTGAATCGGATCACGATGCCCTGGCGCGTGCCCAGCAGGATCTCACGCTGACCATCGGTGATCTGGACCCCGATCAGTTTGTCGCCCTGGTCCAGCGAGAGGGCAATGATGCCGCCCTGGCGTGGGTTACCGTAGGCCGAGAGCTCTGTCTTCTTGATCACGCCTTGCCGCGTGGCCATGATCACGAACCGGTCATCCCGGAACTCCTTGACGGGCAGGGTGGCGGTCACCTTCTCGTCGTTGCCGAGGGCCAGCAGGTTGACCATGGCCTTGCCCTTGGCGGCCCGGCCTGCCTCGGGAATCTCATGGACTTTCAGCCAATAGACCTTGCCGGCGTCTGTAAAGAACAGCAGGTAATCGTGCGTCGAGGCCGTGAAAAGGTTCTCGACGAAATCCTCCTCCTTGATCCCCATGCCGATCTTGCCCTTGCCGCCCCGCCGCTGGGCCCGGTAGAGGGAAACCGGGTTGCGCTTGATGTAGCCGGTGTGAGAAACCGTGACGATCACTTCCTCCTGGGCGATCAGGTCCTCGACGTTGATCTCGGCCTCTTCTGGAATGATCTGCGTCCTCCGCTCGTCCCTGTAGTCCCTCTGAATGGCTTCCAGCTCGTCCTTGATGATCTTGCGCACCAGCGCCTCGCTGCCCAGGACCGACCGGAGGTATTCCATCCGCTTGATCGTCTCCTGATACTCCTCGACCAGTTTGTTGCGCTCGAGCTGGGTGAGCCGTTGCAGCTTCATGTCCAGGATCGCGTTGGCCTGGATCTCGGACAACTGGAACTGCCGCATGAGCCCTTCCCGCGCCACATCGGGGGATTGGGCGCGGCGGATCAAGGTGATCACTGCGTCCAGGTGGTCCAGCGCGATCTTAAGGCCCTCAAGCACATGAGCCCGCTCCTCAGCCTTGCGGAGCTCGAAGGCTGTCCGGCGGACGACGACCTCGCGCCGGTGCTCGATGAAGGCCTCTAGGATCTGCTTGAGGTTGAGGACTTCCGGGCGATTGTGAACCAGCGCCAGCATGATCACGCCGAAGGTGCTCTGCATCTGGGTGTGCTTGTACAGATTGTTGAGCACAACTAGCGGGATTTCGCTTCGTTTTAGTT
>VBOJ01000166.1 GCA_005877775.1 Nitrospirota bacterium | reverse complement strand
TCCTCGACATACTTTGAAAGATCGTCCCCATTGCGAATGGCACCGCCCTGCACCGCCGCTTCCAGCCCGGACGAGAAGGCATACCCGCCTGATGGGAAGAAGTTGTCAATAAATCGAATGCCTCTTAGCAGAGCTAATGTATCCATAGGCTATTGGCTATGGGCGATTGGCTATAGGCAGGAGGCAGACGGTTTTCTCTCAGCCTGCCCATTGCCTATCGCCCATCGCCCGCTGCCACTCGCTTCAAAATAAGAAATACCGCTGCGCCATAGGGAGGACTAATGCCGGTTCACACACCAACCGCTGGCCGTCGGCGCGCACTTCATACGTTTCCGGGTCCACTTCAATCTTAGGGAGCGCATCGTTGAGCTTGAGGTCTCGCTTTCCGATGCCGCGACACCTCTTCACAGACGCCACACGCTTCTGGAGACCAAGCCTTCTGGGCACCTCGCGGTCCAGCGCAGCCTGGGAGACAAATGTGAAGCTCGTGCTGTAGGGAGCGCGTCCGAAACTTCCAAACATGGGTCGGCTGAGGACCGGCTGCGGCGTAGGGATGGACGCGTTCGGGTCGCCCATCGCGGCAGCCATTGGGAACCCTCCCTTCACGACGATCTCCGGCTTCACGGCAAAGAAGGCCGGCTTCCAGATTACGAGATCGGCCAGCTTTCCAACTTCCAAAGAGCCGACCTCGTGCGCGATGCCGTGGGTGATGGCCGGATTGATCGTATATTTGGCGACATACCGCTTCGCGCGGAAATTGTCATTCGGCTGCTGCTGAATCTTCTTTCCATCCGGCGTCAACTGCCCACGCTGCACCTTCATCTTATGTGCCGTCTGCCAGGTACGAATGATCACCTCCCCCACCCGTCCCATCGCCTGAGAATCTGACGACATAATGCTGATGGCCCCCATGTCATGCAGGATATCCTCCGCCGCGATCGTCTCGCGCCTGATACGGGACTCCGCGAAGGCGATATCTTCGGGGACTCTCGAGTTCAGATGGTGGCAGACCATCAGCATGTCAAGGTGCTCATCCATGGTGTTGACGGTGAAGGGCATGGTGGGATTCGTGGAGGACGGCAGCACATTGGGCTCGCCGCAGACCTTGATAATGTCCGGAGCATGGCCGCCGCCGGCTCCCTCCGTGTGGAAGGAGTGGATCGTTCGACCGGCGAAGGCCTTGATCGTATCTTCCACAAACCCGGCTTCATTGATGGTATCGGTATGGATCGCGACCTGCACGTCGTACCGTTCAGCCACGTCCAGGCAGGTTGAGATGGCTGCTGGTGTCGTCCCCCAGTCCTCGTGCAGCTTCAACCCGATTGCGCCGGCTTCGACCTGCTCATTGAGGCCATCCGGCAGCGAGGCATTCCCCTTACCGAGAAAGCCCAGGTTGATCGGAAAGCCGTCGGCAGCTTCGAGCATGCGGGCGATGTTCCAGGCACCGGGCGTGCAGGTCGTCGCGTTGGTGCCGGTGGCCGGACCGGTGCCCCCTCCGATCAAAGTCGTGAGACCAGCTGACAATCCTTCGGTGATGATCTGCGGGCAGATAAAATGGATATGCGTGTCCAGCCCGCCGGCTGTGACGATCTTGCCCTCTGCGGAGATCACCTCGGTACAGGGACCAATCTCCATCCCCGCCGTGACGCCAGCCATCAGATCTGGGTTGCCAGCCTTGCCGATCCCAACAATGCGGCCATCCCTGATGCCAATGTCGGCTTTCACAATGCCCCAGTGATCCAAAATGACGGCGTTGGTGACGACGAGATCAAGGGCGCCACGCGCGCTTGTCGCGGCTGGCGACTGCCCCATCCCATCCCGAATGACTTTGCCGCCGCCGAACTTGGCTTCCTCCCCCGGCGTCGTCAGGTCGCGCTCGACCTCGATGATCAATTCCGTGTCGGCCAGACGGATTTTGTCGCCGGCCGTCGGGCCGTACAGATCGGCATATTGGCGGCGTGGAATCTTCATGGGTCTCCTAGAGCGTTGTGTCCGTTGAGTCGGTTTAGTCCGTTAACGGACCAAACGGATGTAACTGCCTAACGCTTCTGCGTGATGAAGCCAAGCTGGGCGGCGCGCTCCAGTGCGCGTTTCTTTACTTGAGGATCGTCGAGCTTGCCTTGGGTGAGGGCGTTGATCCCATGAGCGACACGGTTGCCCCCAAAGGCCACCAGCGTGACCCGTTTCTCCTCGCCCGGCTCGAACCGCACCGCTGTCCCAGCCGGCACCTGCAACCGAAATCCAAAGGCCTTCTCTCGATCAAACCTCAGTGCCCGATTCACCTCGAAAAAGTGACAATGCGACCCCACCTGAATGGGCCGATCCCCGGTGTTGGCCACCGTCAACTCGACGGTCTTCCGCCCCTCAAGCGCGACAATGTCACCCTGCCCGAGGATCACCTCACCTGGGATGACATCGGCAGGCTGGAGATGTTTTGCACTAGATCTGCTTGCTGCTCTGGAAGTACTTTTAGTCCTTGATCCGCGACGATTCCTAGCCTTGATCGTTGGCATTCCCCTTATTCTCCACTCCGATCGTTGTTTGAATGTGGTTCATGAACGGTCTGTCTAGCTCAGCAATCCTTGCAAGGTTGCCGTTCAATGTATTTGCAGCGTTCGGCGTTCCGCCCTCCGTGTTCTGCCTCGAAGCGACAGTCGTAGTCCTCGCGTTCAAGTTGAGCGCGAGTTTTCTCTTCACAAAACAGGCAGTAAACATCATCCAGTGAACATCCACCCAGGACAAGAGCATTCATCACGACCAAGAAAATGACTTTCACTCGGTTGCCCCTTACCGAATCGGCTGATGGACTGTCACGAGTTTCGTCCCGTCCGGAAACGTGCCTTCGACCTGAAGTTCCGGCAGCATCTCCGGCACACCCGGCATGACATCTTTACGTTTCAAGAGCGTCGCGCCATAACTCATTAGCTCCGACACCGAGCGACCATCTCGAATCCCTTCAAGGATCTCAGCAGTCAGATAGGCCACCGCTTCAGGATGATTCAGCTTGAGTCCCCGTGCCTTCCGATCCTTGGCCACCTGCGCCGCGACATAGATCAAAAGCTTCTCTTGCTCCCTTGGCGTTAAATGCATCTTCCCTTACCCCTCCCTCTCCACCGCGTCGGGGCGGGGGATAATTCCTGCAGGCGGTCGGGGCTGAGGCTTACTGCGCGCGTCCATCGAGCACATTCTGATCGTGCGCGATGCGCGAGCACGGAGGTTGGCCTAGCCAGCCCGTCGCTTACACAATCAAATGTTGCCTCACCTGTTCCTGACTCAGCTCCGAAGTCTTGCCCGCTGCCACCACCGCCTCTTGTCTCCTTTATCCTCCCCCCTCTCACACGAGCCGGCAAGACTGTTTTGGGGTGGCAGGGGTGGTCGCTACTGCGGCCGTCCAGCGAGCACCTTCTGAGCGTGCGCGCTGCGGGAGCACGGCGATCACCCCTGCCGCCCCACCTCCTACACAATTAAATGCTGCTTCACTTGTTCTTCACTCAATTCTGCGGTCTTGCCGGCCGCCACTACCGCCCCTTTGGCCATGATCACATACGTATCCGCCAGCCGCGCCGCAAACTCCATGTACTGTTCGACGAGCAGAATCGCAAACCGTCGCTCAGATTTGAACCTCTCGATCACGCGCTCGATCTGTTCCACGATGGACGGCTGAATGCCCTCCGTCGGTTCATCCAACAGCAACAGCTTCGGCTTGGACAGCAGCCCCCGAGCGATGGCCAGTTGCTGCTGCTCGCCTCCGCTCAACACACCGCCCGGCCGGTTCAACAGCGTGGTCAACCTGGGAAAGAGCTCGAATACCTCTCCCAAGGCCGTTCCCTCTGATCCGTGGTTCTGCATCCTGCCGCTGGCCTCGTACCCCAGTCGAAGATTTTCCCGGACCGTGAGGTGCGGAAAAATTTCCCGGCCCTGCGGCACGTAGGCGAGCCCCCGACGCACCCGACGATCCGGGCTGTCCTGCGAGATGTCCACTCCCTCAAATCGGACATGTCCCGTCTTTGATCGCAGCAGGCCCATAATGGTCTTCAGCAGCGTCGTCTTCCCGACGCCGTTCCGCCCCATCAGGCAGACCACCTGGCCCGGCTCCACCTCCAAGGAGATGTTCCGGAGAATGTGGCTCTCCCCATAGAACACGTTGAGATTATCGAGCTGCAGCAGCATCCGCTTCCTTCTGCCGGCCGAGATAGATTTCGACGACGCGTGGATCGGCTTGAACCTTTTCTACCGGGCCCTCGCAGAGCACGGTGCCTTCGTGCAGGACCGTCACCGTCCGCGCGATCTGCCGCACAAACTCCATGTCATGTTCGATCACGATGATCGAGCGGCGGTCCGCGAGCGACTGCAGCAGCAGACCGGTCTGCTCGGTTTCCCGATCGGTCATCCCGGCGACCGGCTCATCAATCAGCAAGAGCGCCGGGTCCTGGAGCAACACCATCCCGATCTCCAGCCACTGTTTCTCGCCGTGGGAGAGCGCACCAGCCCGGGCGTCCGCCTTCTCCGCGAGCCCGATGGTCTCCAGCGTCGACGTGATCTTCTCGATCTCGGCACGGTCCGGCTTGGATACCAGGGTCGCGAAGACCCCCTTGCTTGAGCGTTTCAGTGACAGGTCCAGATTTTCCCATACCGACAGGTTCAAGTACACTGAGGGCGTCTGGAATTTGCGACCGATGCCGAGCGTGGTGATTTCGTGCTCCGGCAGCCCGATCAAGTCCGTATCCTTGCCAAACACGACCCGGCCGGATACCGGCTTGACCTTCCCGGAAATGACGTCCAGCAAGGTGGTCTTGCCGGCTCCGTTGGGGCCGATCACGACCCGCAGTTCGCGATAATCCACGATGAAGTTGAGATTGCGGAGCGCCTTGAAGCCGTCGAAGTCAACGGTCACGCCTTCCAGATAGATGATTGACCCGCGTGCAGGCATCTCGCTCACGACACAAGGTTCCCCACGACAACGTCCACCCGCACTGTTATCGGACTTCTTGTCCCTCCGGCTCCGAGGTTGCCAGCTTCTTCCGAAAACTCAGGCCGGCATGCCATCCGCTGTTGAGCCTCCTCGCCAGACCGAGGCACCCTTCCGGAAACAGGAGGACCACCGCGACAAATAGCCCCCCCAGAAAGAATGGCCAGAGGTCCGGGAAGGAACTGGTCAAGATGCTCCGAGCCCAGTTGACGCCGACGGCCCCCAAGGCAGCTCCGATCAGGGTACCTCGCCCTCCGACCGCCACCCAAATCACCATCTCGAGAGACGGCAGCA